>NZ_JBVJKF010000007.1:181374-329659 GCF_055585365.1 Streptomyces sp. NPDC053432
GCGCGCAACCTCGTTCAGCGGTCTTGCGGTGCCCGCAGGCGCGACGACGAGGAGTCGCCCCGGAGGGCCCCCGCGGACCGACCCGCACCTCCGAAGCCCCCGGCCGGCAAATCCAGCCTCGCCGGCGTTTGAGGCGCGGGGGCGCGCAGGGGCGTCCCCGCGGGAGGAGCGCGCAACCTCGTTCAGCGGTCTTGCGGTGCCCGCAGGCGCGACGACGAGGAGTCGCCCCGGAGGGCCCCCGCGGACCGACCCGCACCTCCGAAGCCTCCGGCCCGGCAAATCCAGCCTCGCCGGCGTTTGAGGCGCGGGGGTGCGGGGGCAGAGCCCCCGGAACGGCGCCGCACCCCCCAGACGGCCCCGCCGGGAGGCAGACGGCGGAGCCGCGCAGGGCCGGCCCGACCCCGCCCGGGAGGGCTACCCCGCGTTCAGGACGCGCGCCACGATCGGGCCCGCCGCCTCGCCGCCGTGGCCACCCGCTTCGACCATCGCCGCCGCGGCCACGTCGCCGCTGAAGCCGGTGAACCAGCTGTCCGGGCTGCCCGCGCCGTCGACCTCCGCGGAGCCGGTCTTCGCGCCCTTGTCGGAGCCGCCCACGGCGGCCATCGCCTCGCGGGCGGTGCCGTTCGTCGCCGTCAGCTTCATCATCTTCACCAGCTGCGCCGACACCCCCGGCTTCAGGGCCCGCGAGGCCGTGGCGAGGCTGCGCCCGTCCAGCGAGGGCTTCACGATCACCGGCTGGCGGAACACCCCCGTCCGGGCCGTGGCCGTGATCGAGGCGACGTTCAGCGGGTTCATCGTGATCGTGCCCTGGCCGATGTACGCGGCGGCCGCGCCCGCCCCCGAGGCATCGGGGACCGACCCGTCCCGCGAGGGGATCCCGGTCTTCCAGTCGAGCCCGATGCCGAAGACCTCTTTCGCCTCCCGCGGCAGCGCGCCGTTGTCGCGCACGTCGTCGATCAGGCTGATGAAGGCGGTGTTGCAGGACCTGGCGAAGCTCGACGCGAAGGTCTCGCCCTCCGACTTGAAGTTGTTCAGGTTGTGGAAGGTCCGCCCCTCCCACGTGGCGGTCGCCGGGCAGGCCGCCGGCCGGTCCGCCGCCACCAGGCCCTTCTCGATCAGCATGGCCCCCGTCACGATCTTCATCGTCGAGCCCGGCGCCCGCGCCCCCCGCATCGCCGCGTTGAAGCCGTCCTTGCGGTGGTTGGCCACGGCCAGGATGTCGCCCGTGCTCGGCTGGACCGCGACCACCGAGGCCTCGGCGTACTCGGCCACCGCCTTCTCCGCCGCGGCCTGCACATCGGCGTCCAGCACGGTCTGGATCTCCCCCGGCCTGCCCTCGGCCAGGGTCATCAGGGTCCGTCTGGGATCGTTCGGGGTGAAGGGCTCGATCCACACCTCGGCCCCCTTCGCGCCGCCCGCCCTCTCGCCGTACGCCTTGCGCAGCTCGTCCAGCACGGTCCGCAGCGAGGGGTACTGCTCGGCCGTCAGCTCCTTGCCATTGCGGTCGAGGGCCTTCACCGGCGCCGTGGCGGGGGCGCCCGCGCGCAGCCGCTCGCCCCGCTGGAGCTGCGGGTGGATGATCGAGTCCTTCCAGTCGACCAGCGGCTTCCCGGTGGTCAGCCCGCGCACCACGGTGAGCTCGGAGTCGTAGACGAAGGGCTTGGTGGTCCCCTCGTACGTGATCTCCGCTTCGACCTTGAAGGGCACGCTGGTGCCGTTGTACGCGCCGGGCGTGATCACCGCCTTCGACACGAACGCCCGGGCCCTGAACTCGCTGACGGCGGGCTGCGCGTCATGCGCGTTGTTCGTCAGCGCGCCCGCCGCGGCCGAGTCCCCCGCGGCCCACGCGGCGAGGAAGGCCTTGGCGGTGGCGACGGTCTCCTTCTCCGTGATCGGCCCGCTGTCCTTGGCCGCCTGGACGGAAGCCGTACCGCCGTCCTTCTCGCCTTCGCCGCTGTCCCCGACCAGCGCGTACACCCCGTAGCCGGCGCCGCCGACGAGTGCGAGGAACACTCCGCCGACGATGGCGCCCTTGGCCGCCCCGTTCATTTCCGGTCCTCCCCCGAGTCGCGATTCCCTGAACATGTTCAAAGAATCCTTGGTGCGGACCTTACGCCGTGTGGTCGGCGGAGCACGCGCTTGTTACCGGACCGGAATCCCCGATGGCCGAAACGGTGCGGTAAATGGCAGGAGGGCCCTCCCGGTCCGCCCGGGAAGGCCCCTCCTCACGTCCGAACCGGCTACGCGGTCACACCCACGTGTCCAGCCACATCCGGCCCCGCCACGAGTCCATGGGCAGGGTCTGGCCCGTGTAGATGGGCCAGAAGTAGATGAAGTTCCACGCGATCAGCAGCACCAGCACGCCCGCCCCGATCGCGCCCAGCGCCCGCCGCCGTTCGCTCGAACCGGCCGGCCCGAGCAGGGCGCCGATCATCATCGCCACCGCCAGGCACAGGTACGGGACGAAGACCACCGCGTAGAAGTAGAAGATCGTCCGCTCCTGGTAGTTGAACCAGGGCAGCAGGCCGGCGCCCAGCGCGCACGCGATCGCACCCGCCCGCCAGTCACGGCGGAAGAACCACCGCCACAAGACGTAGAGCAGCGCGAAGCAGCCCGCCCACCACAGCAGCGGGGTGCCCAGCGCCAGCACCTCCCGGGCGCACTTGCCCGTCTCCGTCGCCGGGCAGCCGTCCGTGCCGGGCGCCGGGGACTCGTAGAAGTAGGAGACGGGCCGGCCCAGGACCAGCCAGCTCCACGGGTTCGACTCGTAGGTGTGCCCCGAGGTCAGGCCGACGTGGAACTTGTAGACCTCGGTCTCGTAGTGCCACAGGCTGCGCACCCACTCCGGCAGGAACGACAGCGAGCTCTTCTGGTCGTACTTGGCCGCCCAGTCGCGCAGGTAGCCGCCCTTGCCGTTGTCCGGGCTGAGGATCCAGCCCGACCAGGAGACCAGGTACGTGACGATCGCGACCGGCACGGTCGACAGGAAGCCGGGCAGCGCGTCGCGGCGCAGCATCGACGCGTACGGAGCCCCCGCGCCCGCGGTGCGGCGCGCGGCCGCGTCCCACAAGACGGTCAGGACGCCGAAGAACGCCAGCGCGATGAAGCCGTTCCACTTTGTGCCCGCGGCCAGACCCAGGCAGACGCCCGCCAGGATCCGGTACGGGCGCCAGCCCAGCCGCAGCGTCTCGGCGACCTTCAGGTCGGGCCGGGTCCGGCCCTCCTCGTCCACCGGCAGCGCCTCCGCGATCCGGGCCCGGGTCCGGTCCCGGTCGATGAGCAGCGCCCCGAACGCGGCCAGCACGAAGAACATCAGCACCAGGTCGAGCAGCGCGGTCCGGCTCATCACCAGGTGCAGGCCGTCCACCGCGAGCAGCGCGCCCGCCAGGCAGCCCAGGAAGGTGGAGCGGAACAGGCGGCGCCCGATCCGGCACAGCATAAGCACCGACAGGGTGCCGAGCACGGCGGTCATGAACCGCCAGCCGAAGGGGTTGAAGCCGAACATCCACTCGCCCAGCCCGATGACCCACTTGCCGACGGGCGGGTGCACGACGTAGCCGGCGTCCGCCGGAAGGGCGACCGCGTGCGGGTTGTCGAGGATCAGCTTGTCGATGTCCTTGGGCCAGCTCGCCTCATAGCCCTGCTTGATCGTGGCCCAGGCGTCCTTGGCGTAGTACGTCTCGTCGAATATCACCGCCTTGGGGCTGCCCAGGTGCACGAACCGCAGCACCCCGGCGACCAGTGCCACCAGCACCGGCCCCGCCCACGCCAGGATCCGGTTCCACGTCCCCCACACCTCGGGCCGCAGCCCGAAGGTCATCCACAGCTGTGGGGACGGCTGGGCGTACGGGGGCACCAGGCGGGTGCGGAGGTCCCCGCGCGCGCAGGCGCCGGCGGGCGGTGCGTAACCGAAGCCGCGCAGGCGGCGCAGCCAGGTGGGCTGCTCTTCGGCCCGCCCCGACGGCAGGGCGGGAGGTGCCCCCGCGGGGCTGGGCGGCGGCGTCGCGGTACTGGTCACCGGCACATCGTAGGGAAGAGATCCGTGTGCGCCCCAGTACCCGGGGGGCGGCGGGCCCCGGGACTGAGAGGATGGGCCGGTGACGACTGACCAGCCCCTCCGTACCGAACCCTCCTCCACAGCAGGCGTGCTCGTCCTCGCCGGGACGCCCATCGGCGATCTCGCGGACGCCCCGCCGCGGCTCGCGGCCGAGCTGGAGCGGGCCGACGTGGTCGCCGCCGAGGACACCCGGCGGCTGCGCCGGCTGACCCAGGGGCTCGGCGTGCACACCACCGGGCGCGTCGTCTCGTACTTCGAGGGCAACGAGTCCGCGCGCACCCCCGAGCTCGTCGAAGCGCTGGAGGACGGCAAGCGCGTCCTGCTGGTCACCGACGCCGGCATGCCCTCCGTCTCCGATCCCGGCTACCGGCTCGTGGCCGCCGCCGTGGAGAAGGACATCAAGGTCACCGCCGTCCCGGGGCCCTCCGCCGTGCTCACCGCGCTCGCCCTGTCCGGGCTGCCCGTGGACCGCTTCTGCTTCGAGGGGTTCCTGCCGCGCAAGGCGGGCGAGCGCCTCGGCCGGCTGCGCGAGGTCGAGGGCGAGCGGCGCACGCTCGTTTACTTCGAGGCCCCGCACCGGCTCGACGACACCCTGGCCGCGATGGCCGAGGTCTTCGGCGCGGACCGGCGGGCCGCCGTGTGCCGCGAGCTGACGAAGACGTACGAGGAGGTCAGGCGCGGCGGCCTCGGCGAGCTGGCGGTGTGGGCGGCCGAGGGCGTGCGCGGCGAGATCACCGTGGTGGTCGAAGGCGCCCCCGCGGCCGGGCCCGGGGACGTGGACGCCGAGGAGCTGGTGCGCCGGGTACGGGTGCGCGAGGAGGCGGGGGAGCGCCGCAAGGAGGCCATCGCGGCGGTCGCGGCGGAGGCCGGAGTACCCAAGCGGGACGTGTTCGACGCGGTGGTGGCGGCAAAGAATGCGGCTGAAAAGGTGCCCCAGGTCGGTAAAGAGCTAACCTGAAAAGCAAAGCTCAGACCGCGCACCGGGCGCTTTGGGGCATGAGTCGCCCAAAGACCGTCCAACAGTAGACAGGGCCTGATGCGCTCCCGCCCGAAGAGGCGTCCACTGGCAATGGCACCAGTGGAACAAGAGGAGCTGGCATGAGTGAGATCGCTGACACCCCGGTCCCCGTCGCCGCCGCGGGACCCGGCCCTGTATCCGCTCCCGTGCAGACCGTGCACGAGGCGTACTCCTTCGCCTGCATGAAGTGCGGATACGCCTGGGAGCAGGCCTACGCGATAGAACACCACGTGGACGGCCGGGGCGAGCCGTTCATCATGTACATGGTCAGCGGCGAGCGGGTGCCCTCCCCGCTGTCCAACCCGACCTGCATGAACTGCGGCGGCCACGTCGTGCGGATCATGCGGGCCGGTCAGGTCTCCTCGGTGCTCGGCACGATCGACCGGCTCTACCACCACCGCATCGCCCCCGGGATCGCCGGACCGGTGCCGGCCGGGGCGAACGAACCGCGGACCCCCAAGCCGCGCAGGCACGACGCACCGGGTCCCGTCCCGGTCGACGAGCCGGAGCGGAGCCGGGGCCGGCTCTCCCGGCTGATGGGGATCTTCCGCCGGTCATAAGATCGGCCGCATGAGCCCCTCCTCGAAAGACGCACCGCCGCCGCTGCCCGAACCCCTCCGGGTGGCGGTCGCGGACTCGCACACCCACCTGGACATGCAGTCCGGCACCGTCGAGGAGGGCCTCGCCAAGGCCGCCTCGGTCGGGGTGACCACCGTCTTCCAGGTGGGCTGCGACGTGAAGGGCTCCCGGTGGGCCGCCGAGACGGCGGCGGCGTACGAGAACGTCCACGCGGCGGTGGCCCTGCACCCCAACGAGGCCCCGCGCATCGTGCACGGGGATCCCGACGGCTGGTCCCGGCAGGGCGCCCGGGCCGGCGGCGGCGACGCGGCCCTGGACGAGGCGCTCGCGGAGATCGAGGCGCTGGCCGCCCTCGACCACGTCAAGGCGGTCGGCGAGACCGGCTTGGACTACTTCCGCACCGGGCCGGAGGGGATGGCCGCGCAGGAGCGTTCCTTCCGCGCCCACATTGAGATCGCCAAGCGGCAGGGCAAGGCGCTCGTCATCCACGACCGCGAGGCCCACGCGGACGTCCTGCGCGTGCTGCGCGAGGAGGGCGCCCCGGAGCGGACCGTCTTCCACTGCTACTCCGGGGACGCCGAGATGGCCCGCGAGTGCGCCGCCGCCGGGTACTACATGTCCTTCGCCGGGACCGTCACCTTCAAGAACGCGGCCCCGCTGCGCGAGGCCCTGGCCGTGGCCCCGCTGGAACTCGTCCTCGTGGAGACCGACGCCCCGTACCTGACCCCGGCGCCGTACCGCGGCCGGCCCAACGCGCCGTACCTCATTCCGCTGACGGTGCGGGCCATGGCCGCCGTGCGCGGCATCGGCGAGGACGCGATGGCCACGGCCCTGGCGGCCAACACGGCGCGCGCGTTCGGCTACTGACGCCACCCTGAGTAGTCGTACGACTTTGGAGTGTGACGACTCCTCCGCTATGGTGCCGTGCCCCGAACCAGCGGGTGCCGACCACCAGGGGAGCGAGCGTCGTGAGCGAAACGCAGGGCAGTCACCGCCGCGGCAGTCCCGGGCCGGGCGCCCGGCCGGCCGCCGCCGGCACCTCAGGACCCGGAGCGGCCGGGCCGGAGGTGCCGACGCCCCGGGGCTCCGGCGGCCGGGGCGCGCGGCGGCGGGCGCGCGGGCAGGAGTCCGACCGGTCGGCCGCCCCCGCACCACAGGACGCCGCACCCGCAGCCGCACCGGCAACGGCCACGGGCCGCCGCCGGGCAGCGGCGGGCGGCGGGACGGTCACCGCCCCCGCCCCGCCGGGACCCGGCCGACGGCGCGGTGCCCCCGCCGAGCCCGCCCCGGGCGGGGAGGCCCCGCCAGGAGCCGGAAGGCGCCGCGCCGGGCCGGGCACCGGCCGCCGCCGGGGCGGCGAGGCCCCCGGCCTGTCGGCCCCCGCAGGGCCCGGCACCGGACGCCGGCGGGCCACGGCCGTACCCCCGCCCCTCCCGGGAGGGACCTGGCGGCGGATCGTGCCGCAAGCACTCGTCGTCGCCTTCCTCGCCGGCGGCACCACCGCCTTCGTCGCCGCCGACAAGACCGTCCGGCTCACCGTGGACGGAGTCCCGAGGAACCTGCACACCTTCGCCGACGACGTCGACGAACTGCTGGCCTCCGAAGGCCTCGGCGTCGGCCCCCACGACCTCGTCGCCCCCGCCCCCGGCGAACCCCTCGACGACGGCGAAGAGGTCATCGTCCGCTACGGCCGCCCCCTGCGCCTGACCCTCGACGGCCAGCCCCGCCAGGTGTGGACGACCGCCCGCACCGTCGAGGGCGCCCTGCGCCAGCTCGGCATCCGCGCCGAGGGCGCCTTCCTCTCCTCACCCCGCGAGGCCCCCGTCCCCCGCACGGGCCTCGCCCTCAGCGTCCGCACCGAGCGCAGCGTCACCTTCCTCGCCGACGGCAGCGAACGCACCATCCGCACCAACGCGGCCAGCGTCCAGGAAGCCCTCGACCAGGCCGGCATCACCCTCCACGGCCAGGACACCACCTCCGTCCCCCCGGACTCCTTCCCCCGCGACGGACAGACCGTCACCGTGCTCCGCATCACCGGCACCCGCGAGGTCCGGGAGGAGCGCATCCCCTACGCCGTCGAGAAGACCGAGGACCCCTCCCTCTTCACCGGCACCGAAGTCGTCGAACGCGCCGGCCGGCCCGGCGCCCGCCGGGTCACCTACGGCCTGCGCACCGTCAACGGGGTCCGGCAGAAACCCCGCCGCATCGCCGAGGAGGTCGTCCGCGAGCCCGTCACCCAGCTGGTCAAGGTCGGCACGAAGCCGCTGCCCACCTCCGTCTCCGGTGCCGACGGCCTCGACTGGGCCGCCCTCGCCCAGTGCGAGTCCGGCGGCCGCCCCACCGCCACCGACGCCTCGGGCACGTACGGCGGCCTCTACCAGTTCGACGTCCGCACCTGGCAGGCCCTCGGCGGCAGCGGCCGCCCCCAGGACGCACCGGCCTCGGAGCAGACGTACCGGGCGAAGAAGCTCTACGTGCAGCGGGGGGCGAGCCCGTGGCCGCACTGCGGCCGTAGGCTTGGGCGGTGAGCACCGCAGAGCAGCAGCCCAACGAGAACCACCCCGCCCCTTCCGACGCCCTCCTCGGCCCCGCCGACATCCGGGAGCTGGCCGCCGTACTCGGCGTGAAGCCGACGAAGCAGAAGGGGCAGAACTTCGTCATCGACGCCAACACGGTGCGCCGGATCGTGCGCACCGCCGAGGTGCGGCCCGACGACGTGGTCGTCGAGGTCGGGCCGGGACTGGGCTCGCTGACGCTCGCTCTGCTGGAGGCCGCCGACCGGGTCACCGCCGTCGAGATCGACGACATCCTCGCGGCCGCGCTGCCCGCCACCATCGAGGCGCGGATGCCCGGCCGCATGGACCGCTTCGCGCTGGTCCACTCCGACGCGATGCTCGTCACCGAGCTGCCCGGGCCGGCGCCCACCGCGCTCGTCGCCAACCTGCCCTACAACGTGGCCGTGCCGGTGCTGCTGACCATGCTCGACCGCTTCCCGAGCATCGAGCGGACCCTCGTCATGGTGCAGTCGGAGGTCGCCGACCGGCTCGCCGCCGAACCCGGCAACAAGGTGTACGGGGTGCCCTCGGTCAAGGCCAACTGGTACGCGCACGTCAAGCGGGCCGGCGCCATCGGCCGCAAGGTCTTCTGGCCCGCCCCCAACGTCGACTCCGGCCTCGTCTCCCTCGTCCGCCGCACCGAGCCGATCAAGACCACCGCCTCGAAGGCGGAGGTGTTCGCGGTCGTCGACGCCGCCTTCGCGCAGCGCCGCAAGACGCTGCGCGCCGCGCTGGCCGGCTGGGCCGGTTCGGCGGCGGGCGCCGAGGAGGCGCTGGTCGCCGCCGGGATCTCCCCGCAGGCGCGCGGGGAGTCGCTGACGGTCGAGCAGTTCGCCGCGATCGCCGAGCACAAGCCGCAGGCGGAAAGGCCGGCGCTGTGAGCACGAGCGTGACCGTACGCGTCCCCGCGAAGGTCAACGTCCAGCTGGCGGTGGGCGCGGCGCGCCCCGACGGCTTCCACGACCTCGCCAACGTCTTCCTCGCCGTCTCCCTCTTCGACGAGGTCACGGCGGCACCCGCGGACTCCCTCACCGTCACCTGCACCGGCCCGGATGCCGACCAGGTGCCGCTGGACCGTACGAACCTGGCCGCGCGGGCCGCGGAGATCCTCGCGGCGCGGCACGGCATCTCCCCCTCGGTGCACCTGCACATCGCCAAGAACATCCCGGTGGCCGGGGGCATGGCGGGCGGCAGCGCGGACGGCGCGGCGGCCCTGGTGGCCTGCGACGCGCTGTGGGGGCTGAACACCCCGCGGGCCGAGCTGCTGGACCTGTGCGCGGAGCTCGGCAGCGACGTCCCCTTCAGCCTGGTCGGCGGGGCCGCGCTCGGCACGGGGCGCGGCGAGCTGCTGACGCCCGTGGAGGCGGGCGCGTTCCACTGGGTGTTCGCGGTGGCCGACGGCGGGCTGTCCACGCCGGCGGTGTTCCGCGAGTTCGACCGGCTCGCCGAGACCGAGGGCCGGGAGATCCCGGAGCCCGTGGCCTCCCCGGCCCTCCTCGCGGCCCTCGCCTCCGGCGACCCGGACGCGCTGGCGGGCGCCCTGTCCAACGACCTCCAGTCGGCGGCGCTGTCGCTGCGGCCGTCGCTGGCCGCGACGCTGGCGGTGGGCGTCGAGGGGGGCGCGCTGGCCGCGCTGGTCTCGGGCTCGGGCCCGACCACGGCCTTCCTGGTCCGCGACCCGGAAGCCGCGCTGAAGGTGGCCGCGGCCCTGGAAGCCTCGGGCACGTGCCGCACCACCCGCGTGGCCTCGGCCCCGGCCCCCGGAGCGGTGGTCCTGGCGTAGCCCCGCGGGCCGGACGCCGCTGCGCGGCCCCCTGCGGCTCCGCCCCAGCCCCCGCTCCTCAAACGCCGGAGGGCCGCATATCGCCCCGGCGGCGCCCCCATTGCAGGCCGGCGTGGATCTCCGGGGGCGGCTCACGAAGCCCGGGCGGGCCCGGGTCTGCCTCCGGCGGCGCCTCAAACGCCGGCGAGGCTGGATTTGGCTGCTGCCGCCCGCCAGGTGCGGCTGGATGCCCCGGAGGGCAAAACCAGCCTCTCCGGGATGTCCAGCCCCTGCGGGATGTCCAGCCCCTCCGGGACATGCAGCCCCCCCCGGGGCACATCCAGCCTCGCCGGCGTTTGAGGCGCGGGTCTGGGCGGAGCCCAGGGTGCCGCGCAGCGGCATCTTCGCCCGGAGCCGGGCCGCGCCCGTACTCAGGCCGGAGTTGAGTACCCGCACCCTGTCGGCGGAGCCGGCCGGCGGGCGACCGTGGGGACATGACAGCCAGCGCACGCGACATCGCCGAGGCCACCCCCGCCGGACGGGACCGGTACGTGGATCTGCTGAGGGCCGCCTCCCTGGGCACCGTCGTCGCCGGGCACTGGCTGATGGCCGCCGTCAGCAGCGGCGGCATAGGGAACCTCCTCGCCGTCGTGCCACGGCTCCAGGTGCTCACCTGGGCGCTGCAGGTCATGCCGGTGTTCTTCTTCGTCGGCGGGTTCTCGCACGCGCTGTCCTACCGCTCCCTGCTGCGGCGCGGCGACGGCCGGCCCGTCTACGCCGACTTCCTGCGCGCCCGGCTGCGCCGCCTGCTGCGGCCCACGCTCGTCTTCGTCCTCGTCTGGGCCGCCCTCGCGCTCGGCGTGCAGCTCGCCGGAGCCGGTGACGGGCGGCTGAGCGGGGCCGCGCTGCGGATGGTCACGCAGCCGCTCTGGTTCATCGGGATCTACCTCGCCATGGTCGCCTTCACCCCGCCGCTGCTGAAGCTGCACGAGCGCCGCGGCTGGGCCGCCTTCGCGGCCCTGGCCGGCGCGGCCGCCGCCGTGGACGTACTGCGCTTCGCGCTCGGCGTGCCGTACGTGGAGTTCCTGAACTTCGGCTTCGTCTGGCTCGCCGTCCACCAGCTCGGCTTCCTCCGCGCCGACGGCCGGATCCGCCGCCCCGCCCTCCTCGCCGCCGCGGGCCTCGCCGGGGCCGCGCTGCTCGTGGCGTACGGTCCGTACCCGCTGTCCATGGTCGGGATGCCCGGCGAGAAGGTCTCCAACATGGCCCCGCCCACCCTGGCGCTGCTCTGCCACGGCCTGTGGCTCGTCGGCGCCGTCCAGCTCCTGGCGGGGCCCGCCACCGCCTGGCTGGCCCGCCCCCGGGTCTGGCGCGGCGTCGTCGCCGCCAACGGGATCGCCATGACCGCCTTCCTGTGGCACCTCACCGCCATGCTCGCCGTGTACGGGGCCCAGGTCGCCCTCGGGATCGCCCTGCCCGAGCCCGCCACCGCCGCCTGGTGGGCGCAGGCGCCCGTCAGGATCGCCGCCGCCGCGGGCCTCACCGCGCTGCTCGTCGCCTGCTTCCGCCGCTTCGAGGCCCCGGCCCGTCCGGCCCCCGCGGCCCCCGCCGGCTCCGGAAGCGGCCCCCGCGCCGCCGCCGGCATCACCCTGTGCCTCCTCGGCATCCTCGGGCTCTCCATGACCGGCCTCGGCGGGCTGCTCGACGGGCACACCGCCACCCTGATCGCCGTTCCCGTCACCGCGCCGGCCGCCATCGCGATGGCACTGGGCGGCTGGCTCCTGGTGGAACGGTCCGGCGCTGCCCGGCGCGTTAGGCTGAGGGGCTGATCCACACCCCTTCCCTGGAGCGCGTCTGATGGCCGTCAATCTGGTCAATGTCGAGGCAGTCAGCAAGGTGTACGGCACACGTACCCTGCTCGACGGCATCTCCCTCGGCGTATCCGAGGGGGACCGGATCGGTGTCGTCGGCCGCAACGGCGACGGCAAGACCACCCTCGTCCGCATGCTGGCCAAGCTGGAGGAGCCCGACACCGGGCGCGTCACCCAGTCGGGCGGCCTGCGCATGGGCGTCCTCACCCAGCACGACTCCCTCGATCCCGCGGCCACCATCCGCCACGAGATCATCCGGGACATGGCCGACCACGAGTGGGCCGGCAACGCCAAGATCCGCGACGTGCTGACCGGCCTCTTCGGCGGGCTCGACCTGCCCGGCTTCGGCCAGGGCCTCGACACCGTCATCGGCCCGCTCTCCGGCGGCGAGCGCCGCCGGATCGCGCTCGCCAAACTGCTCATCGCCGACCAGGACCTCCTCGTCCTCGACGAGCCCACCAACCACCTCGACGTCGAGGGCATCTCCTGGCTGGCCGGCCACCTCCAGGCCCGCCGCTCCGCCCTCGTCTGCGTCACCCACGACCGCTGGTTCCTCGACCAGGTCTGCACCCGCATGTGGGACGTCCAGCGCGGAGACGTCCACGAGTACGAGGGCGGCTACAGCGACTACGTCTTCGCCCGCGCCGAACGCGAGCGGATCGCCGCCACCGAGGAACAGAAGCGGCAGAACCTGATGCGCAAGGAGCTGGCCTGGCTGCGCCGCGGCGCCCCGGCCCGCACCTCCAAGCCGCGCTACCGCATCGAGGCGGCCAACGAGCTGATCGCCGACGTGCCGCCGCCGCGCGACAAGTCCGAGCTGATGCGCTTCGCCAACGCCCGTCTCGGCAAGACCGTCTTCGACCTCGAAGACGTCAGCGTCCACGCCGGCCCCAAGGTCCTCCTCAAGCACCTCACCTGGCACCTGGGCCCCGGTGACCGCATCGGACTCGTCGGCGTCAACGGCGCCGGCAAGACCTCCCTCCTGCGTGCCCTGGCAGAGGCCGCCCGCACCCAGGGCGAGTCCCAGCCCGCCGCCGGCCGGGTCACCGTCGGCAAGACCGTCCGGCTCGCCTACCTCTCGCAGGAGGTCGGCGAACTCGACCCGTCCCTGCGGGTCCTGGAGGCCGTCCAGCGCGTCCGCGACCGCGTCGACCTCGGCAAGGGCCGCGAGATGACGGCGGGCCAGCTGTGCGAGCAGTTCGGTTTCACCAAGGAGAAGCAGTGGACGCCCGTCGGCGACCTCTCCGGCGGTGAGCGGCGCCGGCTGCAGATCCTGCGCCTGCTGATGGACGAGCCCAACGTCCTCTTCCTCGACGAGCCCACCAACGACCTCGACATCGAGACCCTGACCCAGCTGGAGGACCTCCTCGACGGCTGGCCCGGCTCGATGATCGTGATCTCCCACGACCGGTTCTTCATCGAGCGCACCACCGACACGGTGATGGCCCTGCTCGGCGACGCGAGCCTGCGGATGCTGCCGCGCGGCCTGGACGAGTACCTGGAGCGCCGCCGGCGGATGATCGAGGCGGCCGCCCCGGCGCCCGCGCCCGCCGCTGCCGCCGCGAAGTCCACCTCGTCCGGGGACTCCCGCGCGGCGAAGAAGGAACTCCAGAAGATCGAGCGCCAGCTGAACAAGCTCGCCGACCGCGAGAGCAACCTGCACGCGCAGATCGCCGAGCACTCCACCGACTACGACAAGGTCGCCAAGCTCGACGCGGAGCTGCGCGAACTCCTCTCGGAGCGCGACGATTTGGAGATGCGCTGGCTCGAACTGGCCGAGGAGGCCCAGTAGCCGGGCCGATAACGACGGCGTCACGGGCCGGTCCTCCCTTGGGTACAGGGCGAGGACCGGCCCGATGTGCGTGGCCTGCCAGTGATAGAAAGGTCATCCCCCACGACCCTTCCGAATCCGAAAAGGTGCGCTGATGACCGAGTCGCCCCAGCCGCCGAACCAGCCGCCGACACCCTCCGGTTACGGGCACCTCCCCGGCCCGCCGCAGCCTTCGGCCTACGGATATCCGCCGCAGGGCGCGAACCCCTACGCCCAGCAGCCCCCCACGCAGCCGATGTACGGCTACGGCTACCCGCCGCCGCCCCCCGGTCCGCCCGGGACGCCGCCGCCCGCGCCCGGGACGCCGCCGAAGAAGAAGCTCACCGTCCTGATCGCCGCCTCCGTGGCGGCGCTCCTGCTCGCCGGCGGCGTCGGCTACGTCGCCTTCGTCAAGGGCGACGACCCGAAGAAGCCCCTCGCGCAGGAGTCGCCCTCCGACGGCAAGCCCTCCGCGTCGGCCTCCGTGGACAAGGGCGACGGCAGCGGCAACGGCAGCCAGGACGCCGACCTCAACTCCGGCCGCAAGCAGGGCGAGGACAAGGTCCTCTGGCTCAAGATGGTCAAGATCGACGGCCCCGGCATGGGCGTGGACTCCCCGGGCCAGTGGGTGGTCGGCGACACCGTCGTCAAGGGCGTCTGGAAGTCCCTCACCGCCTACTCGGCCGCCGACGGCAAGGAGCGGTGGACGCTCCCCTTCCCCGCCCTGATCTGCGCCACCACCCCGCAGACCACCGCCGACGGCAAGACGGTCGTCATGTACAGGGAAGGCGAGTCGGACACCGCCTCCTGCACCCAGATGCGCGTGGTCGACCTCAAGACGGGCAAGGAGGTCTGGTCGAAGGAGGTGCCCAAGGAAGGGCTGTTCGACCTCTTCACCAGCCCCTCGGTGGACATCACCGGCGACACCGTCGCCATCAGCCGCGGCGGCAACGCCAGCGCCTTCAAGGTCAGCACCGGTGACAGGCTGTTCGGCAGCAACCAGGCCGAGGGCTGCCAGCCCGACTCCTACACGTCGGGCAACGGCCGGATGATCGCCCTCGCCACCTGCCAGGACGAGAACAGCACCGGCGAGGTACAGGGCACCGACCCGGTCACCGGCAAGAAGAACTGGACCTTCCGGCTCCCCCCGAAGTTCAAGGTCACCAGCATCTACTCGGTGGACCCGCTCGTGCTCGACCTTGGCAACGAGGAGAGCAAGGAGCGCTCCATCGTGGTCATCGGCCCCGACGGGAAGCAGACCGCCACCCTCACCGGCGAAGGCAACTTCCCCGTCGGCTGCGGCGACAGCGGACTCTTCCACTCCCTGACGACGTGCGACTCCTCGGCCGTCGCCGACAACACCCTCTACCTGGCCACCAAGGAGTCGGGCGGCAAGGCGAACGAGATCGTCGCCTTCGACCTGGCCACCGGCAAGGTCAAGTGGCGTACCCCGGCCGGCGACAAGCGCACCGTCACCCCGCTCAAGGCCGCGGGCGGACAGCTGGTCTTCTACCGCCAGGCCGAGGAGGACAAGGGCGGCGAGATCCTCTCGATCCCCGCCGCCGGCGGCACCCCCACCGCACTCCTGCGCAACCCCTCGGGCCCCGCCGCACCCATCGAGCACTCGTTCCGTCTCCCGGAGGCCGACTACGTGGACGGACGGTTCTTCATCTCCACCGGCCACCTCAAGGCCGAGGGCAAGGAAGAGAAGCTCCTCATGGTCTTCGGAAAGTGAACGTGTCCGACAGCCGCCCACCGAGAGGCAGTAGCAACACATGAGTACCCCGCCGCCCCCCAGCCAGCCGCCGTCCGGCGGCTTCGGAGCGCCGCAGGATCCCCCGCAGGGCGGGTTCGCCCCGCCTCCGCCGCCCGGGCCGCCGGTGCCCGCGCAGCAGCCTCCGGCCCAGCCCCCGACCATGCCGGTCCAGCCCGCGGCCCAGCCCGGTCCGCCGCCGGCCGCACCGCCGGCCCCGGGCCAGGCCCCCGGACAGCCCGCGTACGGATACCCGCAGCCCGGGCCCGGTTACGGCTACCCGCAGCAGCCCCAGCCCGCCACCGCGCCCATGTACGCCGCCCAGCCCCCGGCGCCCGGCGCCCCGGCCGGCGGCGGCAACGACAAGCGCAACCAGCTGATGATCGTCGGCGCGGCCCTGCTGGCCATCGTCCTCATCGTCGGCGGCGGCCTCTGGTACGCCTCCGGCGACGGCGGGGGCGACGGCAGGCAGACCACCGCGGGCGGCAGCACCCCCACGGGCAACGACAAGCCCCAGGAAGGCCAGGCGGGCACGGAGACCGCGCCCTCCAACCCCAAGGCGAAGACCCTCTTCAACCTGCCCAGCCCGCAGCCCGCCGAACAGGTCGGCACCACCGGCTCCTGGATCACCGACTCCACCTACGTGAAGTCCGACGTGTCCAAGGTCGTCGGCTACAACCTGGTCGACGGCGGCAAGAAGTGGGAGATCCCGCTCCCGGGCGAGGTCTGCGGAGCGACCAAGCACGTCAGCCAGAACAAGTCCGCGATCCTCTTCCGGCCCACCCAGCCGACGGCCGAGAACAAGTACCCCGCGTGCAGCGAGGTCGGCGTCATCGACCTGGACGGCGGCAAGCTCGTCTGGTCCGGCAACGCCAAGAGCGCCAGCGGCGGCGACCGGCCCGCGAACCTGCGCGAGGTCACCATCAGCGGCAACACCGTGGCCGCCGCCGACATCTCCATCGGAGGCGCCGCCTGGAACCTCGCCGACGGCAAGCCCCTGTGGCTCCCCAAGGTCGACGCCGAACAGTGCCGCGACACCGGCTACGCCGGCGGCGAGGCCCTCGCCGTCATCCGCAAGTGCGGCCAGAGCCCCAACTACACGCTGTACGCGCAGGTCCTGGACCCGGCCACCGGAGCGCCCAAGGCCTCCTACAAGCTCTCCCCGGGCATCGACTACGCCGGCATCGTCTCCACCAAGCCGCTGATCGTCGCCGCCGACGTCGGCAAGACCGCGAAGAACGCCACCGGCGTCAGCGACCTCTTCGTCGTCGACGACAAGGGCGAGCTGAAGGCGCGCATCGCGCTCACCTCCGGCACCTTCGACGGCAAGTGCGCGGCCACCGAGGTCGAGAAGTGCACCGGCATGGTCGTCGGCAACGGCAAGCTCTACCTGCCCTCGTACGAGCACCAGGGCAAGGAGGGCATGAGCCGCACCAACGAGGTGCTCTCCTTCGACCTTGAGACGGGCAAGCAGACCACCGACCGCGCCGACGCGGGCGAGCGCTACCAGATCACGCCGCTGCGCATGGACGGGCCGAACATCATCGCCTACAAGGAGCCCCCGTACGACAAGGGCGGCCAGATCGTCAGCATCGACGGCAGGACCATGAAGGAAACCCTCCTCATGGAGAACCCGGCGGACAAGGCGACCCAGCGGGCCGAGATCGCCTTCTCGCCCGAATACTCCGAATACCGCTACCACAAGGGCAAGCTCTTCATCTCCCGCACCTCGGTCCGCAAGCCGTACTCGGAGAAGAGCGACCCGGAGTACCTCTTCATCTCCTTCACCGCGAGCTGACGCCCGCGCCGCGGCGCGCGAAGGCCGCGGCGCGCGAAGGCCGCGGCGAACAACCGTGCGCAAGTGGCCGGAAGCCCCCGGAAGGTCCGTCCTTCCGGGGGCTTCTGCGTCGATACCGGCGCGCACCGTCGAACAAGCGTGTAGCTTGCCGGGTCAGATGATTCGGGGGTGGGTGCCTCAATGGGCGTACGGGTCGTGGTGGTCGACGACCACCGGCTGCTGGCCGAGGCGCTCGCCTCTGCCCTGAAACTGCGCGGCCACCGGGTGCTGGCGGCCACCGCCCCGACCGCGGGCGCCGCCGAACTGGTCATCGGCCGGGCCCCCGAGGTCTGTCTGCTGGGGACGGCGACCCCGGCCGAACCCGGGGTCTTCGAGCCGGTCGTACGGATCAAGCGGGAACGCCCGCAGATCGCCGTCGTCGTGCTGGGGCCGGTGCCCAGCCCGCGCGGCATCGCCGCCGCCTTCGCCGCGGGCGCCTCGGGCTACGTACGCCAGGACGAGCGGATCGAGGGCGTGGAGCGGGCCCTGGCCAAGGCGCGGGCGGGGGAGCCGGCGATCGCGCCCCAGCTGCTCCAGGGGGCGTTCGCGGAGCTCCTGAACCCCGCGGCCCAGCCCGACGACGAGGGCAGCAGGCTGCTGCGGATGCTGACCCCGCGCGAGGTGGAGGTGCTGGTGCGGGTCGCGGAGGGGGAGGACACCCGGCTGATCGCGGCGGGCATGGCCATCGCCCCGAGCACCGCCCGGACGCACGTGCAGCGGGTCCTGATGAAGCTGGGCGTGGGCTCGCGGCTGGAGGCGGCCGCGCTGGCCGCCCGTACCGGTCTGCTGGACCGGGCGGCCCCGCCGCGGGGTCCCGGGGAAGCCTGAGCGGGGCCAGGATTTCCTCCGGAGCCGCCTCATCCGGTAAGCCAGTCTCCTAGCACGCGCGTACCCCCGTGCGCGTTTCCCTGGGAGAGGCAGTAGTGGAGTGAGCAAGTACCTTGTAACCGGTGGCGCCGGATACGTCGGCAGCGTGGTCGCGGCGCACCTGCTGGAGGCCGGCCACGAGGTGACCGTCCTCGACGACCTCAGCACCGGCTTCCGCGAGGGCGTCCCGGCGGGCGCCTCCTTCATCGAGGGCCGGATCCAGGACGCCGCGCGGTACGTGGACGCCTCCTTCGACGGCGTCCTGCACTTCGCGGCCTCCTCGCAGGTCGGCGAGTCCGTGGTGAACCCGGGCAAGTACTGGGAGAACAACGTCGGCGGCACCCTCGCCCTGCTGGCCGCGATGCGCGAGGCGGGCGTCGGCAAGCTGGTGTTCTCCTCCACCGCCGCCACCTACGGGGAGCCGGCCGAGGGCCTGCTGACCGAGGCCTCGGTGACCGCGCCGACCAACCCGTACGGCGCCTCGAAGCTGGCCGTCGACCACATGATCGCGGGGGAGTGCGTGGCGCACGGCCTGGCCGCGGTGTCCCTGCGCTACTTCAACGTGGCCGGCGCCTACAAGGAGTTCGGCGAGCGCCACAGCCCCGAGACCCACCTGATCCCGCTGGTGCTCCAGGTCGCCCTGGGCGAGCGGGAGGCGATCTCGGTGTTCGGCGAGGACTACCCGACCCCCGACGGCACCTGCGTGCGCGACTACATCCACGTCGCGGACCTGGCGGAGGCCCACCTGGCCGCGCTGGAGAACGCCGCAGCCGGCGAGCACCTGATCTGCAACCTGGGCAACGGCAGCGGGTTCTCGGTCCGCGAGGTCGTCGAGACCGTCCGCAAGGTGACCGGCCACGAGATCCCCGAGGTCGTCGCCCCGCGCAGGGCCGGCGACCCGGCGAAGCTGGTGGCCTCCGCGCGCACGGCCCACGAGCGCCTGGGCTGGACCCCGAGCCGCACCGATCTCACCGGCATCATCACGGACGCGTGGAACTTCGCGCGCAGGGACGCCTCCTGAACCACCCTGCTCACCGCTTTCCCACGCGCCCCCCGCACCCTCCGGTGCGGGGGGCGCGCGCATGCCCCGGGCGCGCGGTGGGCGAGCGCTGTGCGCGGGCGCCCGGCGTGCACACGCCGGGTGAAACACACCCCGTGCAACTGCCCGTGGCACAGGCCGGTGCGGATGCCGTCATCCGGACCTTCAGGGCAGTCGAATTCAAGCCACCACAAAGCCCGTTCGGGCCGCGCCCGCTGGAAAATCGCGGGGAAAACTTCTGCTATTCGGCCAACCGCGCGCCGCCCCCGGCCCTACGCTGATGCGTGACACCGGTGGGGGCCGGTGTTGATTCAGGGGTCGAGACACGTCGGGTACGGCGGCCGGTCCGGGGTAGTGCAGAGATGTCTCGGCGGCGGCCGGGGCAGCTGCGGATCACCCGGTCCGGGCGCCGTACCCGCCGTCGTCCGTTCCCCGACCCTTGGGGGTTTTGTGGCTCGTATCCGGGTTCTCGTCGTCGACGATCACCGAATCTTCGCCGAATCGCTCGCAGCCGCGCTCGCGGCCGAGCCGGACGTGGACGTGTCCGCGGCCGGCAGTGGTCCGGCCGCCCTGCGCTGCCTCGAACGCGCGGTGGCCGAGGGCCGCCGCTTCGACGTCCTGCTCGTCGACGCCGACCTGGCCGCCGCGGCCGGGCCTGCGGGCGCCTCCGGCCC
This sequence comes from Streptomyces sp. NPDC053432, assembly GCF_055585365.1. NCBI lineage: Bacteria > Bacillati > Actinomycetota > Actinomycetes > Kitasatosporales > Streptomycetaceae > Streptomyces > Streptomyces sp. NPDC053432. The sequence continues at coordinate 201,197 of NZ_JBVJKF010000007.1, forward strand.
CTCGGGCGGCGTGCCCGCCCAGCGCGAGCCGGGCGCCGGGGCCGCGCCGCCGGGCGCGGACGGGATCGCGCTGGTCGCGACGGTACGGGGCTCCCACCCCGGCGTGCGCACGGTCGTCCTGGCCGAGCGCGACGAACCGCGCCGGGCCGCGCACGCGCTCCAGGCGGGCGCCTCGGGCTGGGTGGCCAAGGACTGCTCGCTCTCGCGGCTGCTGGCCGTCATCCGCGGGGTCCTGCGCGAGGAGACCCACCTGCCGCCCGCGCTGCTCACCGGGGTGCTGCGCGAGCTGACGGCAGCGCGCAAGCACCGCACGGACAGCGAGCGCCTGGTCGAGTCGCTGACCCCGCGCGAGCACGAGGTGCTGCGCTGCATGGTGGCCGGACTGGGCCGCAAGGACGTGGCGGCGCGGCTGTTCCTGTCCCCCCACACGGTCCGCACGCACATGCAGAACGTGCTGGGCAAGCTGGGCGTGCACTCCACCCTGGCGGCTGTGGCCCTGGCCCGGCGGGCGGGCGTACGGCCGGCCGATCTGGGGCTAGCCGGGGATGTTGTCGAACGGAGCGGTCAGCTGGCGTAGCAGCCCGGCCAGGTCCGCGCGCTGGTGCTGGGAGAGCTGGGCGAGGATCGCCCGCTCCTGGGCCAGCAGCCCGGCGAGGGCCTGGTCGGCGCGGTCGCGGCCCTCGGGGGTGAGCCGCACGAGGACCCCCCGGCGGTCGCTGGGGTCCGGAAGCCGTTCGACGAGGCCCTTCTTGGCGAGCCGGTCGATGCGGTTGGTCATGGTGCCGGAGGTGACGAGGGTCTGCGTCAGGAGCTGGCCGGGGGAGAGCTGGTAGGGCGCTCCCGCGCGGCGCAGGGAGGTCAGTACGTCGAACTCCCAGGGCTCCAGGCCGTGCTCGGAGAAGGCCAGCCTGCGGGCGCGGTCGAGGTGCCGCGCGAGCCTGCTCACGCGGCTCAGCACCTCAAGCGGTTCCACGTCGAGGTCAGGGCGCTCCCGGCGCCATGCCGCTACCAGTCGGTCGACCTCGTCCTCCATGCCGATCAGTGTAAGGGGTCTGTCGACATGAAGTCTCTTCACGTCAAGCATCTTGACCACAACTTTCTTGACGTCAAGATATAATTGCTGCGAGGGTGGGGCATGGAGCGTCCCGGAACTCATTCCGCTTCCGCCCGCCCCGCCAGTAGGGAGGCTCGAACATGTATTCCGATACCGCGCGTGCAGGGACCCCCACGTCCACCGCGCCGTCCGCACCCACCTGGGACCCCCAGCAGTACCTGCGCCACTCCGGCCACCGCACCAGGCCCTTCCTCGACCTGCTGACCCGCATACCCGAGCTCCCCACCGACCCCGCCCGCATCGCCGACCTCGGCTGCGGCCCCGGCAACGTCACCGCACTCCTCGCCGACCGCTGGACCGACGCCAAGATCACCGGCTTCGACCTCTCCCCGGAGATGCTCCACCGCGCCGAACAGGAACACGCCGGCCCCACCGCCGGCGGCGGCAGCCTCGACTTCCAGCACGCCGACCTCGCCTCCTGGCTGCCCGACGAGCCCTACGACCTGATCGTCTCCAACGCCGCCCTCCAATGGGTCCCCAGCCACCCCGGCTCCTTCGGCGCCTGGATCAACGGACTGCGCCCCGGCGGCACCTTCGCCTTCCAGCTCCCCGGCAACTTCACCGCCCCCAGCCACGCCCTGCTCGCCGAACTCTGCGACACCCCCCGCTGGCGCGCCCGGCTCGCCGGCCACGGCGCCCGCTACACCCACCTCCTCGAACCCGCCGAGTACCTCGCCCGCCTCACCGAACTCGGCTGCGCCGTCGACGTCTGGGACACCACCTACCACCAGCTGCTCCAAGGCCCCGACCCCGTCCTCGACTGGGTCAAGGGCACCGCGCTGCGGCCCGTCCTCACCGCCCTCGGCGACGACGAGGACGCCGTCCGCGCCTTCCTCACCGAATACCGCGACCGGCTGCGCGAGGCCTACCCGCCCGGACCGCGCGGCACCGTCTTCCCCTTCCGCCGCATCTTCGCCGTAGCCCGCAAGGAGGCCTGACCATGCTCACCGCCGTGGACCACGTCCAACTCGCCGCGCCCCCCGGATCCGAGGCCCTCCTGCGCGCCTACTACACCCACGTCCTCGGCATGACCGAGATCCCCAAACCGCCCGTCCTCGCCGCACGCGGAGGCTGCTGGTTCGCCGCCGGACCCGTACAGCTGCACCTCGGCGTCGAGGAGGACTTCCGGCCCGCCCGCAAGGCCCATCCCGGGCTGCGCGTGACCGGCATCGTCGAGTACGCGAGCAGACTGGAGGAGCGGGGGGCCAAGGTCGTCTGGGACGACGACCTGCCGGGCCACCGCCGCTTCTACTCCGAAGACCCCGTCGGCAACCGGCTCGAATTCCTCGAACCCCACACCCTGGAGTCCTGCGCCTGACACCGGCGCACCCGAGCACGACGCGCCCGCGAGGCACCGAGCACGGCGCACCCGCACCACGCGACGGCGCCCCGTCACCGGATCACCGGTGACGGGGCGCCGTCGCGTACCCGGCAGCGGGCACTCAGTTCTTGCGGCGGCCCACCAGCTGCGGCTTCGACTCCAGCCCGTCCAGCCCGTGCCACGCCAGATTCACCAGGTGCGCGGCCACCTCCGCCTTCTTCGGCCTGCGCACGTCCAGCCACCACTGCCCCGTCAGCGCGACCATCCCCACCAGCGCCTGCGCGTACAGCGGGGCCAGCTTCGGGTCGAACCCCCGGGCCTTGAACTCCAGACCCAGGATGTCCTCCACCTGCGTGGCGATGTCACTGATCAACGACGCGAACGTGCCCGTCGACTGCGCGACCGGCGAATCGCGGACCAGGATCCGGAAACCGTCCGTGTACGACTCGATGTAGTCCAGCAGCGCGAAAGCCGCCTGCTCCAGCAGCTCCCGCGGATGCCCGGCCGTCAGCGCACCCGTCACCCCGTCCAGCAGCTGGCGCATCTCCCGGTCCACGACGACCGCGTACAGCCCCTCCTTGCCGCCGAAGTGCTCGTACACCACCGGCTTGGACACCCCGGCCTTCGCCGCGATCTCCTCCACCGACGTGCCCTCGAAGCCCTTCTCCGCGAACAGTGCCCGGCCGATGTCCAGCAGCTGCTGGCGCCGCTCGGCGCCCGTCATCCGCACCCGGCGTCCCCGCCTGGGCTTGTCACTGCTGGAAGTACCGCCGTCGATCGCCACGTCCCCCATCATGCCGCGTTCGACGCGGTTTCCCTGCGCCGGGCGTCGATGCGGGACGCTGACGGCCACCGCACGTCCGTCGCCCAGCCCAGCCGCTCGAACCAGCGGATCAGCCGCGCACTGGAATCGACCTGCCCGCGCAGCACACCGTGACGCGCCGACGTCGGATCCGCGTGGTGCAGGTTGTGCCAGGACTCACCGCACGACAGCACCGCCAGCCACCACACGTTCCCCGAACGGTCACGCGACTTGAACGGACGCTTCCCCACCGCGTGACAGATCGAATTGATCGACCACGTCACGTGGTGCAACAGCGCGACCCGCACCAGCGAACCCCAGAAGAACGCCGTGAACGCACCCCACCACGACATCGTCACCAGCCCCCCGACCAGCGGCGGGATCGCCAGCGAGAGCATCGTCCAGTAGATGAAGTCACGCGAGATCCGCCGGATCGCCGGATCCCTGATCAGATCGGGCGCGTACTTCTGCTGATCCGTCTGCTCCTCGTCGAACAGCCAGCCGATGTGCGCCCACCACAGCCCCTTCATCAGCGCCGGCACCGTCTCCCCGAACCGCCACGGCGAATGCGGGTCCCCCTCGTGGTCGGAGTACTTGTGGTGCTTGCGGTGATCGGCCACCCACCGCACCAGCGGCCCCTCCACCGCCAGCGACCCCATCACCGCCAGCGCGATCCGCAGCGGCCGCTTCGCCTTGAAGGAACCGTGCGTGAAATACCGGTGGAAACCGACCGTGATCCCGTGGCACGCCACGAAGTACATGAACACCATCAGGCCGAGATCCAGCCAGCTCACCCCCCAGCCCCACACCAGCGGCACCGCCGCCAGCAGGGCCACGAAGGGAACCGTGATGAACAACAGCAGGGCGATCTGTTCGATGGACCGCTTGTTCTCGCCGCCGAGAGTCGCGGAGGGCACAGACCCGTCGGAGGACGCGGACACGTCCTCGACCAGGTCGGGACTGGTGGTCATGGAGGTCCCCTGAGGGTGAGAGGCCGGCAGGGCCGAGGTTACGGGCCCGTAACCTACGGCATCGTAAGTATGGCAAAGGCGTGCCACGAGGCAACAGGCGCGCGGCCGGGGCGTGCGAGAGCACACCACCCCCGGGGCGGACACACCCCCGTACGGCCCCCCCACCTGCCGTCTGGTGAGACATTTGCCCAGGCACAAGCACAGGACACCTATCCTGTCCCCGGCGGACAGCGCGGTCCGCACGGGCAGCCCGAGCTGCGCACCAGGAAGCAGCAGCGCTGCGCGCGGTCGGGAGCCCACCGCCCAGTAGCGCTCGAAACACTGCAAGGAGCCGCACCTGTGAGCAGTGCTGACCAGGCCCCCGCCCACACCACGGACACCGCGAACGCAGAGCTGCGCGCGGACATCCGCCGCCTCGGCGACCTCCTCGGGGAAACCCTCGTACGCCAGGAGGGCCAGGAACTCCTCGACCTCGTCGAACGCGTGCGCGCACTCACCCGCACCGACGGCGAGGCCGCCGCCGCCCTCCTCGGCGACACCGACCTGGAGACCGCCGCCAAGCTCGTGCGCGCCTTCTCCACCTACTTCCACCTCGCCAACGTCACCGAACAGGTACACCGGGGCAAGGAACTGCGCGCCCACCGCGCCACCGAAGGCGGACTCCTCGCCCGCACCGCCGACATGCTCAAGGACGCCGACCCCGAACACCTGCGCGCCACGGTCAAGAACCTCAACGTCCGGCCCGTCTTCACCGCACACCCCACCGAAGCAGCCCGCCGCAGCGTCCTCGGCAAGCTCCGCCGCATCGCCGCCCTCCTCGAAGAGCCCGTCACCGGCGCCGGCGACCGCCGCCGCCACGACCTGCGCCTCGCCGAGAACATCGACCTCGTCTGGCAGACCGACGAACTCCGCGTCGTCCGCCCCGAACCCTCCGACGAGGCCCGCAACGCCATCTACTACCTCGACGAACTCCACGCCGGAGCCGTCGGCGACGTCCTCGAAGACCTCGCCGCCGAACTCCAGCGCGTCGGCGTCGAACTCCCCGCCGGCACCCGCCCCCTCACCTTCGGCACCTGGATCGGCGGCGACCGCGACGGCAACCCCAACGTCACCCCCGACGTCACCCGCGACATCCTGATCCTCCAGCACGAACACGGCATCAGCGACGCCCTCGAACTCATCGACTTCCTGCGCTCGCTGCTCTCCAACTCCATCCGCTACGCCGGAGCCACCGAGGAACTCCTCGCCTCCCTCCAGGCCGACCTCGAACGCCTCCCCGAGATCAGCCCCCGCTACAAGCGCCTCAACGCCGAAGAGCCCTACCGCCTCAAGGCCACCTGCGTCCGCCAGAAGCTCCTCAACACCCGCGAACGCCTCGCCAAGGGCACCCCCCACGAGGAAGGCCGCGACTACCTCGGCACCGCCGAGCTCCTCGCCGACCTCACCCTCATCCAGACCAGCCTGCGCGAACACCGCGGCGGACTCCTCGCCGACGGCCGCATGGACCGCACCATCCGCACCCTGGCCGCCTTCGGCCTCCAGCTCGCCACCATGGACGTCCGCGAACACGCCGACGCCCACCACCACGCACTCGGCCAGCTCTTCGACCGCCTCGGCGAAGAATCCTGGCGCTACGCCGACATGCCCCGCGACTACCGGCAGAAGCTCCTCGCCAAGGAACTCCGCTCCCGCCGCCCCCTCGCCCCCACCCCCGCCCCCCTCGACGCGGCCGGACACAAGACCCTCGGCGTCTTCTTCGCCATCAAGGACGCCTTCGAGAAGTTCGGCCCCGAAGTCATCGAGTCCTACATCATCTCGATGTGCCAGGGCGCCGACGACGTCTTCGCCGCCGCCGTCCTCGCCCGCGAAGCCGGCCTCATCGACCTCCACGCCGGCTGGGCCAAGATCGGCATCGTGCCGCTCCTCGAAACCACCGACGAGCTCCGCGCCGCCGACGTCATCCTCGGCGACATGCTCGCCGACCCCTCCTACCGCCGCCTCGTCTCCCTCCGCGGAGACGTCCAGGAGGTCATGCTCGGCTACTCCGACTCCTCCAAGTTCGGCGGCATCACCACCAGCCAGTGGGAAATCCACCGCGCCCAGCGCCGCCTGCGCGACGTCGCCCACCGCTACGGCGTCCGCCTGCGCCTCTTCCACGGCCGCGGCGGCACCGTCGGCCGCGGCGGCGGCCCCTCCCACGACGCCATCCTCGCCCAGCCCTGGGGCACCCTCGAAGGCGAGATCAAGGTCACCGAACAGGGCGAGGTCATCTCCGACAAGTACCTCGTCCCCTCCCTCGCCCGCGAAAACCTCGAACTGACCGTCGCCGCCACCCTGCAGGCATCCGCCCTGCACACAGCGCCCCGCCAGTCCCCGGACGCCCTCACCCGCTGGGACACGGCCATGGACATCGTCTCCGAGGCCGCCCACAGCGCCTACCGCGAACTCGTCGAGGACCCCGACCTCCCCTCGTACTTCTTCGCCTCCACCCCCGTCGACCAGCTCGCCGACCTCCACCTCGGCTCCCGCCCCAGCCGCCGCCCCGACTCCGGCGCCGGCCTCGACGGACTGCGCGCCATCCCCTGGGTCTTCGGCTGGACCCAGTCCCGCCAGATCGTCCCCGGCTGGTACGGAGTCGGCTCCGGACTCAAGGCCCTGCGCGAAGCCGGACACGAAGACGTCCTCACCGAAATGGGCGAGCGCTGGCACTTCTTCCGCAACTTCCTCTCCAACGTCGAAATGACGCTGGCCAAGACGGACCTGCGGATCGCCCGCCACTACGTCGACACCCTCGTACCCGAAGAGCTCAAGCACGTCTTCGACCGCATCGAAGCCGAACACGCCCTCACCGTCGCCGAAGTCCTGCGCATCACCGGCGGCGAGAAGCTCCTCGACTCCCAGCCCGTCCTCCAGCAGACCTTCGCCGTACGCGACGCCTACCTGGACCCCATCTCCTACCTCCAGGTCTCCCTCCTCGCCCGCCAGCGCGCCGCCGCCGCCCGAGGCGAAGACCCCGACCCGCTCCTCGCCCGCGCCCTGCTGCTCACCGTCAACGGCGTCGCCGCCGGCCTGCGCAACACCGGCTGACCCGACGGCAGTCACACGGAAGCCCCCGCACCGGTCCACGGCGCGGGGGCTTCCCCGTGGGCGCGGCGACTACCGCGTACGGCGCCGGCGCATCAGCAGCAGTCCACCCGCGGCCACCAGCGCGGCGGACAGCGCCGACAGCAGCGCCACGGGCAGGTCCGAACCGGTGCTCGCCAGGTCACCGCCGCCCGTCGTGCCACCCGGGACCGGAGCCGGAGAGCTCGCCGAGGAGCCGGGGGACACCGAGCCCGACGGCGTACCGCCGCCGCTCCGGCTCGCCGACACCGACGCCGACGGCGAGGACGACGCCGAGGCACTGCCCGACGGCGTCTTCGACGGCGTGTGCGAAGGGGTGTGCGAAGGAGTCCCGGACGGCGTCTTCGACGGCGTACCGGACGGCGTCACCGACGCGGGGCAGGTGTGCGACAGGTTGAACCACTCCACCGAACCGCCCTCGACCACCGCGGAAGCCGCCGTGAGCTTGGCACCGGCAGCCGAAGCCGCGTACGCGTGCTTCTCCGACGGCGGGCCGAAAACGGTGATCACCTGCGTGCCGCCCGGCTCGAACGTCACCGTGAGCTTCTTGAAATCGGTCGAATTACCCGGCAGCACGAAGTGCCAACCGTCCTGGGACGACGGAACGCCCGCACACGAGGCCTCCTTCTCACCGTACGAAGCCGCGGTGAGGGGAACCGCCTGGTGCAGCGGAACGGTGTACGAGTCGGCCGCGAGAGCCGGAACGGCCCCCGCGGCGACCACGAGGGAAGCCGCGGCCGGAACCGCTACCGCCGCCCAGCGCTGGCTGAGAATGGACATGAGGCACCTCTGGCACAGGTGAGGAATACGGGCCGTGGGGGTGGCGCCGCCAAGCTTGCTGACGCCGCCCCACCACGGTCAAGAGGTACGCACGAGTATTCGTGTGCCCTTGGGTGCCACTGCTCCCTATGCCCGGTATGCCCTAGGAGTTGTATGCCGACTGGGCGCGCTCCAGGCCCTCCGTGATCAGGCACTCCACCGAATCCGCCGCCCGGTCCACGAACCAGTCCAGATCCTTGCGCTCCGCCGACGAGAAGTCCTTCAGCACGAAGTCCGCGACCTGCATCCGCCCCGGCGGCCGACCGATACCGCAACGCACCCGGTGGTAGTCCGCACCCATCGACTTCGTCATCGACTTCAGACCGTTGTGGCCGTTGTCCCCGCCACCCAGCTTCAGACGCAGCGTCGGAAAATCGATGTCCAGCTCGTCATGGACCGCGATGACCCGCTCCAACGGCACCTTGTAGAAATCGCGCAGAGCCGTCACCGGGCCACCCGACAGGTTCATGAAGGACATCGGCTTCGCCAGCACCACACGCCGGTTCGCCGGCCCCGGAGGCCCGATGCGCCCCTCCACCACCTGCGCACGCGCCTTGTGCGCCTTGAACTTGCCGCCGATCCGCTCGGCCAGCAGGTCCGCCACCATGAAACCGATGTTGTGCCGGTTCCCCGCGTACTCGCCACCAGGGTTCCCCAGCCCCACGACCAGCCAGGGAGCCGCCGCGTCGTCCGACATCAAAAGCTCCTCAATCCCTCATACGAAGACGACCGCCGTCCCGCTCCAGTGGAGCCGGACGGCGGTCGGTCAGCAACTGCTGAGAAGGTGGGGCGAGGCTCAGGCCTCGGTGCCCTCGGCCTCGGCGGCCGGCTCCTCGGCCTGCGGGGCGACGACCTGCAGAACGGCGGTCTCACCGTCGACGGCCAGGGTGGTGCCGGCCGGCAGCTTCAGGTCCGAGGCGTGCACCGTGGCACCGGCCTCCAGGCCCGCGATCGAGACGGTGACCTCGGTCGGGATGTGGGTGGCCTCGGCCTCGACGGAAATGGTCGTCAGCAGGGTCTCCAGCAGGTTGCCACCGGCGGCCAGCTCGCCCTCGGTCACGACCGGAACCTCGACGGTGACCTTCTCGCCCTTCTTGACGATCAGGAAGTCGACGTGGGAGATGGTGCGCTTCAGCGGGTGACGCTGGATCGCCTTCGGGATGACCAGCTCGGTGCCGTCGCCCGCGATGTCCAGGGAGAGCAGGACGTTCGGGGTCTTCAGCGCCATCATCAGGCCGTGGGCCTCGACGTTGACGTGCTTCGGGGTGGCGCCGTGGCCGTAGATGACACCGGGGGTCAGGGCGTCGCGACGGGCCTGGCGGGCAGAGCCCTTGCCGAAGGTGTCGCGCAGGGTGGCGGAAAGCTTGACCTCGGACATGCTCACTCCTCGTGGGGTGACGGAAAAAAGGACAGGGTCACCCGGCCGAAACGGCCTGCTACGAAGAGCGCGTCGATAACGGAGCACCCGCACACAGAAGTGCGGCCTCCCTCGCCGAGCAACTTCATGAGTCTACCCGGCGGGAAGGCCGCACTTCAAAAGGATCTTCCAGAGGTGTTCCGGAGGAGTCAGTGCTCCTCTTCGAACAGGCTGGTCACCGAACCGTCCTCGAAGACCTCGCGCACCGCACGCGCGATCATCGGGGCGATCGACAGCACCGTGATCTTGTCGAGCTCCAGGTCGGACGGGTCCGGCAGGGTGTTCGTGAACACGAACTCGCTGACCTTCGAGTTCTTCAGACGGTCCGCCGCCGGACCCGACAGGATGCCGTGCGTCGCCGTCACGATCACGTCCTCCGCACCGTGCGCGAACAGCGCGTCGGCAGCGGCGCAGATCGTGCCACCCGTGTCGATCATGTCGTCGACCAGGACACAGACACGGCCCTTGACCTCACCGACGACCTCGTGGACCGTCACCTGGTTGGCGACGTCCTTGTCACGGCGCTTGTGCACGATCGCCAGCGGCGCGTCCAGACGGTCGCACCAGCGGTCGGCGACGCGCACACGGCCGGCGTCCGGGGAGACGATCGTCAGCTTCGAGCGGTCCACCTTCGCACCGACGTAGTCCGCGAGGACGTTCAGGGCCGAAAGGTGGTCCACCGGGCCGTCGAAGAAGCCCTGGATCTGGTCCGTGTGCAGGTCGACCGTCAGGATGCGGTCCGCACCCGCGGTCTTCAGCAGATCAGCGACCAGACGGGCCGAGATCGGCTCACGGCCCTTGTGCTTCTTGTCCTGACGGGCATACCCGTACGACGGGACGATCACCGTGATGGAGCGGGCCGACGCGCGCTTCAGCGCGTCGATCATGATCAGCTGCTCCATGATCCACTTGTTGATCGGAGCCGTGTGGCTCTGGATCAGGAAGCAGTCCGCGCCGCGCGCCGACTCCTGGAAACGAACGTAGATCTCACCGTTCGCGAAGTCGAAAGCCTTGGTCGGCACGAGGCCGACACCGAGCTGGTGCGCGACCTCCTCGGCCAGCTCGGGGTGGGCGCGGCCGGAGAAGAGCATCAGCTTCTTCTCGCCGGTCGTCTTGATCCCGGTCACAGCACTGTCTCCTCAGACGTGTTGAAAGCTGCTCGCCCCCATGTGCGTCCGTCCCGCACACGGTGAGCCAGCCGAATTGGGTGCACCTATCACGGTACGCCGTCCTGAACGTACCCGTTTCCGGTCAGTTCACCTCAACGGGCGTCGGAGTCCACCTGGACCGCCGACTGAGCCGCCGTCGCCGCCGCGCTTCCCGGGCGCTTCCGGGCGACCCAGCCCTCGATATTCCTTTGCTGGCCCCGGGCCACGGCCAGCGCACCGGGCGGAACGTCCTTCGTGATCACCGACCCGGCGGCGGTGTACGCACCGTCCCCGATGGTGACGGGCGCCACAAACATGTTGTCCGACCCCGTCTTACAGTGCGAGCCGACAGTGGTGTGGTGCTTGTGCTCACCGTCGTAGTTCACGAAGACGCTCGCCGCGCCGATGTTGGTGTACTCGCCGATCGTGGCGTCCCCGACGTACGACAGGTGCGGCACCTTCGTGCCCTCACCGATCGTCGCGTTCTTCATCTCCACATACGTGCCCGCCTTGGCCTTCGCGCCGAGGTTCGTGCCGGGCCGCAGGTACGCGAAGGGGCCGACGGTCGCCTGCGCGCCGATGACCGCACTGTCGGACACCGTGTTGTCCACGCGGGCGCCCTCGCCCACCCGGGTGTCCGTGAGGCGCGTGTTCGGGCCGACCTCGGCCCCCTCGGCGATGTGGGTGGAGCCGAGCAGCTGGGTGCCCGGGTGCACGATCGCGTCCTGGCCGAAAGTCACCGTCACGTCGATGAACGTGCTCGCCGGGTCGACGACCGTCACGCCCGCGAGCATCGCCTGCTCCAGCAGCCGCGCGTTCAGCAGGGCGCGGGCCTCGGCGAGCTGCACGCGGTTGTTGATGCCCAGGATCTGCCGGTGGTCCGCCCCCACGGCCGCGCCGACGCGGTGGCCGGCCTCGCGCAGGATGCCGAGGACGTCGGTGAGGTACTCCTCGCCCTGGCTGTTGTCGGTGCGGACCTTGCCGAGCGCGTCGGCGAGCAGGGCCCCGTCGAAGGCGAAGACCCCGGAGTTGATCTCCCGGATCGCGCGCTGGGCGTCGGTGGCGTCCTTGTGCTCGACGATCGCCTTCACGGCGCCGCTCTCCGAGTCCCGGACGATGCGGCCGTAGCCGGTGGAGTCCGGCACCTCGGCGGTGAGCACGGTGACGGCGTTGCCGTCCGCCTGGTGCGTCGCCGTCAGCTGGGCCAGGGTCTCGCCGGTGAGGAGCGGGGTGTCACCGCAGACGACGATCACCGTGCCTTCCGGGGTGCCGCCGAGCTCTTCGAGGGCCATGCGGACGGCGTGCCCGGTGCCGTTCTGCTCGTACTGGACGGCGGTGCGGACGTCGGCGTCGATGCCGGCGAGGTGCGCGGTGACCAGTTCCCGGGCGTGCCCGACGACCACGACGAGGTGCTCGGGGTCCAGCTCGCGGGAGGCGGCGACGACGTGACCGACGAGCGAGCGCCCGCAGATCTCGTGCAGGACCTTGGGAGTCGCGGACTTCATGCGGGTGCCCTCACCCGCTGCGAGTACGACGACGGCTGCCGGGCGGTTGGCGCTCACGGGTGTGCCCTTCGGCTTTCGGGAGTGGACCCGTGAAGGATACCGGGGGGTTAAGGGCCGGAAACGAGGGCGGGTCCTGACCTTGGCGGTCAGGACCCGAACCTCGCTCTGCTCCCCTGCCAGGACTCGAACCCGGACATAGGACTCCAAAGGTCCCAGTGCTGCCGATTACACCACAGGGGATAGCAAAGCCGACTAAATCGGACATTCGCCTCTGTTGATCGAGTCGACGGCACCTACTATGCCGCACCAGGCACCTTCAATGCGACGGTACAAGTCGCAACTGGCGGAGACGCGGACGATCAGGCATCCGCGGTAATCCGTGCCGGTGTTCTTGCGCACGGTCTTCGGGTTGTGCTTCTTGAGGGTGGTTCTCTGGAGGCGGGCCCGCTGCACTCCGACGAGGTCGGCCCAGTACTGTTCGGCCCCCTCCACGTCCGCGGATTCGTGGATCATCACCCGAAACTTCAGGCGCTCACGGGGGATCTCCATGAGTTGTAGCCAGGCCAGCCACGCGCGGATGACGCCGGGGTCGCTGTTGATGAAGGTGACTGTCTCGTCGCGCCGGTATGGCTTGCTCTTGGAGCCCTCGGCCCAATAAAGGGCGACGCCGACGAGGAACAGTTCCCGGCCGCCGAGGCGGCCGACCTCCGCCCGCGCGGCCTCGATGGCGGCGTCGCGCGCCTCCCCGCGGCGCGGGCTCTCGTGGGCCCAGCGCTTGAGTGCGGCGTCCCGACCCTGTTCCGAGGGGGACCGATGGTCGACCTTGGGAAGGTCGCGGACCCAGAGGGAGATCGAGCTCTTCGAGCAGCCGAGCTCGACCTGGATCTGGTCGTACGTGAGGCCCTGGAGGCGGAGTTCGCGGGCCTTCGCGCGGAGGTCGTCCTTGGCGTTCGGGCGCTTGGTCCACTCGGGGGCCGGCTCGCCGTCCAGGAGGCGGTTGAGGATGTCGTTGTTGTGGACGTGCAGGCGGTCGCGGATCTGGCGGCGGCTGAGCCCCTCGCGGCGCAGGGTCACCGCCTGCTCCCGCAGGGACTCGAAGGTCGTGGTGCCGTGGCGGAGCCCGCCGGTGCCGTCGCCGGGGCGACGTCGGATTTCGGTCATGTCCCCAATGTCGTCCGGAATGCAGGATTCACGTCTCGGATTCCGGGCTATTCATGCGTACGTGCGATTACCTCCGGTTTCCGGGAATTCCGGTCGACCGTGTGCTGGGGCCCCTGCGTACGCTGGTCGGCATGACCGGTACGGGGGATGTGGAAGGCCGCGCGGGCCCGGCTGTGTGGTGGTGGGGGCGGCGGCGGGATGTCGTGGTGGACGTGGCGCTCGGGGTCGCCTCCACCGTCGAGTGCGGGTGGGAAGGCGTGTCCTTCGCCCAGGAGGCGGGGGTGCCGGCCGCGGCCGGGGTGCTGTTCGGGCTGGTGGTGGGGGCCACGCTCCTGGTGCGGCGCCGGTGGCCGGTGGCCGTGGTGCTGGTGGGGATCGCCGTCACGCCGGCCGTGATGGGCTTCCTGCTCGGGGTGGTGGGCCTGTACACGGTGGCCTCCTCCGCGGTGCCCCGCCGGATCACCGCCACGCTGACCTCGATGGCGCTGGCCGCGACGTTCGCCGTGATGTACCTGCGGACCAGCGGGGACACGGAGGCCGGCCGGACGTTCGTGCTGATGCTGTCCGTGTTCGTGGCGGTGGCGCTGACCGTGCCGCCGGTGCTGCTCGGGCTGTACATGGGGGCGCGGCGGCGGCTGATGGAGAGTCTCCAGGAGCGGGCGGACTCGCTGGAGCGGGAGCTGTCGCTGCTGGCGGACCGGGCGGAGGAGCGGGCCGAGTGGGCCCGGGCGGAGGAGCGGACCCGGATCGCGCGGGAGATGCACGACGTGGTCGCGCACCGGGTGTCGCTGATGGTGGTGCACGCGGCCGCGCTGGAGGCGGTGGCCGCGAAGGATCCGGTGCGGGCGGCGAAGAACGCGGCGCTGGTGGGTGACATGGGGCGGCAGGCGCTGACCGAGCTGCGGGAGATGCTCGGGGTGCTGCGGCGGGAGGAGCCGGTGAAGGCGGCCCCGGTGGCTGCTGCCGTCTCCGTGCCGGTGGCGTTGGCGGGGCGCTCGGGTGTGGAGGACGGGCCTTCGCTCGGTGAGCTGGAGGCGCTGGTCGGGCAGTCCCGGGTGGCGGGGATGGCCGTGGAGATGGTGGTGCACGGGGAGGCGTCGGCGTACGCGGCGGAGGTGGAGCAGACCGCCTACCGGGTGGTGCAGGAGGCGCTGACCAACTGCCACAAGCACGCTCCGGGCGCGCGGGTCGTCGTACGGCTGGCGCACCGGGAGGGGGAGGTGGCGATGCAGGTGGAGAACGGGCCGTGTGACGGTCAGGCCCCGGAGCCGGGGCTTCCCAGTGGGGGGAACGGGCTCGTGGGGATGCGGGAGCGGGTGCTGGGGCTGGGCGGGGTGTTCGTGTCGGGGCCGACGGATGCGGGTGGGTTCAGGGTGTCGGCGGTGCTTCCCGTGGGGGTCGGGGGGTAGGCCGGGTTCGGCGCGCGGGGTGCGGGCGGCTGTGGTTCGGTGCGGCGGCGTTGCCGGGGGCGCTGCCCCCGGACCCCCGCGCCTCGAACGCCGGCGGGGCTGGAGGTGCGCCCCGGCGGGCTTGGGTCAGCCCGTCGTGAGGCGGGTGGGTTGGAGGCCCGTCAGGAGGAGGGTGAGGGCTTCGTCGAGGGTGGTGCCGAGGTACCAGTCGCCCGTGTGGTCGATGCCGTAGACGCGTCCCTCGCGGTCGATGGCCAGGTGGGAGCTGCCGTCGGCCTCGGTGCCCAGGGGGCAGAGTTCCGTGGACAGGGCGCGGCCCAGGTCGGCGAAGGTGCGGGCGAGGTGGAGGCCCGTGGTCGGGTCGATGCGGATGGTCGCGGGGGCTATCTGGCGGCCCGCTCCGCGGGCGGTGACGGTGAGGCCGCCGAATTCGGCCCAGGCCTCGACGGCGGCGGGGAAGACGGTGTGGCGGTGGCCGGCGGGGGTGGTGTGGTCCCGGAGTGCGTCGGCCCAGTATTCGGCCTGCTTGATGTCCCAGCGGCCGGGTTCCCATCCGGCGGTGCGCAGGGCGTCGTCCACGGGGACGGGGAACCGGGTGGCCGAGGAGCGGTCGTAGGAGGCTGAGGTGGTGGTCATGGCTACTCGGCGGGGGTGAGGTCGACGTGGCGTACGCCGAAGTGGGCGAGGAGGGCCTCGCAGGAGCGGCAGGGGGGTGCGTAGCTGCCGTGGAGGGGGTCGCCGGCCTCGCGGATGCGGCGGGCGGTGATCTTCGAGTGTTTGAGGGAGCGGCGGGCTTCGCTGGGGGAGAGGGGTTTGCGGGAGGCGCGTTTGGAGCGGGCGCCTTCGACGGTGGCGAGGTGGCGGGAGAGCAGGATCGCCTCGGGGCAGCGGCCGGTGAACCGTTCGCGCTGGCCGCTCGTGAGGGTGTCGAGGAAGTCCTGTACGAGGGGGTGGAGTACGGGTGGCTGGTCGCCCTTGCCGGCGGTGCTGGTGAGGGTTTCGCCGCGGACGGAGAGGGCGGCGGCGACGGTGGGCAGGATGCCGTCGCGGCGGAAGCGCAGGACGGGTACGGCGGGGCGGCCGTCGGTGCTGCTCCAGCGCAGGCGTGGGTCGCCGGTGGGGCCGCCCGGTCCGGGGGCCTGGGCGGCGGCCGAAGCGGTGGCCTGAGTGGTGGCCGGGCCCGTGGAGGGGCCGGTTCCGGGGTCGGTGGAGTCGGCCCGGTCCGTACGTGTTGCGGTGTTGTGCATCCTCGCGCTTTCCCTCCCGTGGCCGCGGTTGTCGCCGCTGTGCGCACGCCCCCGTGCTGCGGGGACAGCCTGCCAAATGTCATCTGTCATACGGAAGCGGGGTCGAATATTCGTATCAATTCGGATGTTCCCGGCCCGTGGGTGGGTGCGCCGGTCGGGGGCGGGTGACGCTCTTGCCCCAGCGCATAGGCTGTGGTGAACCAGCCAGATCCAGCAGGGGGCTACCGCCATGACGACAGGTCGGCTCGGGCAGCATGCCGCGCCACCCAACGCCGCTTACTCGGGGCAGGTCGTGCATTTCCCGGACCCGGTCCGGGCTGCTCGGCATCCCCATGGAGTGCGGATGGGCGGCGCGGGGCATCCGGATTTCTCCGCGTACGCTCGGGCGGCGGTGGAGATCGCCGAACCGCCGGAGGGTTTCGGCGTGGACGAGCTGCGGCTGACGGACTACGTGTCCGCGAACGCCGCGATGAAGGCCACGGGTCACGAGCTGTGGGACACGGTGGGCCCGGTCGCGACTCCGCACGGCTGGACCTGGCACCACGTGGCGGGTTCGCGGCGCATGGAGCTGGTGCCGGTCGAGGTGAAGGCGCTGCTGCGGCACCACGCGGGTCTGGCGACGGCTCCGGTGGATCACGAGAAGCGCGGGACGCGGCCGTTGCAGGAGGTGCGTCCGGTGCACCTGGGGCTGCCGAAGTCGGTGGTCTCGGTGTCCGAGTCGCAGGTGCAGGGTGTCGAGGAGGACCTCGGCTACCGGCTGCCGGAGGCGTACCGCTCGTTCCTGAAGGCGGCGGGTGGCTGCGCTCCGGTGGGCGCGGGTCTGGACGTGGACCTCGGGCTGCTGGTGGACCAGCCGTTCTTCACGGTGCGTGAGGAGGCGGCGGTCAACGACCTCGTCTACGTCAACAAGTGCCTGCGCGACCACCTGACGAAGGACTACCTGTGCGTGGCCTTCGCGCAGGGCGGGCTGCTCGCGCTGAAGGTCAGGGGTGAGTCGGTCGGTTCGGTGTGGTTCTCCCCGTACGACGACGCGCGCGACCGGGACGGGTGGTCCGTCCAGGAGCGTGTGGAGCGGCTGTTGCTGCCGTGCGGCGCTGATTTCGATGCCTTCCTGGAGCGCTTGGCGGGCAATCCGCCTGAGCTGGAAACGGTGGCCGGTCTGATGGTGGACGGCGGATTCGCGCGCTCGGTTCCCGTGGCGGGTCCGGCGCGGGTCGAGGGGTGAGCGCGCGATGGTGACGTTTGCGCAGGCGCAGGAGCGCGCCGAGGAGTGGATCAACGGGGACGTGCCCGGTTACCAGCATCGTGAGGTGCGGGTAAGGGAGTTCGGGCTCGGGTTCGTGGTGTGGGCGGAGGACCGGGCGGCCGGTCCGGTGTCCGGTGGTGGGCGGCAGCGGCTGGTCATCGCGCGGGACAGCGGTGAGGTGACGCTGTGGCCGGGGCTGCCGGTGGGTGAGGTGATCCGCCGGTACGAGGAGGAGTACGGGGCGGCCGCGGCCGCGTCGGCTTCGGAGGCTTCGGTTCCGCCGCCGCGGATCGATTCGGAGCAGACCTCGTTCATCCTGAGCCCGCCGGAGTGGCTGCAGGAGGCGGCGGACCGGGCGGGGATCCCGCCGGCCGTCACGCCGGCCGGTGCGCCTGCCGGTGCGCCTGCGGCTGGGCCTGCCGGTGTTGGTGTGGCTGCGGGTGCAGGTGCCGGTGCGTCTGCTGGTGCTGATGTGGCTGCGGGTGCGGGTGCGTCTGCTGGTGCGGGTGTGCCGGTTGGGGTTCCGGAGCCGGTTGCCGCTGCGGCGGCCGCCGAGCCCGCCGACGGCGTACCGGTCCGGGCCGCCGAGCCCGTGGACGCGGTGCCGCTGCGGCGCGGGGGTGAGATCCCGTACGAGCCGACCGCCAATGACGGGGTGCCGGCCGGGTCCACCCCGTGGGCCGGGACCGATGTGAACTCCGGTTCGGACGACGCCTCCGTGCCGCTGCCCGCGACCGTGTTCGCACCGCCGCTGTCCGGGTCGGACCTGGACGACGCGCCATCCCCCGGGGTCGCCCCGGAGGCGAAGACCACGCTGATCCCGGGCGGCAGCCGGCTGCCGAAGACCCGGATCGTGCCGGCGCTCGGCGCGGATGCGGCGGACATCGCCGACGCGCCCACGAGCCGGGCCCGGATCGACCGGCCGGGCGACTCGGGCGGTGGCGCCGACGGCGTCGCCGGGCCGGGCGCGGGTCCGGCGGGGGTGCCGGCGGGGGTGCCGGCGCCGCCGGTGCCTCCGACGCCTCCGGGTCCGCCCGGGGCGCCGGGTGCAGCGTTGTCCGAAGGATCACAGGGGGGTCAGGGAGTGCAGGGAGTACAGGGAGCGCCGGGTACGCCGGGGGTGCCGCAGCCGCCCGGTCCGCCGGGGGTTCCGGGCAGCGGGTCGCTCGGCGGTGGGTTCGACCATGCCGCGACGATGCTGGCGGGTCCGGCTGTGACGGGTCAGCCGCCGGCGCCTCCCGGTCCGCCCGGGGCTCCGCGTGGCGGGGTGCCGCAGCCTCCCGGTCCGCCGGGGGTTCCCGGTGGCGGTTCGCTGGGCGGTGGGCTGGATCATGCCGCGACGATGCTGGCGGGTCCGGCTGTCACCGGGCAGCCGCCCGCGCCTCCCGGTCCGCCGGGGGCTCCCGGTGGCGCCCCGCAGCCGCCCGGTCCGCCCGGGGTTCCCGGTGGCGGGTCGCTGGGCGGTGGGCTGGAGCACGCCGCGACGATGCTGGCGGGTCCGGCTGTGACGGGTCAGCCGCCGGCGCCTCCCGGTCCGCCGGGGGCTCCGCGTGGCGGGGCGCCGCAGCCTCCCGGTCCGCCCGGGGTTCCCGGTGGCGGTTCGCTGGGCGGTGGGCTGGACCATGCCGCGACGATGCTGGCGGGTCCGGCTGTCACCGGGCAGCCGCCCGCGCCCCCCGGTCCGCCGCCGGGCGGACCCGCGGCGGGGCGTCCGGCGTCCCAGCCTCCTGCGGCGCACCAGATGCCGCCGGCTCCCTCCGGCGTGCCCACGGTCGGGCCCGGCTACCAGGCCGTGCTCCGCTACCGCGCGCCCGACGGGTCCGAGCAGCAGCTCATCCGCCGCTCGGCGCCCGGTACCCCGCACCCGGAGTGGCAGATCCTGCACGAGCTGCGCGCCATGAACGTGCCGCCGCAGCAGGTGCTGGAGCTGCACACGGAGCTGGAGTCCTGCGAGCTGCCCGGCGGTTACTGCGCCCGGATGATCCGGGAGACGTGGCCGCAGGTGCGGATCACGAGCGTGGCTCCGTACGGCAAGGACCACGCGGGGCGTCAGCAGGGCATGCGGCACCTGCTCACCCATCAGGGCGAACTCCACCAGGTGGCGGACGGCCCGGCGCGTCCGGCGCCGGTGCGGGCGCCGCTGCCGCAGGTTCCGCTGCAGCCGGCGATCCCGCTGGACGCGATCGCGGCGGAGCTGGCGGGGGCGTTCGGTCCGCAGGGCGTGTTCCGCTTCGACCAGCGGGCGGTGTCCCGCCAGGGTGTGCCGGAGATCGTGGCGCAGACGCTGGTGTGGTCGGGTCTGCCGGTCGATTTCGGGCCGTTCTTCTGGGCGCAGGCGGTGCCGGGTCAGCCGGTGCCGACGCTGGCCGAGCTGGCGGCGCAGCGGCAGGTGCAGCCGGCTTCGGACGCGGGTTCGTACCTGGTGGTCGGCAGCGACTTCGGCAAGGCGCTGTGCGTGCAGTACGGGACCGCGCACATCGTGGCGGTGCCGGTGGAGGGCGGTCCGGGCGGTGCGCCGGTGCCGCCGCAGTTCGTGAACTCGAGCCTGCCGCAGTTCGTGCGGTCGCTGGCGATGCTGGGTCACATGTGGCGGCTGCGGCAGCATCTGACGCCGGAGCAGGCGGGGCGCTGGACGGTCGACTTCCAGGCGAACCTGGCGGGGCTCGACAGCGCGGCGCTGGCTTCGCCGGAGAGCTGGTGGTCGGTGCTGCTGGAGCAGATGTGGGACGGGCTGCTGTAGCGGTGGCCGGTTCGTGCTGAGCGGCCGGTGCTGAACGGGTGCTGAATGGCCGGGTCGAGACCCCTCGAAAGGGGTTTCGGCCCGGCCATTCGGGCTTCCGGGAGCAAATGGCGCATCCTTGACGGGAATCCCCGCGAGAGAGGCGCTAGCAGGATGAGTGCACCCATTGCGATCGTGCGCGGCCGTGGCTACCGGGTGGAGGACGTGGACCGGTATCTCGCGCGGCTGTCGGGCAGCCGGGACGAGGCCTGGGAACGGGTGGCGCGGCTGACCGTGCTGGCCAAGCAGATGGAGGCGGAGGCGGAGCGGCTGCGGGAGGCGGTGGCGGCGCTGGCGCCGCAGCCGCAGACGTACGACGAGCTGAGCGAGCGCGCGCGGCGGATCCTGCTGCTGGCCGAGGAGGAGGCACAGACCCTGCGGGCGGACGCGCGGGCGGACGCGTCGGCGACGGCGGGTGCGGCGGAGGCGCACGCGGACCGGGTGGCGGAGCTGGCGCGGCAGGACGCTGTGGCGGTACGGGAGCAGACGGAGGTACGGGTCCGTCAGGGGCTGTCGCGGGCCGAGCGGGAGGCGGACGACGTGCGGGGGGCCGCGCGGGAGGACGCGGCGGGGTGGCGGGCGGAGGCGGCCGCGGTGCTGGACGCGGTGCGGCGGCGGTCGGAGGCGCTGCTGGCGGAGCGCGAGCAGGAGCAGGCGGACCGGTGGGACGCGGCGGAGCGGGAGATGGCCGCGCGGGAGGCCGATCTGGTGGCGCGGCAGGAGGAGGCGGAGCGTCAGGCGGAGTCCCGTCTGGCGGCGGCCCGGCGGAGGTTCGCGGAGGCGGAGGAGGCGGCGCGGCACGGCCAGGAGGACGCGGAGGCGCTGGCCGCGGAGGTGCTGGCGGAGGCGCGGGTGGAGGAGGAGCGGGTGGGGCGCGAGACGGAGCGGGTCCTGCGGGAGCACGCGGAGGCGCAGGAGGAGATGCGGGCCCATATGAACCACGTCCGGGCGAGCTTGGCGGCGCTGACGGGGCGGGCCGCGGCCGGGGGCTCGGGCTCGGCGGGGTGACCCCCCGGGGCTCCGCCCCGGACCCCGCGCCTCAATCGCCGGCGGGGCTGGGTGGTGTCCCTGGGCGGGGGTGGAGTGGTCGGGGCGGCGCCCCGGAGGGCCCCCGCGGACCGACCCGCAGGATCGAAGCCCCCGACCGGGAAAACCAAGCCCCTCCGGCGTTTGAGGAGCGGGGGCGCGGGGGCAGCGCCCCCGGACCGGTGCCGCGCCCCGCAGACGGCCCCGCCGGGAGGCGAGCGGTGGTGCTACGGGAGGTCGGTCAGGAAGGCCTCGATGAGGGCGGCGATCGGCGCGAGGTGGGTCTCCAGGGCGAAGTGGCCCGCGCCGTCGAAGACGTGCACGGCGGCGTCCGGCGCGTCCCGCAGGTACGCCTTCGCGCCCGCGGGGGTGAAGAAGGGGTCGCCCGCGCCCCACACGACCAGGACCGGTACCCCGGAGCTCCGCAGCCACGCCTGCCATTCGGGGTAGCGCCCCAGGTTCGACGCGTAGTCGAAGGCGAGGTCGGCCTGTGCGTCGGCGCGCCCCGGCAGGGCGAGGTAGTGCGCGTCGAGGGTCCAGCTGTCGGGGGAGATCAGGGAGGTGTCGGCGACGCCGGCCTCGTACTGGAAGCGGGTGCCCTCAAGGGTGAACAGGCCGCGGACCTGCTCCTCGTTGCCCGGGACGTCCCGCCGCAGGGCGGTGAACTCGCGGGCCATGTCGGAGAGGCCCTCCTCGTACGCGTTGCCGTTCTGCACGATCAGGCCGGTGACCCGGTCCGGTCGGCGGGTGGCGAGGCGCAGGCCGATGGGGGCGCCGAAGTCGAAGACGTAGAGGGCGTAGCGGTCCAGGCCGAGGGCGTCGGTGAAGTGTTCGAGGGTGTCGGCGAGCCGGTCGAAGGTGTAGGTGAAGCCGTCGGGGGCCTCGGTGCGGCCGAAGCCGGGGTGGTCGGGGGCGATGAGGCGCCAGGGGGTGTCGCCGAGGGCGTCCATGAGGCGGGTGAACTGGTGGGAGGCGGTGGGGAAGCCGTGCAGGAGGAGCAGGACGGGGCCGTCGGCGGGGCCGCTCTCGCGGTAGGCGACCTGTACTCCGTCGACGTCGACGGTGCGGTGCCGGACTGCGCTCATCACATGCCTCCTGTGGTGTCGGTTCCATTAGTCTTCGCGATGATCCTTAATGGGTCAAGAGGTATTGGTAGCATTAGTTGGGTGACTGTCGACTTTCCGCTCATCGGTGAGCCCCTCGCTCTGGACCTCCTCAACACCCTTACGGCCGCGGGTGATCTGATCGCCGACCCGGCCGGGCTCGCGGCGTGGCTGGCCGCTCAGGAGGGGCGGCTGGACCCGGTCGCGGAGGTCGGCGGGGCCGAGGTGGCGGCCGTGTGCGCAGTGCGGGAGGCCGCGCGGGCCGTGATCGAGGCGGTGCGGGGCGGGGAGCGGCCGCCGGCGCAGGCGCTGGGCGTGCTCAACGGGGCCCTGGCCGCGGCCCCCGCCCACCGCGAGCTGGTCCTGGGCGCGCAGGGCGGTGTGGCGGCGGCCTCGCGCAGGACGGCGGCCCCGGCCCGGCGGCTGGCGGCGGAGCTGGCCGACGCGGTCGCGGACCTGCTGACGGACCCCCGGATGGGTTCGGTGCGCGCGTGCGAGGGGGAGGGGTGCGTGCTGCTCTTCCTGCCCGCGCATCCGCGCCGCCGCTGGTGCGTGGCGTCGGTGTGCGGCAACCGGGCGCGGGTGGCCCGCTATTACGCCCGGCACAAGGGCAACACCCCCTAGTGCTGTGGCGCCGGGGTCTCCTGGGGCTCCAGGCGGTAGGGGTCGCTGCGCAGACCGCGGTTGGTGGTGACCACCACCGTGAGCGGGGGTCGCGTGCCCTCGGGGACGGTGGCCGCCAGGGTGCCCGTCGCCGGGTCGCAGGCGGCCGGGACGGCGGTGGCGTCCACCGTGACCGTGGCGTCGGGGGTGAAGCCGCCGCCCTCGACGGTGAGGGCCGTGCCGGTGAGGGTGGCGCCGGTGATGACGGGGTTGGCGCGGACCGCCATCTTGTTGATCAGATAGGCGCCGGCCGGGGCGCCGGTCAGGGCCCAGATCTGCGGGGGGAGCCGGGGGAGTCCGCCGTCGACGTCCGCCAGGAAGAACAGGACGACGTACGCCATCGCGACCCCGCTGAACGCGACGTACTGGAGGTCGACGAGGTCCACGCGGCCGCTGTCGTTGGCGACGAGCTCGCGCAGCGGCCTGCGGCCGGAGGCGGTCGGCCTGGGGGCGGGTTTGGCCATGGTGCCGTTCTCCAGCCGCATGCCGACGACCGTCTTCGCGCCGATCAGGGCCGCGTACGGGCCGCCGAGCAGCGGCAGGTAGACGGTCGTCAGCGTGGAGAGCGGGCCGTCGGTGCCGTCGGCGCCCCGGAAGTACGACACTCCGCCGCCCGCGGTGAGGCCGTGGACGAGGATCGTGAGCAGCAGCCAGACGAGGATGAGCGTCCAGGTCAGGGCCAGGACGGTCGAGGTGGAGAGGCGGCCGTCGCGGCCGGTGACGAAGCCGGGGTGGTGGCGCAGGCGCAGGCCGAGGGGCACGGTCAGTGCGGCGAGTGACGCCAGTGCGAACAGTGCGGATGCCATGTCGTCCCCCCGGATGCGGTCCTGGCCACAGGGTGTCCGAATGGCCGGGGTCATGACAAGTGGCTACTGGTCCTGGTCGGGCAGGACGGGGAACCGGCGCGGGGCGACCAGCAGCAGGATCAGCAGGGCGGCGAGGGCGGCCGCCGTCGCGCCGAGGAAGATGTGGTCCACCGCCGCCGCCACGGCCTCGCGCAGGTACGCGGCGGCGGCGCCCGGCAGGAGCCCCGGCCGTTCCAGGGCCTTCGCCACGTCGTCGAGGTGGGCGGGCAGTCCGGCCACGGGGGCGTCGGCGAGCCGGGCGGCGAGGGTGGCGTTGGCGACGGCCGCCAGCAGGGCCGCGCCGACGCTCTGGCCGACCTGGCGGCAGAACAGCACGGAGGCGGTCGTGGTGCCGCGCTCGGCCCAGCCGACGGTGGACTGGACGCCGACGATGAGCGGGAGCTGGAAGAGGCCGAGGGCCCCGCCGAGCAGCAGCATGATCAGTGCCGGCTGCCAGGGCCGGGCCGGGTAGGGCAGCAGGGTGAAGGAGAAGAGGATGGCCGCGGCCAGGGCGATGCCGAGGGCGGCGGTGTTGCGGAAGCCGATGCGCCGGTAGACGTGCTGGCTGAGGGCGGCGCTGATGGGCCAGCTCAGGGTCATCACGGACATGACCAGGCCCGCGCCGACGGGCCCGAGGCCGAGTACGGACTGGGCGTACGTCGGCATGAACACCATCGGGGCGACCATCAGCAGGCCGAGCGCGCCCATCGCCAGGTTGACGGCGGCGATCGTGCGCCGGCGCCAGACCCAGCCGGGCAGGATCGGCTCCTCGGCCCGGCGTTCCACCCGGACGACGACGGCGGCCAGGAGCGCGCCGGCGGCGAAGAGGCCGAGCGAGGGCGCGGACAGCCAGGGCCAGGCGACGCCGCCCTGGACGAGCGCGAAGAGCAGCACTCCGCCGCAGGCGAAGACGCCGAGGGCGCCGGCCCAGTCGACCGGGCCGCGGCGGCCGGGGGAGCCTACGGGTTCCACGAGGTGGCGGGAGATCATCCACAGGGCGAGGGCGGCCAGCGGCAGGTTGACCAGGAAGATCCAGCGCCAGTGGGCGTACGAGGCCAGCAGGCCGCCGATGGCGGGGCCGGCCACGGCCGAGGTGGCCCAGACGGTGGACATGCGGGCCTGGATCCTGGGCCGTTCGGCGAGCGGGTAGAGGTCGGCGGCGAGGGTCTGGATGGTGCCCTGGAGGGCGCCGCCGCCCAGGCCCTGGACGATCCGGAAGGCGATGAGGGCGGCCATGTTCCAGGCGGCCGCCGAGAGCAGGGAGCCGACGAGGAAGAGGCCTATGCCGAAGAGGAGCACGGGCTTGCGGCCGAGGGTGTCGGAGAGCTTCCCGTAGACGGGGAGCGTGACGGTGACGGCGAGCAGGTACCCGGAGAAGAGCCAGGAGAAGACGGAGAAGCCGCCGAGGTCGCCGACGATCTGCGGGACGGCGGTGGCCACGACGGTGCCTTCGAGGGCGACCAGTGCCATCCCGAGCATGAGCGAAGCCACGACCGCCCGGGGCGGCCTCCCGGCGGCGGCCCCGTCGGCTCCGCCCGCACCCGTCCCGCGCGCACCCGGCTCCGAGCCCGCCCTGCCGGGCGTGCCCGGGGTCACCGCGTGCGGGTCCGGACGTGCCCGGCCGGCGTTCGCGGAGTCCCGCCCCCCGGCCGTGGCCCGGGCGGTGGTGCCGGGAGGGCCGTCCCGCTCCTCGGCCGGTATGCCGTCCGGCGCATCGGTGCTCTCCGCTGCGGCCACCAAGATCCCTTCCCCGTACACGTATGTGCGGGGAACACCATCTCACCGCGGCGGTCTCCCCGGGTATCCCCCAGGGCGCATCGTCCGCAGGGCGGACGACCCCTAAGGGGACCTCCTCATTACGGGCCAGGGGCCGTTCGTCCCGGCGGAGGAGGAATCGGCTCCCGGTGGCTCCTTAACTGGAACATACGGGCCGGGGGCCGGGGCCGGGGGTGGGGTTAACCCCCGGGCGGATACGGCGATGGGCACCAGCGCGCCGGACCCCCCTCCCGCCAGATGCTTCAGGACGACGGCAGCGCCGGCCGCCCACCGCAGGTTCGAAGAAGGAGAAAGACCGTGACAACGGCTATGACCGAAACCAGGCACGGGGGTACTGGAGGGCATGAAGCCGTCGCGGCCCGGGCGCGGAAGGTCGTCAAGGCCTACGGCTCCGGGGAGACGCGGGTGGTCGCCCTCGACGACGTGGACGTGGACATCATGCGCGGCCAGTTCACCGCGATCATGGGCCCCTCGGGCTCCGGGAAGTCCACGCTGATGCACTGCCTCGCCGGTCTCGACACGGTGACCAGTGGTCAGATCTTCCTGGACGACACCGAGGTCACCGGGCTGAAGGACAAGAAGCTCACGCAGCTGCGCCGCGACCGCATCGGCTTCATCTTCCAGGCCTTCAACCTGCTGCCCACGCTCAACGCCCTGGAGAACATCACGCTTCCCATGGACATCGCGGGCCGCAAGCCGGACGCGCAGTGGCTGAACCGGGTCGTGGAGACCGTGGGTCTCGCCGGCCGCCTCAAGCACCGTCCGACCGAGCTCTCGGGCGGCCAGCAGCAGCGCGTGGCCGTGGCCCGCGCCCTGGCCGCGCGACCGCAGATCATCTTCGGTGACGAGCCCACCGGGAACCTGGACTCCCGGGCGGGCGCCGAGGTCCTAGGCTTCCTGCGGCGCTCGGTCGACGAGCTGGGCCAGACCATCGTCATGGTCACCCACGACCCGGTCGCCGCCTCCTACGCGGACCGCGTCATCTTCCTCGCCGACGGCCGGATCGTCGACGAGATGTACGGGCCGACGGCCGACCAGGTCCTGGACCGCATGAAGGACTTCGACGCGCGCGGGCGGACGTCGTGAGCAACACCGTCCTGAAGACCTCGCGGCGCAATTTCGTCGCGCACAAGGGACGGATGGCGCTCTCGGCCATCGCCGTCCTGCTCTCCGTCGCCTTCGTCTGCGGCACCCTGGTGTTCAGCGACACGATGAACGCCACCTTCGACAAGCTGTTCGCGACCACCGGAGCGGACGTCACGGTCTCCGCGAAGCCCGTCGGGGGCGGCGACGAGGACGTCGAGAACCCGCGCAACGCCCGGCCGGCGACCATCCCCGGCGACGCCGTCCAGAAGGTCGCGGCCGTGCAGGGCGTCCAGTCCGCCCAGGGCAGCGTCGTCTCGCTGTCCGTCACGGTCGTCAACGCCGAGAACAAGAACGTCGGCCCCACCTCCGGCGCCCCGACGATCGCCGCGAGCTGGAACGACAACGAGCTCAAGTCGATGAAGGTCAGCTCCGGCCACGAGCCGCGCGGCCCCACCGAGGTGATGGTCGACGCCGACACGGCGAAGAAGCACAAGCTGAAGATCGGGGACGAGCTGCGCACCATCGCCGTCACCGGCGACTTCCGCGCCAGGATCTCCGGCATCGCCGCCTTCAAGGTGACCAACCCGGGCGCCACCGTCGTCTACTTCGACACGGCCACCGCCCAGCGTGAACTGCTCGGCGCACCCGGCACGTTCACCAACATCAACGTCACCGCCAAGGACGGCGTCAGCGACGAGCGGCTCAAGGCGGACATCGCCGCCGCCGTCGGCGCCGGCACCTACAAGCTGCAGACCGCCAAGGAGTCCGCCGACCAGGGCCGCAAGGACGTCGGTTCCTTCCTCGACGTCATGAAGTACGCGATGCTCGGGTTCGCCCTCATCGCCTTCCTCGTCGGCATCTTCCTCATCTTCAACACCTTCGCGATGCTGGTCACCCAGCGCACCCGCGAGATCGGGCTGATGCGCGCCATCGGCGCCGACAGCGGCCAGGTACTCGGCTCCGTGGTCCTGGAGGCCTTCCTCCTCGGTCTGGTCGGCTCGGTCGCGGGCGTCGGCGTGGGCGTCGGCCTGGCCGTCGGACTGATGAAGCTGATGGGCCAGATGGGCATGAACCTGTCCACGGACGACCTCACCGTCGCCTGGACCACCCCGGTCGTCGGCATCGTCCTCGGCGTCGTCGTCACCGTCGTCGCCGCCTTCATCCCGGCCCGCCGGGCCGGCCAGGTCTCCCCGATGGCCGCCCTGCGCGAGTCGGGCACCCCGGGCGACAAGAAGGCCGGCGTGGTCCGCGCCGTCATCGGCCTGGTCCTCACCGCCGTCGGCGGCGCCGGGCTCTACCTGGCCGCGGCGGCCGACGAGGCCGGACCCGGATCGCTCTGGCTGGGCCTGGGCGTCGTCTTCACCCTCAAGGGCTTCATCGTGATCGGCCCGCTGCTCGCCGAGGGCGTGGTGCGGGTGCTCTCCGGCGTCGTCCTGCGGCCCTTCGGGTCCGTCGGCCGGCTCGCCGAGCGCAACGCCCTGCGCAACCCGCGCCGCACTGGCGCAACCGCCGCCGCCCTGATGATCGGCCTCGCGCTGGTCGCCTGCCTGTCGGTGGTCGGATCCTCCATGGTGGCCTCCGCCACCGATGAGCTCGACAAGTCGGTCGGCGCGGACTTCATCGTGAACTCCCAGACCGGGCAGCCGGTCATGCCGCAGGCCGAACAGGCGATGCGCGGCATCAAGGGCCTCGACCACGTCACCGCCTACCGGGAGGTCGACGCCAAGGTCACCGCGCCCGACGGCACCACCGAGGAAGCGGGGCTCGGCGCCACCGATCCCACGTACGCCAAGGACATCCGCCGCAAGATGGTCGCCGGCGAGCACGCTGCGGCGTACGGGGCGAACTCGATGTCGGTGGGGTCGCAGTACGCCACCCAACACGGCGTCAAGCTCGGCGACGAGCTGACGGTCGCCTTCACGGGTGGCAAGACGGTCAGGCTGAAGGTCGCGGCGATCACCAGCGACGAGGGCAACCTCGACAAGACGATGAAGTACATCAGCACCGCCACCGCCGAGGCGAACGTCCCGGCCGACCGGCTGCCGCGCCCCTTCATGCTGCTGGCCAGCGCGAAGGACGGGCAGGACGAGGCCGCCGCGTACGAGGCGGTCAAGGCGGGGCTGGCGGACTACCCGCAGTACGCGGTCCGCAACCAGGCCGACTACAAGCAGTCCCTCAAGGACCAGGTCGGCCAGCTGCTGAACATCGTCTACGGGCTCCTCGCCCTCGCCATCATCGTCGCCGTCCTGGGCGTCGTGAACACCCTCGCCCTGTCGGTGGTGGAGCGGACCCGCGAGATCGGCCTGATGCGCGCCATCGGCCTCTCCCGCCGCCAGCTGCGCCGCATGATCCGGCTGGAGTCGGTGGTCATCGCCCTCTTCGGCGCGCTGCTCGGCCTCGGGCTGGGCATGGGCTGGGGAGCCACCGCGCATCAGCTGCTCGCGCTCCAGGGCCTGAAGGTGCTGGAGATCCCGTGGCCGACGATCCTCGGGGTGTTCGCGGGCTCGGCCCTGGTCGGCCTGTTCGCCGCGCTGATCCCGGCCTTCAGGGCGGGCCGGATGAACGTCCTGAACGCGATCGCGAGCGAGTAGCACCGCCCCGGTCGTACGGGGGAGGCGCCGGTCCGGGACCCACGGGGGAGGTTCCGGGCCGGCGCCGCGCGTTCAGTGGACGCGCCGCATGAGGACGACGCCCCCGGCCTCGCCGACGAGGGCGTACCGCTCGCCCGGGTGCAGCTGGGCGGCGTACGCGGTCGGGTCCTGGCCCGCCCACTTGGAGCCGTTGTCGATGGTGATCCAGTCGGGGACCACGCCCTTGCTGCCGCCGATCCACAGGACCCGGCAGCGGGAGGTCAGGCGGGTCAGCGGGCCGGTGTCGGCCTCCACGGTCGCCCCGTCGGGGATCCGGCCGAGGAGGCGCTCGACCGCCGTCACGCGCGCCGGCTTCTCGTACGTCTTCGCCTCGACGAGCTTGGCGGTCGGCATCGAGGTCGCGGCCAGCGCGAGGGAGGCGGCGAGCACGGCGACGGGCATGTTCAGGGCGTACGAGCGCAGCCACGGCCGCTCGCTGCGGCGCAGGGTGTCGACGGCGTCGACGAGGGCGAGGGCGACGACGGGCATCAGGACGGCGCTGTAGTGCCAGTCCGTGGACCAGTAGTGGTCGTCCCCGGACAGGAACCGCCAGCCGAGGGTGGGGGCGGCGACCAGCAGCAGCGGGGAGCGCAGCGCGAGCAGCCCGGAGGTGGGCAGCAGCACCCAGGTCAGGGTGGTGAGCTTGGTGCCGAGGCCGTCGAGGGGACCCGCGCCGTGGATCTTGTCCCAGTAGCCGTAGCCCTCGGTGGCGAAGGCCGGTATGAAGACGGTGAAGACGAGGACGGCGAAGACGGTGGCCGCGGCGGCGACGGCGAGCGCGCCCCACACGGCCCGCCGGCCGGCGTGCCGGGACCGCCAGGCCACGACGACGGCGAGGGCGGCGAGGGTGAAGCCGAGGTCCTCCTTGACGAGGACCAGCGGCAGCCCCCACAGCAGTGCGGCCCGCGAGCGCCCGGCGAGCAGCGCCTCCAGGGCGAAGGCGATCAGCGGCACGGCGAAGGCGATCTCGTGGAAGTCGAACTCCACGGCGCGCTGGATCCCCCAGAACAGCCCGTACGCGGCCCCGACGGCGATCCCGCGCGGCCGGCCGAGCAGCCGGCCGGCGGCCCGGGTGACGGGGACGGCGGACAGCGCGAAGAGCGCGGCCTGCACGACCAGCAGGGTGACGGGGCCGGGGAAGACCCGGTACACGGGCGCCACGGCCGCGATGACCGGGCTGAAGTGGTCCCCGAGGATGTTGGCGCCGGGCCCCTTCAGGTCGGCGACGGGCGTCTGGAGGTGGGCGTAGGCGCGGATGGCCTGCTCGAAGATCCCGAGGTCCCAGGAGGCCCATTCCATCCGCCGGAACCGGCCGACGGAGAGCACGAGGTAGACGAGGAACAGCCCGCCGGCCACCAGCCAGGGCCCCGGCCACCTGGTCCGGCCCGGCTTCGCGGTGGCCGGTGTCACCGGCGCCGGGCGTGCTATCGCGTCACTCGTCACGGAGTCGTGCCCCTCGGCCGGTCGCGTCTCTCCGGCGAAGGCGACGCGGCGAGCTCAGACGGTCAGTACATCGACATCGTAGAGCGGGACGAACCCGTTGCGTCCGATGAGCCCCGCGTGGCAGTCCGTGCCCCGCCCGTCACCCCGCGGGGGACCGGAATCCCTCGCGCGACGCATGCGGGCGCGTCATAGAGTGGGAACCCCCGGCCCGTGCGACGTGTCGGGTCCTTCGCGTTGCCCCCCTCACCGGATGGAAGCCGTTTCATGAGCCTGCACGGACTGCTCGACGCCGTCACCCGGGATCCCGCGCTCGCCGAGGCGGTCGGCGCGGCCGGGGACGGCAACCGGATGCACGTCGACATCGTCGGGCCCGGTGCCGCGCGGCCCTTCGTGATCGCCGCGCTGGCCCGGCGGACCGAGCGGACCGTGCTCGCGGTCACCGCCACCGGACGCGAGGCCGAGGACCTGGCCGCGGCGCTGCGGTCGCTGCTGCCGCCCGACGAGGTGGTGGACTTCCCGTCCTGGGAGACCCTCCCGCACGAGCGGCTCAGCCCGCGCAGCGACACCGTCGGCCGCCGGATCGCCGTGCTGCGCCGCCTCGCGCACCCGAGCAAGGACGACCCGGCCGCCGGGCACGTGTCCGTGGTCGTGGCGCCGATCAGGTCCGTGCTCCAGCCGCAGGTCAAGGGGCTCGGGGACCTGGTGCCCGTGGGGCTGCGGCAGGGGCAGAGCGCCGACCTCGGCGAGGTGACCCAGGCGCTGGCCGCCGCCGCGTACGCCCGCGTCGAGCTCGTCGAGAAGCGCGGCGAGTTCGCCGTGCGCGGCGGCATCCTCGACGTGTTCCCGCCGACCGAGGAACACCCGCTGCGCGTCGAGTTCTGGGGCGACGAGGTCGAGGAGATCCGCTACTTCAAGGTCGCCGACCAGCGTTCCCTGGAGATCGCCGAGCACGGGCTGTGGGCCCCGCCCTGCCGTGAGCTGCTGCTGACCGACGAGGTACGGGAGCGGGCCGCGGCCCTCGCCCAGGAGCACCCCGAGCTCGGGGAACTGCTGAACAAGATCGCCGAGGGGATCGCGGTCGAGGGCATGGAGTCCCTGGCCCCGGTCCTGGTCGACGACATGGAGCTGCTGATCGACGTACTGCCGGCCGGGGCGATGGCCGTGGTGTGCGACCCCGAGCGGGTAAGGACGCGGGCCGCGGACCTCGTGGCGACCAGCCAGGAGTTCCTGATGGCCTCCTGGGCCGCCACCGCAGGCGGTGGCGAGGCCCCCATCGACGTCGGCGCGGCGTCGCTGCGCGGGATCGCCGAAGTCCGGGACCACGCGCGCGAGCTGGGCATGATGTGGTGGTCGGTGTCCCCCTTCGCCGCGGACGAGACGGCCGGCGGGGACACGCTGAAGCTCGGCATGCAGGCCCCGGAGGCCTACCGCGGCGACACCGCCCGCGCGCTGGCCGACACCAAGGGCTGGATCGCCGACGGCTGGCACACCGTCTACCTCACCGAGGGCCACGGCCCGGCCGCCCGTACCGTCGAGGTGCTCGGCGGCGAGGGCATCGCGGCCCGGCTGGAGGCGGACCTGGGCACCCTGGAGACGGGCCTCGTCCACGTGGCGTGCGGCTCCCTCGACAACGGGTTCGTCGACCCCGCGCTGAAGATCGCGGTGCTGACCGAGACCGATCTGACCGGGCAGCGCACCGCCACCAAGGACCTCGGCCGGATGCCGACCCGGCGCCGCAAGACGATCGACCCCCTCACCCTGGAGGCCGGCGACTACATCGTCCACGAGCAGCACGGCGTCGGCCGCTACATCGAGATGGTGCAGCGCACCGTGCAGGGCGCCACCCGCGAGTACCTCCTCGTCGAGTACGCGCCCGCCAAGCGCGGCCAGCCCGGGGACCGGCTGTACATCCCCACCGACCAGCTGGAGCAGGTCACCAAGTACGTGGGCGGCGAGGCCCCGACCCTGCACCGGCTCGGCGGCGCGGACTGGACCAAGACCAAGGCGCGGGCGAAGAAGGCGGTCAAGGAGATCGCCGCCGACCTCATCAAGCTGTACAGCGCGCGCATGGCGGCCCCCGGACACACCTTCGGCCCAGACACCCCCTGGCAGCGGGAGCTGGAGGACGCCTTCCCTTACGCGGAGACGCCCGACCAGCTCACCACCATCGCCGAGGTCAAGGAGGACATGGAGAAGTCCGTCCCCATGGACCGGCTGATCTGCGGCGACGTCGGTTACGGAAAGACCGAGATCGCGGTGCGCGCGGCCTTCAAGGCGGTGCAGGACGGCAAGCAGGTCGCCGTCCTCGTCCCCACCACGCTGCTGGTGCAGCAGCACTTCGGAACCTTCTCCGAGCGCTACAGCCAGTTCCCGGTCAACGTGAAGGCGCTGTCCCGCTTCCAGAGCGACTCCGAGTCCAAGGCCACCCTGGAGGGCCTGAAGGAGGGCTCGGTGGACGTGGTCATCGGCACGCACCGGCTCTTCTCGCAGGAGACCAGGTTCAAGGACCTGGGCCTGGTCATCGTCGACGAGGAGCAGCGGTTCGGCGTCGAGCACAAGGAGCAGCTGAAGAAGCTGCGCGCCAACGTGGACGTGCTGACGATGTCGGCGACGCCGATCCCGCGCACCCTGGAGATGGCGGTGACCGGTATCCGCGAGATGTCGACGATCACCACCCCGCCGGAGGAGCGCCACCCGGTGCTCACCTTCGTGGGCCCGTACGAGGAGAAGCAGATCGGCGCGGCGATCCGGCGCGAACTGCTGCGCGAGGGGCAGTGCTTCTACATCCACAACCGGGTCGAGTCCATCGACCGGGCGGCCGCCAAGCTGCGTGAGATCGTGCCCGAGGCGCGGATCGCGACGGCGCACGGCCAGATGTCCGAACAGGCCCTGGAGCAGGTCGTGGTGGACTTCTGGGAGAAGAAGTTCGACGTCCTCGTCTCGACGACGATCGTCGAGTCGGGCATCGACATCTCCAACGCCAACACCCTGATCGTCGAACGCGGCGACAACTTCGGCCTCTCCCAGCTGCACCAGCTGCGCGGCCGGGTGGGCCGCGGGCGCGAGCGCGGGTACGCGTACTTCCTCTACCCGCCGGAGAAGCCGCTGACGGAGACCGCGCACGAGCGGCTCGCGACGATCGCCCAGCACACCGAGATGGGTGCCGGCATGTACGTCGCGATGAAGGACCTGGAGATCCGCGGCGCGGGCAACCTGCTCGGCGGCGAGCAGTCCGGCCACATCGCCGGCGTCGGCTTCGACCTGTACATCCGCATGGTCGGCGAGGCGGTGGCCGACTACCGGGCCGCCGTCGAGAACGGCGGGGTGGAGGAGGAGCCGCCGCTGGAGGTGAAGATCGAGCTGCCGGTCGACGCGCACGTCCCGCACGACTACGCGCCCGGCGAGCGGCTGCGCCTGCAGGCCTACCGGTCGATCGCCGCCGCGAACTCCGAGGCGGACATCAAGGCGGTGCGAGAGGAACTCACCGACCGCTACGGCAAGCTGCCGGAGCCGGTGGAGAACCTGCTGCTGGTGGCCGGACTGCGGATGCTGGCCCGGGCGTGCGGGGTCGGCGACATCACCCTCCAGGGCCCCAACATCCGTTTCGGGCCGGTGGAGCTGCGCGAATCGCAGGAGCTGCGGCTGAAGCGGATCTACCCCGGTTCGCTGCTGAAGCCCGCCACCTCGCAGGTGCTGGTCCCGCGCCCGAAGACGGGGAAGATCGGCGGGAAGCCGCTGGTCGGCCGGGAACTGCTGGCCTGGACCGGGGAGTTCCTCACGACCGTCCTCGGGTCGTGACGGCGGTGCCGTGACGGCGGTGCCGTGGCGGCGCGGGGAGGCCGGGCCCGGGGGGCCCGGCCTCCACGTTCGCCCCGGCGGGGTGCCGTCAGCCCAGCTTGTCGGCGTCGATGACGTCCTTGCCGGTCGGGGCGTCGGCCTGCACCGGCTCGTTGAACTTGCTGAAGGCGACGGTCGAGGGCTCCTTGCCGGTGTTCGTCGCCTTGAGCAGGTACGGCTCACCCTTGGTGGCCACCAGCAGGGTCTCGGTGCCGTCGGTGGTCTTCGTGGTGATGGTCAGGGCCTCCTGGCCGCCCTCCGTGGTCACCTTGCCCTTTTCGGCGCCCTCGCTCTTGTCGAACTCCTTCAGCAGTTCGTTCAGGTCGCACAGGGCGGACAGTTCCTTCGAGTCCTCGTCCGAGGCCTTCGACTTCAGCCAGTGGCCCGCCAGCTGCTTGACCGCCGCGTCGGCCTGCTCCTTGGGCAGGTCCTTCATCTGGGCGCGGTAGAAGGGCTCGTCGGCCTTGATGAAGACGGACTGGGCGTTGCGTATCAGCTCGAACGAACCGTCCGGGCTGGAGATCGTGCCCTTGCAGTCGCCGCCCTTGCTGACGGCCATGTTCAGCTGCATCTGCTTGCCGCCGTCCCAGACGTTTCCGCTGACGGTGAGCGAGTTGGTGCCCTTGAGAGCGGTCACGGAGTTGTTGGCGACCTGGGAACCGCTCTGGCCGGGGAAGGGGCCGGAATCGGCCTGCTTGAGTACGGAGCAGCCGGTGAGGGCGAGGGTGGCGGCGCAGGCGAAGGCGGCGGTGGTGGTGAGGGGACGGTGCAGGGTGCGCATGGCGTGACTTTCTCGGGCAGGAGATGCGGGCTGGGCGAAGGCTAAGGGGGAATGGAAACAACCGGAACACAGGGGTCCGGTTATCCGGCCCAGGGACGGGGTGGGGGCGGGGGCGGGGCGGGGTGGACCGGACCGGGCCGGACCGGACCGGGCCGGACCGGGCCGGACCGGGCCGGACCGGGCCGGACCGGGCTGGGCATTTTCCTGTTCGGCGGAGTGATCACAGCAGATGCTTGTGAACCGAGTCAACAGGATGCACGGAAGAAGTTGAGTTCACGCTGTGAATGGGGCTCTTGCGTGTGAACGGGTATGCTCCGCGGCATGTCCGAGGAGATCGGCGCGCCCCACGCCCCCCACGCACCCCAGGCCCCCAACCCCCCTGCGGAGCCCGCCCCCGTGGAAGTCACCGCGGCCGAGGTCGCGCGTCTGGCCGGAGTCGGCCGCGCCGCCGTCAGCAACTGGCGCCGCCGCCACGCCGACTTCCCCAAGCCCGTGGGCGGCACCGAGGCCAGCCCCTCCTTCGCCCTCCCCGAGGTCGAACAGTGGCTGCGCGCCCAGGGCAAACTCGCCGAAGTACCGCTGCGCGAGCGCGTCTGGCAGCAGGTCGCCGCCCACCCCGGCGGGGCCGTCGCCGCCCTGGTCAAGGCCGGCTGCGCGCTGCTCGTCGTACGGGAACGGCCCGCCGAGTGGCTGAAGCTGGCCGCCGGCCCCGACGGGCACGTGGCCGAGCAGTTGCGGCCCGTCCTCGACGAGGTGCTCCGCGACCGCCTCGGCCCCGGCCACGCCCTCACCGAGGTCCCGTTGCCCCCCGCCACCGTGCCGCTGCTGCGGGCCGCCGCCGAACTCGCCGCCGAACTCGGCGCCCACCAGGCCTTCGAGTTCCTCCTGGGCCGCCACCTCGACGCCAACCCCCGCCAGTACACGCTCACTCCGGACGGCCTCGCCTCGCTCATGGCCGCCCTCGTCGCACCCCCGGGCCGGGCCGGGGCGGCCCCCCGCACCGTGCTCGACCCCGCCTGCGGCACCGGCACCCTGCTGCGCGCGCTCCCCGGCGCGACCGCCGTCCACGCCCAGGACTCCTCGCCCGAACTCGCCGCCCTCACCGCGCTGCGCCTGGCCCTGGGCGGGCCCGCCCCCGTCCGGGCGGCCGCCGCCGACAGCCTGCGCGCCGACGCCTTCGCCGGCGCCGCCGTGGACGCCGTGCTCTGCCACCCCCCGTTCAACGAACGCAACTGGGGCCACGAGGAACTCGCCTACGACCCCCGCTGGGAGTACGGCTTCCCGGCCCGCACCGAATCCGAACTCGCCTGGGTCCAGCACTGCCTGGCCCACCTGCGCGAGGGCGGCACCGCCGTCCTGCTCATGCCCCCCGCCGTCGCCGCCCGCCGCTCCGGCCGCCGCATCCGCGCCGACCTGCTGCGCCGCGGCGCACTGCGGGCCGTCGTCGCCCTCCCGGCCGGCGCGGCGCCCCCGTACGGGATCCCCCTGCACCTGTGGGTGCTGCGCAGGCCCGCCCCGCACGCGGCGCCCCCGACGGGGCTGCTGCTCATCGACACCGCGGCCGCGGCGGCCGCCGGGGACGGCGGGGCGGAGGCCGCCTGGGCCGCCTACGACACCACCGGGACCGTGGAGGAGGTCCCGGGCGCCACCCGCGTCGTGCCCGTCGTCGAACTGCTCGACGACGACGTGGACCTCACCCCCGCCCGCCACCTGCCGCCCCCCGCCGCGGGCGGCGGCCCCGCCGAGCTGACCGCCGTACGCGACCGACTCACCGAGTCCCTCGGCCGGGCGGCCCGGCTCACCCCGCCGCCCGCCGCCCCGCCCGCCGGGACCGCGGGCCGGCCTCCGCTGACCACCATCGGTGAACTGGCCCGCGCCGGAGCCCTGGAGCTCCACACCGGCACGGGCGCCGGAAGCGGCAGCGCCCCCGTCCTCACCGAACAGGACGTCTACGCCGGAACCGGCCCCACCGGCACCCTCGCGGCAGCCCCCGAGGCGCCCCTGCTCACCGCCCCCGGCGACGTCCTCGTCCCCGTCGTGGGCGCCGCCTCCGTCGCCCGCGTCGTCGACGCGGACACCGCCGGCGCCGTACCCGGCCGGGGCCTCGTCCTGCTGCGCCCCGACCCGGCCGCCCTCGACCCGTGGTTCCTGGCCGGATTCCTCCGCGGCACCGCCGGCACCCGCCGGGCCAGCAGCCACGCCTCCACCGCCACCCGGCTCGACGTGCGCCGACTGCGGCTGCCCCGCCGGCCGCTGGCCGAACAGCGCGGCTACGGGGCCCGGTTCCGCGCGCTCGCCGAGTTCGAGGACGCGCTGCGGCTGGCGGGACGGCTCGGCGAACAGCTCGTACAGGGCCTCTACGACGGCCTGTCGGACGGCACGGTCGCCCCGGACTAGCACCCCG
This sequence comes from Streptomyces sp. NPDC053432, assembly GCF_055585365.1. Taxonomy (NCBI): domain Bacteria; kingdom Bacillati; phylum Actinomycetota; class Actinomycetes; order Kitasatosporales; family Streptomycetaceae; genus Streptomyces; species Streptomyces sp. NPDC053432. The sequence goes on from NZ_JBVJKF010000007.1 coordinate 238,853, forward strand.
GCCCGCGCCGTGTGCTGCGAGCATGCAACGGTTGCGCTCGCGCCCTCACCCCCGGCCGAAAAGGCTTATACGCTCAGACGCGCAACCCTTCCGTACGGCCCGTCAGGAGCAACGATGCACGGCCCCGGCCTCACCCCGCCGCAGCCCGGTGACCAGTCCGGCAACGGGCTGCAGGTATCGCTGCGTGTGCTCTTCGTCGCGCTCACCGTGCTCAGCTGCGGGTTTCTGGCATGGGCCGGCATGCTCAAGCTCGCGATCGTCACGCGGTCGCGCCGCAACTGGATCCTCTTCGTCGGCACGGTCGTGATCAACATCCTGTGTGTCGCGTTCGTCGGCTCGGACAAGACACCCGAGGGCGAGACCGGGCTGAGCACCGACATAGCGATGATCACCTCCCTGACCACCGCGATCGCCGTCATCTCCTACTTCCTCTACGAGGACATCCGGCACTACTCCCGCGCCCGCGGCATCCCGGCCGGGGGCTGGTACGGGCAGCAGCCGCCCGCCCCTTACTCCCAGCCGGTGCCGCCGCAGCATTCCGGCTACGGCTACCCGCCCCAGGCGCCCACGCCCGTCCCGGGCCAGATGCAGGCGCCCCAGGTACCGCCGCAGGCGCCCGGCGCGCCGCGCATCGGCCAGGTGCGCGCCGAACTCGACGAGCTCAGCGAGCTGCTGCGCAGGCAGCAGGACCCGAACCAGACCCCGACCTCCTTCCAGGATCCGCACCAGTGACCGACCGGCTCATCGGCGACCGCTACCAGCTCGCCACCATCCTCGGCCAGGGCGGCATGGGCCAGGTCTGGACGGCCTACGACCGGCGCCTCGACCGGCGCGTCGCGGTCAAACTGCTGCGCCCCGACAAGGTCGCGGGCCCCGGCACCGTCGCCGAGGAACTGCGCCGCCGCTTCGTGCGCGAGTGCCGGGTGACGGCCCAGGTCGACCACCCCGGGCTGGTCACCGTGCACGACGCGGGCAGCGACGGCGACGAGCTCTTCCTGGTCATGGGGTACGTGGAGGGCGCGGACCTCGCCGACCACCTCGCCGAGCACGACCCGTACCCCTGGCAGTGGGCGGTTTCCGTCGTCGCGCAGCTGTGCTCGGTGCTGTCCGCCGTGCACGCGGTGCCGATCGTCCACCGGGACCTGAAGCCGCGCAACGTGATGATCCGTCCGGACGGCACCGTGCTCGTCCTGGACCTCGGCGTCGCCTCGGTGATGGACACCGACACCACCCGTCTCACCAGCACCGGTTCGCCCATCGGCAGCCCCGCCTACATGGCGCCCGAACAGGCCATGGGCGGCGCGGTGGGCCCGTACACCGACCTCTACGCACTGGGCGTGCTGCTCTACGAACTCCTCAGCGGCAACGTCCCCTTCGCCGGCTCCACCGCCCTCGGCGTCCTGCACCGCCACCTCTACGAGCCCCCGCAGCCGGTGCGCGGGCTGCGCCCGGAGGTACCGGAGGAGCTGGAGGCGATCCTGCTGCGCCTCCTCGCCAAGGACCCCCAGGAGCGGCCCGGTTCCGCGCAGGAGGTGTACGAGGCCCTCACCCCGCTGCTGCCCGCCCGCGGCAGCGCCGCCCCGGCCGGGCCGCTCGACCCGACCCGCCCCTTCCTGCGGCCGCAGGCCCCCTGGCCCGACCGGGCCCCCTCGCTCACCGCGGCCCCCGCCACCCCCTCGGTGCCGGGCGTCCCGTCCGTCCCGGCACAGGTACCGGGCATCCCGCCGCGGCCGAGCGCGCCGCCGACGGCGCCCGCCAAGCCGGACATCGCCGGCGCCGTGGACCAGGCCCGCCAGCTGCTGTCCCAGGGCCGGCTCACCCAGGCCGTGGACATCCTCGGCGGCATCCTGCCGGCGGCCGCCGCCGAGCACGGCGAGCACTCCCCGGTCGTCCGCTCCCTGCGCAAGCAGTACGCGGCCACGCTGATGGGCGACGGCCAGTACCGCCGCGCCCTGCCCGAACTGCGCCGCCTCGCCGACGAGTTCCCAGCCGGTGACTCCCAGGCCCTGCGCTTCCGCTACGACTCGGCCCAGTGCCTGGAGCAACTGGGCGAACCGGCGGCCGCCCTGGCCGAGTACCGCTCGCTGCTCCCGCTCTTCGAGAACCACTACGCCAACCCGGACCCGGGCCTGCCCCTGGAGGTCCGCCGCCGGATAGCGCACCTCCAGCTCTCCCTCGGCGACCGCAAGGCCGCCCACGACACCCTGGTCCGGCTCCTGTTCGACGCGGAACGCCTGCACGGCCCGGCCCACCCCTTCCCCGCCGAGGTGCGCCGCACCCTGCAGTGGCTGGGTCAGGTGCGCTGACGCCGCCCGCGCAGCGACGCCAGACCCAGCAGCACGGCCACGGCCGTCCCCGCGGCGACCGTGCCCGGGACCAGCCCCGGTGGGCGGAAGGAGCAGGCGACGGTGGTGGTGCCGCCGTCGAGGGGGACCGCCACCAGACCCAGGTACGCCCCGGCCGGGCGGCCGTTGCAGGTCCAGCCCGCGACCGCCGGCACGGACAGCACCGCCGTGCCCGTGGCACCCGGCGGCAGCGTCGCCCGGACCCCCGAGGAGCCGACCCGCACCGAGGTCGCCGCGCCCGCGCGCAGGGCGGCCACCGCCGGGTCCAGGCGTGAGCGGTCCAGGCAGGACAGGGCCCAGCGGGGCGGCGCGGCCGCGTCGAACACCAGCGCCGAGGAGGCCCCGCGGGAGACCCCCAGCGGCTGGACGGCCGCCCGGTTGCGGGGCGCGTTGCCGTTCAGCCGGAACGCGGGCCCGTCGGCGAGGCGGGCCGTCGCGTTGTACTCCGGAGCCCACAGGAAGGCCTCGGTGCCCGCGCGGCACACCCCGGGTGCCTGCGGATCCTCGTACACCCTCGCGCCCAGCAGCAGCTCCTGGTTGGCGAACGGCGAGTCCCCGTAGGCGGCGGGCGGGCCCGGCGGGCGGGTCGTCACCAGCGGAGGCACCTGCGCGCGGCGGACCGTGCCGTCGGGCCGCAGGCGGGCGCCGACCGCGAACACGGCGTCCGTCACCGGGCTGTCGATGCTCTGGACGTTGCGGCCCCGCGAGGTCCACCCCGCCCCCAGCGCCACCATCGTGCGCGTGAACACCGCCGGGGTGTGGCTGCTGTAGTACGCGCCGCCCTCCCCGCCCAGCAGCATCGGGTCGTTGCCGGTCAGGGCCGGCCGGCTCGGGTCCGTGCGGTACGCGGGCCAGCCCTCGGCCCCCGCCAGCGCCTCGGCCCGCGCGGTGTGCGCCGCGGACCAGGACGGGTAGTCGTCGAGGCCGCCGAGCTTGCCCCGGTGGCCGTACGCGGTGGTCGCGGCGGCCTGCCCGGCGAGCACCGCCGCCAGCGCGGCCGCCGCCGGGAGGACCAGCCGGCGGTGGCGCAGCGCCCACCACGCGGCGGCGGCCGACACCAGTCCGCCGGCGAACAGGACGTACCCGATCCGCGTCGTGAGGGGACTGCCGGCCGCCCACAGGGCCGCCGCCGCCAGCAGGGCCGCCCCGCCCGCCAGGGCGCGCGGCCCCGGCATCCCGGCCGCGAGGCCGGCCCAGGCGGCGACCACGGCGATCCCGGCGAGCACGAAGGTCTGCCGGTACGGGCTGCCGTTCGGGGTCGCGAACAGGTGCCAGGCCAGGTGCGTCGGCGCCCACTGGAGCGAGAGCGCCACGGCCGCGGTCAGCCCCGCCCAGCACAGCCGGGTCCGCGCGGGCACGGCCCGGTGGAACGGCAGCGCAGCCACCAGCAGCAGTGTGCCGGTGCCGACGAAGACGGCGGGGGAGGAGAAGGAGTACGTCGCCGGCAGCAGCCGCGCGAACAGGTCGGCCCAGGACACCGGCCGGAACTCCTTGACCCACCCCGGGTAGGCCTGCCCCGAGCTCAGGAACAGCGGCAGCAGCACCGGAGCCGCCAGCGCGATCCCCAGTACCGTCGTCCCGGCCGCGCGCCCGACCACGGCGAGACGGGCCCGGACCCCCTGCCGCGCCAGCACGACCCGGACGAGGACGACCAGGGCGGCGCCCAGCGTCGCCATGTAGGCGGTGTAGAAGTTCGCCGTCCAGCAGACGGCCACGACCAGCACGCCGAGCACGGGCCGGCGCCCGCGCAGCGCCCATTCCCCGGTCAGGCACAGCATCGGGAAGGCGATCAGCCCGTCCAGCCACATCGGGTTGTAGGAGGCCTCGATCACCGACCAGCCGCACAGCGCGTACGAGGCCCCCAGCAGCCCCGCCGCCCACCACGGGCCGCGATGCTGGGTGCGCAGCAGCCACGCCATCGCCGCGGCCGCGGCCACCGTCTTGAGCACGGTGACCACGTACACGGCGAGGTCGATGTCCGCGCGCGGGAACAGCCCGACCAGCGGGGCGAACGGGCTGGTCAGGTAGGTGCCCAGATCCGGCAGGAAGCTCGTGCCGTACCCGGAGCGCCAGTTGAACAGCAGCCCGCCCTCCGCCCGGCCGTGCAGCAGGTCCCACAGCTGCGCGTGGAAGGGCACGAACTGGTTGCCGAGGTCGTTGACGCTGCGGTGGCGCGGGCCGTACGGGAAGACCCGGGCGACGGCGTCCCCGGCGCACACGGCCACCGTCGTGAGCAGGGCGGCGAGCGCGGAGCCGCGCAGGCTGCGGCGGCGCGGTGCGCTGCGCGGCGAGGGATGCGGTGTTGGCATGGTGCGCGCACTGTGGCAGCGACGGGTGACCGAAGGGTGGCCTCCGGGTGGCCGGTCGTCGCGGCCATGGCCGCCACGGGGGCGCCGGGTCCGCAGGACGGGTGACCGGATGGCGCGGCGGACCCGCCGGGCGGCCCGATCCGACTGCGCACGGGGCGTGTTCACCCCGTCCGCGAATCGTTGGTCGAAGCAGTGGCTCGGATCACTCCGACCTCATAACATCGATCACCGCACGGCCTTGTGCAAGAACGCACAATCTCCCGGCCCTGGAGGCTCCTTTGCACCGTCGCACAGCGATCTCCGTCTCCGCCGCCCTGCTCCTGGCGGCCCCCCTGCTGACCGCCTGCTCCGGCGGGACCCGCCCCGGTACCGCGGCCGTCGTCGGCGGCGAACGGATCACGACCTCCGCGCTCCAGGCGCAGGTGAACGACGTCCGGGCCGCGCAGAACCGTTCCGGGCAGGGCTCGGCCCAGCTCATCGCGAGCACCCCGAACCTGGAGCGGCAGAAGCTCGACGCGATGCTCCAGAGCAGGATCATCGACAAGATGGCCGACACCGCCGGGATCGAGGCCACCGAGAAGGACGTCGAGGAGGCCCGCAAGGCGCTGGTCGCCGAGGAGGGCGGGACCGAGCAGTTCGAGGCGAAGCTGCTGCAGGGCGGCGCCATGGCCCCGGCCCAGGCCGACCGCTTCCTTCGCAACCGGGTGCTGCTCTCCAAGCTGACCGCCAAGTACGGCAACGGGAAGCTCGAAGAGCCCGCCCGGGCCGCCGTCAAGGCCCTGCACATCGAGGTGAACCCGCGCTACGGCGCCTGGGACGACAAGCAGATCCGGCTCGGCGCCGGGGAGACCCCCTGGATCGTCCAGCGCTCCCGGGCCGAGGACGCCCCCGTGGATCCGATGGCGGCCGCGCAGAGGTAGGTTCGAAGGGTGACCGACCACGCACCCGCCGACCCCGCATCCACCGGCCCCGCACCCGCCGGACCCGTTCCGGCCGCCGAGCCCACGGGCCGCATCGTCCTGCTGACCACCAGCCACCGGGTCGCCCCGGGCGTGCTGTCCTGGCCGGCCTGGCAGACGCTGCACGCCGCGGACCGGGTGCTCTGCGCCGACCCCGGCCACCCGCAGCTGCCGTACCTGCGGGAGGCCGGCATCGAGGTCGAGCACGAGGCCCCCGACGCGCACGCGCTCGTCGAGGCCTGCGCGGGCGGCCGCACGGTCGTGGTGCTCCCCGGCGGGGAGGGCGACCAGCGGCTCACCGACGGGCTGGCGCGGCTCGCGGGCTCGGGCCGCTTCTCGATGCCCGACCTGGAACTGCTGCCGGGCTCCTACGACCTGCCGGGCGCACGCCTGCTCGACGTGGTCCAGGTGATGGACCGGGTCCGGCGCGAATGCCCGTGGACCTCGCAGCAGACCCACCAGGGCCTGGCGAAGTACGCGATCGAGGAGGCGTACGAACTCGTCGAGGCCATCGAGGCCGGGGACCGTACGGAGCTGCGCGAGGAGCTCGGAGACGTCCTGCTCCAGGTGGTCTTCCACGCGCGGATCGCGCAGGAGGCCACGGGCGGCGAGGACGAGGAGGACGAGGAGGGCGAGGGCGGGGCGTTCTCCATCGACGACGTGGCCGGGACCCTCGTCGAGAAGCTGATCCACCGGCATCCGCACGTGTTCGGCGACGCGTCGGCCGAGACCCCCGAGGACGTGCACGAGCACTGGCAGCGCACCAAGGCGGTGGAGAAGCGGCGGGAGTCGGTCACCGACGGGATCCCGCTGGGCCAGCCCGGTCTCGCGCTCGCGGCGAAGCTCGTCGGCCGTGCCCGTGCGGGGGAACTGGCCGTGGAGCTGCCCAGGGGTGAGGGCGTGGGGTACGAGCTGCTGGCGCTCGCGGCGCGCGCCGAGGAGGAGGGGGTCGACCCCGAGACGGCTCTGCGGGCGGCGGCCCGCGTCTACCGGGATGCGATCCGTGCGGCCGAGGGCGTCGGCGCGTAGCCCCCAGCAGCGGTGTTCAGGTGCCGGGGCCGTCCTTCGGCGCTCGGCCCGAAGGGTCGTGCCAGTGCGGTGGCGGGGGGTTCAGGAACCACTCGCCGAAACCCAGCGGGCGCCCGTTCGCGGGACCCGGGTCCTTGCCGCCGGCCGGTACGGAGTCGTGGAAGATCCGGTCGGGAGGGGCACCGAGTTCCTCCAGGAGCCGGGCGGTCTCGTTGATGAACGGCGGCGGCCCGCTGACGTAGACGTCCTGGTCGGGCCAGAGCCCCCGGTTGCCCAACGCGGTGACGAGCCGGTCCGTGGCCTGGTTGCGGTGCCGGCCGGGAGCGGGCGTGATGTAGGTGACGGCCAGCCAGTCGCAGGCGGCCGCGTACGCGTCGATGAGCGGCCGGTCGTAGAGGTGCGCGGCGTCCCGCGCCACGACGAAGAGCCGCACGTCCTGGTCGGGAGGATGCCCGGTGAGTTCCTCCAGCATGGCCCGGACCGGTGCCCAGCCGGTGCCGGCCGCTATGAGGCTGACCGGCCGGCCCGCGCGGCGCAGCGTCATCCGCCCGCCGGCCGCGGCGAGGCGCAGTACGTCGCCCGGCTGGGTGTCCCGGACCAGGTGGGTGCTGAGGCGGCCCCGGTCGATCCGGCTGACGTGCAGGTCGACGGTGCCGTCGGGGCGGGGCGCGTTGCCGATGGAGTACGTGCGCCAGGTCGTCGGGACCCGTTCGGCGCTCACGCTGGTGTACTGGCCGGGGAGATAGGGGAAGGGGATCCGCGGCTCCAGAGTGAGCACGCCGATGTCCTCTCCGTACCGGAGGTGCCGAACGACCTCCGCGTCCCACCAGGGCGGGTCCTCGCTCGCGGCGGCGCCCGCCATCATCGCGTCGGCGATCACCTGGTAGGCCTCGGCCCACGCCTTCTCGGTCCGGGTGGTCCAGGCGCCGCCGGAGGTCTCGGCGAGCGCGGCGAGGAGGCTGGAGCCGAGGGCCGCGTAGTGGTGGGGCTCGACCAGGAACTTGCGGTGGTCGCGCCCCAGGTCGCGCAGATAGGGGACGAGGCTCTCGTTCTCCAGGTGGGCGATCACGTACGTGAGCGCGGCGAAGAGGCGGTCCCGCTGTCTTTCCATGTCTTCGAAGGAGGCCGGGAAGAGGTCACGGAACCGGGGGTTGTGCCAGAAGAGGTGGGAGTAGAAGAACTTGACCGCGTGCTCGGCCCGTCTCTCCACCACCGCGAAACTGCTTTTCAAGATCCTCACATCCACAGAACCGAAAGTAGGAACGCCGCGGTGCGCGACGTCAAGCCGAGGGCCATCTACGGACAGCCGCGGCGAACGGGCCATATGGGATGACGGGTGAAGGCGGGATACGGTCGGCGGGTGCACGATCAGACTCCCGCAGCCCCCGACGACCACTCCTCCGCGCAGGGTCCGACCCTCTTCGACTGGGAGTTCGCGACCGACCCGTACCCCGCCTACGCCTGGCTGCGCGAGCACTCCCCGGTGCACCGCACCAAGCTCCCCAGCGGGGTCGAGGCCTGGCTGGTCACCAGGTACGCCGATGCCCGCCAGGCCCTCGCCGACCAGCGGCTCAGCAAGAACCCGGCGCACCACGCCGAGCCCGCGCACGCCAAGGGGAAGACGGGGATCCCCGGGGAGCGCAAGGCGGAGCTGATGACGCACCTGCTCAACATCGACCCGCCGGACCACACCCGGCTGCGGCGGCTGGTGTCGAAGGCGTTCACCCCGCGCCGGGTGGCCGAGTTCACCCCGCGGGTGCAGGAGCTCACGGACCATCTCATCGACGAGATCGTCGAAAAGGCGGGGGCCGCCCGGAAGGGGGAGGCGGACCTGATCCACGAGTTCGCCTTCCCGCTCCCCATCTACGCCATCTGCGAGATGCTCGGCGTACCGCGCGAGGACCAGGACGACTTCCGCGACTGGGCCGGGATGATGATCCGCCACGGCGGCGGTCCGCGCGGCGGGGTCGCCCGTTCCGTGAAGCAGATGCGCACCTATCTCGGGGAACTGATCCACCGGAAGCGGGACGATTTGGGCAATGACCTCATCTCCGACCTCATCCGGGCGAGTGACCACGGCGACCACCTGACGGAGGCAGAGGCCACCGCGATGGCTTTCATCCTGCTTTTCGCCGGTTTCGAAACCACGGTCAACCTGATCGGCAACGGGCTGCACGCCCTCTTCATGAACCCCGGCCAGCGCGAGCGCCTCCAGGCCTCCCTCGCTGCCGGGGAGACCGGCCTGCTGGAGACGGGCATCGAGGAACTCCTGCGCTACGACGGCCCGGTGGAGCTGGCGACGTGGCGGTTCGCCACCGAGCCGATGACCCTCGGCGGTGAGGAGATCGCGGCCGGGGATCCGGTCCTGGTGGTCCTCGCGGCGGCCGACCGGGACCCCGGGCGGTTCGCCGACCCGGACACCCTGGACCTCTCGCGGAGTGACAATCAGCACCTCGGTTACGGGCACGGCATCCACTACTGCCTGGGCGCTCCGCTCGCGCGGCTCGAAGGACAGACCGCACTTGCGAGTTTGCTGACGCGTCTGCCGGATCTGGAACTCGCCGTTCCACCGGAAGAGCTGCGCTGGCGCGGCGGACTCATCATGCGTGGCCTGCGCACTCTTCCCGTTCGCTTCGCAGTACCGAACAACTGAGGGCCGCCTGATCCGACGTCAGTTCCCGGCCGAACTTGTGACATGCGTTCGAGGGCGGCTAGGTTCTGCCGTTACCCCGCCGTTATGCGAAAGGTGCAGCCTCATGCGTTCCGGGAACGGCCGCCACAGACGCCCCCGTCAGGTGCCCGCGATAGTCGTCACTGCCGGAGTCACCGGCTCCGCGCTGGCTCTGCCGCTGCTCGCCGCCACCGGCGCGAGCGCGGCCGACACCTCCACGTGGGACAAGGTCGCCGAGTGCGAGAGCGGCGGCAGCTGGAGTGCCAACTTCGGCAGCGGCGCCTACGGCGGCCTCCAGTTCACCCAGGAGGAGTGGCGGGAGGCCGGCGGCCTCGACTTCGCCGAGCGGGCCGACCTCGCGAGCCGTTCCCAGCAGATAGCCGTCGCCGAACGCGTGCTCGCGGCCAAGGGCCCGCAGGCGTGGCCGATGTGCGCGGCGCCCGCCGGGCTGGACGCGCAGGGCCCCGCCGCCGTGGTCGACCCCGGCCAGCCCGGCAACCACGGCAGTGTCAAGCCCACCCCCTCCCGCCCGGACGACGTCGTACCGCCCTCCGGGGCCGTGCCGCCGTCCACGGATTTCGGGGCTCCGACCCCGGGGATCGCCGACGGCCCGCTCGGCCCGAACCTCGGACTGCCCGTCATGCCCCCGGCGGACCTCCCGGTTGACGAGCCGACGACTCCGGGCAACTCGAACAACCCGGGCAACCCGGGTATCCCGGGCGATCAGGGCAACTCGGGTAAGCCCGCCGACCCCGGCACCCCGACGGCGCCTCCCGCGACGACGCCGACCGCGCCCGGCCTGCCCCCGGCGAACCCGGCCGACCCGGCCAACCCGGGAGTCCCCACGGCGCCTGACGCCTCGACCGCACCGCCCGTCACGACTGCCGAGGGCACCGGCAAGCACCGCGGCACGCCGGCCCCGGAGACTCCCGGGACGCCTGATGCCGCGTCGGAGCCCACGTACACCGTGAAGACGGGCGACAGCCTGACGGCCATCGCGGATGCCAAGGGGGTCAAGGGCGGCTGGAACGCCCTCTACAAGGCCAATGAGCAGGTCATCGGCGGGGACGCCAACCTGATCAAGCCCGGACAGAACCTGGATCTATCCGGACAGTAAGGGCACTTCAGTTGACCGGTAAGAGTTGATTGTCGGTTTTCTGTAAGTGAGACATGTGTCTCTTCCGGTCAACTGGCGTGTCCCGCCCCGGGGCTTGCGCAAACCCCGTCCTCACCTGCGCAAACGCCTTTGAGAAGGACGCAAGTAGGGGCCGTTTCTCCCCGATGCCGCGCGTTGAACATCGGGGAGAGACCTGTCTACCTTCTGAATCGCCCGCCACCGCGGGCTCCTTCGACCGCATCGCCGAATCCTGCCGGCGGACGGGGGGAACAGTCGTCGCGTCAAGCGCCGGAGGCAGGAGCGGGGGAACCAAGGTAGGTGCCGGGAACGGCCGTTGAGAGACGGCCGGCAACCGGCTAGGGGTCAAGACGTGCGCTGGGTCGCACGGCCGGGCAACTCACTCGCCCGAACCCGACAGCTCACCTCGTAGGCGTCGGTGAGGAGAACCTCATGCTGCTTTCCGGCAAGGGCAAGCACCGTCGCGCCACCAAGGCCGTCCGCATCGCCACGCTCGCCGGTGTCGCCGGCGCCGTCGTCGCCGCGCCGCTGATGGCCGCGGGTACCGCGAGCGCCGCCACCGCGAGCGAGTGGGACCGCGTCGCCCAGTGCGAGTCCGGTGGCAACTGGTCCATCAACACGGGCAACGGCTACTACGGTGGCCTGCAGTTCTCTTCCTCCACCTGGGCCGCGTACGGCGGCAAGGCCTACGCCCCGCAGGCCAACCAGGCCTCGAAGTCACAGCAGATAGCCATCGCCGAGAAGGTCCTCAAGGGCCAGGGCAAGGGCGCCTGGCCGTCCTGCGGCGTGGGTCTGTCGAACTCCTCCTACACCGGCGGCTCGACCGAGACCCCGAAGACGGAGACCAAGAAGACCCAGCCGAAGAAGACCGAGACCAAGAAGACGGAGCCGAAGAAGACGGAGCCCAAGCGCTCCGAGACCCCGGCCCCGACCACCCGCTCCGAGCGCACCGAGGCCCCGAAGACGGGCAACGGTTCGTACGAGGTCAAGGCCGGCGACACCCTCGGTGCCATCGCCGACGCCAACGCCGTCAAGGGCGGCTGGGAGAAGCTCTTCGAGCTGAACAAGGACATCGTGTCCGACGCCGACCTGATCTTCCCGGGTCAGAAGCTGAAGCTCAGCTGAACAATGCGGCACTAGCCGCAGGCCCTTTCACCGCATGTGACAGCCCCACCGCCCGGCGCGCCTTCCCCTCCACGCGCCGGGCGGCGGCGTGTGTGCGGGCCAAGGCGCCTTTCTCCAGAGTCGTATGTCCTGGAACGGGGGTATTCGGGCCCTTTTTCGTCCCAGGACCCGGGCGGTCGGCAGGCCGAATGCCCGGAGGCGGTTAGGCTCTAAGCGGCAAGGCCGTCCCATGGCCTGACATGCCGCCGCACACCCAGCGTCACATCCCAGAAGGAGATGCTCGTGCCGTCCATCGACGTCGTCGTAGCCCGGGAAATCCTGGACTCCCGAGGCAACCCCACGGTCGAGGTCGAGGTGGGCCTCGACGACGGCAGCACCGGCCGTGCTGCAGTTCCGTCCGGTGCCTCCACCGGTGCATTCGAAGCCGTAGAGCTCCGTGACGGTGACCCCGACCGCTACCTCGGCAAGGGCGTCGAGAAGGCCGTCCTCGCCGTCATCGAGCAGCTCGGCCCCGAGCTCGTCGGCTACGACGCCACCGAGCAGCGCCTGATCGACCAGGCGATGATCGACCTGGACGCCACCGAGAACAAGGGCTCCCTCGGCGCCAACGCCATCCTCGGTGTCTCCCTCGCCGTGGCGCACGCCGCGTCCGAGGCCTCCGACCTTCCGCTCTTCCGCTACCTCGGCGGTCCGAACGCGCACCTGCTGCCCGTTCCGATGATGAACATCCTCAACGGTGGGTCGCACGCCGACTCCAACGTCGACATCCAGGAGTTCATGATCGCCCCGATCGGCGCGGAGTCCTTCTCCGAGGCGCTGCGCTGGGGTGCCGAGGTCTACCACACCCTCAAGAAGGTCCTGCACTCCAAGGGCCTGTCCACCGGCCTGGGCGACGAGGGCGGCTTCGCCCCGAACCTGGAGTCCAACCGCGCCGCGCTCGACCTCATCATCGAGGCCATCAAGCAGGCCGGCTACACCCCGGGCACGGACATCGCGCTCGCGCTCGACGTCGCCGCGTCCGAGTTCTACAAGGACGGCCAGTACGAGTTCGAGGGCAAGTCCCGCTCGGCCGCCGAGATGACCGACTACTACGCCGAGCTCGTCGAGGCGTACCCGCTCGTCTCCATCGAGGACCCGCTGTTCGAGGACGACTGGGCCGGCTGGAAGACCGTCACCGAGCGCATCGGCTCCAAGGTGCAGATCGTCGGCGACGACCTCTTCGTCACCAACCCCGAGCGCCTGGCCCGCGGTATCGAGGAGGGCTCCGCGAACGCCCTGCTCGTGAAGGTGAACCAGATCGGTTCGCTGACCGAGACCCTCGACGCCGTCGAGATGGCCCAGCGCAACGGCTTCAAGTGCATGATGTCGCACCGCTCCGGCGAGACCGAGGACGTCACCATCGCCGACCTCGCCGTCGCGGTGAACTGCGGTCAGATCAAGACCGGCGCCCCGGCCCGCTCGGACCGCGTCGCCAAGTACAACCAGCTGCTGCGCATCGAGGAGATCCTCGACGACGCCGCGGTGTACGCGGGCCGCAGCGCGTTCCCCCGCTTCAAGGGCTGATCCGGACCTCCGGGTCTAGCCTCCGTACGTCCCCGCACTCGGTCCCGTACCGTGTGCGGGGACGTATTGGTTGGTACGTGTACACAGGGGAGGCGGATCAATGGCCGGGAACCGGGATCGGTTCTCCACCTTCTCCACCGCGACCAGGCTCAAGCAGCTCGGCGAGCGGACCGCCGCCCACGTCTACCGCTCCCAGTCGCGCCGTCAGGTCCGCCGCAGCCGGCTCACCGGACGCGCGGCCCTCCTGGTGCTCGTCCTCTGTACGCTGGTCGTCGCCCTCGCGTATCCGATGCGCCAGTACGTCTCCCAGCGCTCGGAGATCGCGGAGCAGCAGAAGGCGGCCGCCGCGGCGCGGGACCGCCTGGAGCGGCTCCGCGACGAGAAGGCCCGCTGGCAGGACGACGCCTACGCCGAGCAGCAGGCGCGCAAGCACCTGCACTTCCTGCGCCCGGGGGAGATCGGCTACATCATGACCGACCCCGGGGCGCAAGGCCCCGAACGGCACCGCACCGGCAAGGCCGGTACCGTCCGGCCCTGGTACTCCAACGTCTGGGACGGCGTCGACAAGGCCGACCGCCCGGGCGACTGAGCACCGCACCCATCCACGAGAACGAAGAGACTTCCTCCAGGCATGCAGACGCCCCCGCCCCAGACCGACCGGACCGAGCCGACCGACGCCGACGTCGATGCGTTCCAGCAGCAGCTCGGCCGCCCGCCGCGCGGCCTGCGCGCCATCGCGCACCGCTGCCCCTGCGGCCAGCCGGACGTGGTGGAGACCGCCCCGCGGCTCCCCGACGGCACGCCCTTCCCGACGCTGTACTACCTGACGTGCCCCCGCGCCGCCGGCGCCATCGGCACGCTGGAGGCCAACGGCGTGATGAAGGAGATGCAGGCCCGGCTCGCCGAGGACCCGGAGCTGGCCGCCGCCTACCGGGCCGCGCACGAGGACTACATCCGGCGCCGTGACGCGATCGAGGTGCTCCAGGGCTTCCCGAGCGCCGGCGGCATGCCGGACCGGGTGAAGTGCCTGCACGTCCTGGTCGGCCACTCGCTGGCCGCCGGCCCGGGCGTGAACCCGTTCGGCGACGAGGCGCTGGCGATGCTGCCGGAGTGGTGGGCCAAGGGCCCCTGCGTCACCCCGTGCGCGGAGAAGAAGGAAGAGGACGCGAAGTGACCCGGGTCGCGGGCATCGACTGCGGGACGAACTCCATCCGCCTCCTCGTCGCGGACTGCGACCCGGCCACCGGGGACCTGGTCGAGCTCGACCGCCGCATGACCATCGTGCGGCTCGGCCAGGGCGTCGACAAGACGGGCCGGCTGGCCCCCGAGGCCCTGGAGCGCACCTTCGCGGCCTGCCGCGAGTACGCGCGGGTCATCGCGGAACTCGGCGCGGAGCGGGTGCGTTTCGTGGCCACCTCCGCCTCGCGGGACGCCGAGAACCGCGACGAGTTCGTTCGGGGCGTCAAGGAGATCCTGGGCGTCGAGCCCGAGGTGATCACCGGGGACGAGGAGGCGGAGTTCTCCTTCACCGGCGCCACCAAGGAGCTGACCGCGCACGAGCACCTGGAACGGCCGTTCCTGGTGGTCGACATCGGCGGCGGCTCGACGGAGTTCGTGGTCGGTGAGGAGCACGTACGGGCCGCCCGCTCGGTGGACGTCGGCTGCGTCCGGATGACCGAGCGTCACCTGGTGGCGGACGGGGTCGTCACCGACCCGCCGACCGCCGCGCAGATCGACGCGATGCGGGCCGACATCGAGGCGGCCCTGGACCTGGCCGAGGAATCGGTCCCGCTGCACGAGGCGCGCACCCTGGTGGGTCTGGCCGGCTCGGTGACCACGGTCGCCGGGATCGCGCTGGGCCTGCCGGAGTACGTCTCCGAGCGGATCCACCACTCCCGGATCTCCTACGAGCAGGTGCGCGAGATCAGCGGGCGGATGCTGACGCAGACGCACGCCGAGCGCGCCGCGATCCCCGTGATGCACGAGGGCCGGGTGGACGTCATCGGCGCGGGCGCCCTGGTCCTGCTGGCGATCATGGAGCGCATCGGGGCCTCGGAGGTCGTCGTCTCGGAGCACGACATCCTGGACGGCATCGCGATCAAGACCGCGGACGAGGTCGAGACCGACAAGCAGCGCTCCGACCTGCCGGACCGCTGAGCGATGGCGCTCCGGTCGACTGATCGGAGCGCCGTCGTCGTAGCCTCATATGTTGCGGTAGATGTCCCGCCGGTCGCCGATTTTGACGACGAGAATGACGAGCTCGCCGTCAAGGACCTGATAGGCGATCCGGTAACTGCCCACCCGGAGCCGGTAGAGGCCGGAAGGTCCGGTGAGCTTCTTGACGTCGGCGTCCTCGCGGTACGGATCGTCTCCCAGCGCGGTGAGTGCGGCGAGGATGCGCATTGCGGCCGGCTTGTCGATTGCCCGGAGCTGCCGTTGCGCCGCGGTGGTGAACCGGAACGCGTACTTCACGCCGCGCCGTCACCCCGCTCACTGAACAGGTCGGCCAACAGTTCGGCCATGGTCACGGTCGGCCCGCCTTCTGCCAGCACGGCCTCCGCCTCGCGCGCGAGGAGTTCGTCGGCCGCGGCTTCGAGCGCGTTGAAGTCGGCGATGGGAACGAGGGCGGCCACCGGGGCGCCGTTGCGGGTGATTATGGTCGGAGCGCCCTGCTCCGCCCGGTTGATGTGGTCCGCGAGGTGGGCACGGGCTTCGCGCACGGTCACAGCGTTCTCACTCATGACAGCAGTGTACGCGCGGATGTGTACACAGGCTGTCCCGAGCCGAGCCGAGCCGAGCCGAGCCGAGCCGGTGACCGGTTCACCGGAGATGCCGGACGGCATCGCCTGGTCCGTAGCCTGAGACGGGGCGCGGCGGGCAGCGGATTCCCAGGCGGAACGGTGCTTCGGGCTGCCTCTGCGGGGGTCCGCGGGGGACTTCGGCCCCTTGATCCACACCAAGTTCGTGAAGTTCTTCACAAGGAAAAGGGGTCCGCAGGGCAGTCGGAGGGGCCGTTCGGGGCTCTTCCGAGGCCCTCGGGCTCTTTTTTTGAGCGTTCGTGCGAATGTCGGAGCCGACGGGTTCCGCGTCAGACGTATGGACAAAGACCGGTGGTCCAGTCCGGTCGAGGGCCTACATCCCAGTTCAGGACGGGTGAACAACGATCTCCGAGGTGCCGCGGTTCCCGTTGCGTGTCATGACTTCCGTCACGCGGGCCGCGGAGTGTAGCAGAGGGTCTTCCGCACCTTGTGAAGGGGCTCACGAGCATCACCCCTGGGGGTGCTGGATACTCGTTCCATGAGCACCACGGAGCGTCCCAGGATCCTCGTTGTAGGAGGTGGGTACGTAGGTCTGTACGCGGCCAAGCGCATCATGAAGAAGATGCGTTACGGCGAGGCGACCGTCACGGTCGTCGACCCGCGGTCGTACATGACCTACCAGCCCTTCCTCCCCGAAGTGGCCGCAGGCAGCATCTCGCCTCGGCACGTCGTCGTCCCGCTGCGACGCGTGCTGCCCAAGGCAGAGGTACTCACCGGCCGGGTCACCAGCATCGACCAGGACCGCAAGGTCGCCGTCGTCACGCCGCTCGTCGGCGAGGCGTACGAGCTGCCCTTCGACTACCTGGTGATCGCGCTCGGCGCCGTCTCCCGCACCTTCCCGATCCCCGGCCTCGCCGAACAGGGCATCGGTATGAAGGGCGTCGAAGAGGGCATCGGCCTGCGCAACCATGTCCTCGAGCAGCTCGACAAGGCCGAGTCCACGACGGACGAGAACGTCCGCCGCAAGGCCCTCACCTTCGTCTTCGTCGGCGGCGGCTTCGCCGGTGCGGAGACCATCGGCGAGGTCGAGGACATGGCCCGCGACGCCGCGAAGTACTACTCCACGATCAAGCGCGAGGACATGCGCTTCATCCTGGTCGACGCGGCCGACAAGATCCTCCCCGAGGTCGGGCCCAAGCTCGGCACCTGGGGCAAGGAGCACCTCGAGTCCCGCGGCATCGAGATCTACCTCAACACCTCCATGGACTCCTGCGTGGACGGCCACGTGGTGCTGAAGAACGGCCTCGAGGTCGACTCCAACACCATCGTGTGGACCGCGGGCGTCAAGCCCAACCCGGTGCTGGCCCGCTACGGCCTCCCGCTGGGCCCGCGCGGCCACGTGGACGCCGAGCCGACCCTCCAGGTCAAGGGCACGGACTACATCTGGACCGCCGGCGACAACGCCCAGGTTCCCGACATCGCCGCCCGCAAGGCCGGCGTCGAGAACGCCTGGTGCCCGCCGAACGCCCAGCACGCGCTGCGCCAGGCCAAGGTCCTCGGCGACAACGTCATCTCGGGCATGCGGGGCTTCCCGCAGACCGAGTACTCGCACTCCAACAAGGGTGCGGTGGCGGGCCTCGGCCTCCACAAGGGCGTCGCGATGATCGTCATGGGCAAGATGAAGATCAAGCTCAAGGGCCGGCTCGCCTGGTACATGCACCGTGGCTACCACGGCATGGCCATGCCGACCTGGAACCGCAAGATCCGCGTCTTCGCCGACTGGACCCTCGGCATGTTCCTCAAGCGCGAGGTCGTCTCCCTCGGAGCCCTGGAGACCCCCCGCGAGGAGTTCTACGAAGCCGCCAAGCCGGCGCCGGCTCCGGCCGCCGCCTCCGCCCCGGCGGAGAAGGCCAAGGCCTCGTAAGCGCTCCGGCGCACCCAGCACGACCCCGAAGGGGCCGCCCGCCATCCGTGGTGCGGGCGGCCCCTTCGGCGTACCCGGAGCCCGGGATGGGTAGACGGATGCGTCGGAGCTTTGTGGAGGTGCGCCATGAACGACGCCGCGCCGCGGCTGGCTGCTCTAGCCGAGACCCTGCTGGAAGCCCCGCTGCCCGTGCGCATCCGTGCGTGGGACGGCAGCGAGGCGGGCCCGCCCACTGGTCCCGTGCTCGTCTTCCGCCGCCGCCGTGCCGTGCGCCGGATGCTCTGGAAACCGGGTGAACTCGGCCTGGCCCGCGCGTGGGTCGCCGGCGACCTCACGGTCGACGGCGACCTGTTCGAGCTGCTGGACCGGGTGGCCGGACTCGTCTGGGAGAAGGAGCGCACGCTGCCGCCCGCCGTCCGCTCCGGGCCCGCGGGCCCGACGGCCGGGCGGGCCGGCCGGGCCGGGCCGCTCGCGGCCCTGGCCGCCGTCGCCGACCGGGCGCGGGAGGCCCGCCCGGCCGCCCTCCCGGAGGCCGCCCGGCTGCTGCGCGACCCCGAGCGCCGGGCCGCCGTACGCGGGCTGGTAGCGCTCGCCGGACCGCTGCCGCCGCCCGCGCCCCCGGCCGAGGAGGCGGGCGTCCGGCGCGGTGGGCCGCAGCACAGCAGGGGCCGCGACCGGCGGGCCGTCAGCCACCACTACGACGTCGGCAACGAGTTCTACGAACGCGTGCTCGGCCCCTCGATGGTGTACTCCTGCGCCTACTGGACGCGCGGCGGGACCCTGGAGTCGGCCCAGCGCGACAAGCTCGACCTCGTCTGCCGCAAACTCGCCCTGCGCCCCGGCGAACGGCTCCTCGACGTGGGCTGCGGCTGGGGCTCCATGGCGGTGCACGCGGCCCGCGAGTACGGCGTCCGGGTCACCGGCATCACCCTCTCCCGCGAGCAGGCCGCCTACGCCCTCAAGCGCGTCGCCGACGAGGGGCTCACCGACCTGGTGGAGATCCGGATCCAGGACTACCGGGACGTGAAGGACGGCCCGTACGACGCCGTTTCCTCCATCGGCATGGCCGAGCACGTGGGCGCCGAGCGCTACCACGAGTACGCCCGCACCCTGCACGCCCTGCTGCGCCCGGGCGGACGGCTGCTGAACCACCAGATCGCCCGGCCCCCGGAGGCCGACGAGGACGCCTACCGGATCGACGAGTTCATCGACGCCTACGTCTTCCCCGACGGGGAGCTCTCCCCGCTCGGCAGCACCGTCGGCGAGCTGGAGCGGGCCGGCTTCGAGGTCCGCGACGTGGAGGCGCTGCGCGAGCACTACGGGCTGACCCTGCGGGCGTGGGTGGCGCGGCTGGAGGAGCACTGGGCGGAGTGCGTACGGCTGACCTCGCCCGGGCGCGCCCGCGTCTGGCAGCTGTACATGGCGGCCTCCGCGCTGGGCTTCGAGCGGGGCCGGCTCGGTGTCAACCAGGTGCTCGCGGTGCGCCCCTCGGCGAGGGGGGAATCGGGCCTCCCGCTGCGGCCGCGCGCCTGGACGGAGTAGGGCGCGACCGCACGCCGAAGGGCCCCGGGGCAGCAGCCCCGGGGCCCTTCACGGCGCGGCGTGCCGCGCCGCTACTCCGTCTTGATGGCGGTCAGCATGTTCAGTCGCGCCGCGCTGCGGGCCGGCCACATGGCGGCCAGGACGCCGACCACGGCGGCCAGCAGCAGGAAGACACCGATCCGGTCCCACGGCAGGACCAGCGCGTAGTTCGGTACCGCCTTGGCGAGGGTGGAGCCCACGGCCCAGGCGAGGAAGACGCCGATGACGACACCGAGCACCGCGCCGAAGAGCGAGATGACCACGGCCTCCAGGCGGATCATGTTCTTGACCCGGCCGCGGTCGAGGCCGATCGCCCGCAGCATGCCGATCTCCTGGGTCCGTTCGAAGACGGACATCGCGAGGGTGTTGACGACGCCGAGCACCGAGATGATCAGGGCCATCCCGAGCAGGCCGTACATGATGTTGAGCATCGTGTTGACGATGCCGCCCATCTCGTTGCGCATGTCCTGCTGGGTGGAGACCTTCATCGCCGGGTTCTTGCCGAGGGCGTCGACGACGGCCTGCTGGTTCGCCGTGGAGGCGCCGCCGGCGGTGTGGACGTAGACCTCGCGGATGTACTGTTCGTCGCTGTGCGCGGCGAGGATCCGGTTGTCGAGCACGTACGGGGACAGCAGGCCCTCCAGGTCCTTGAAGACGCCGCCGACCTTGAGCGTGGCCTTCTGGCCGTCGTCGTACTGGACCTGGAGCGGCGAGCCGACGGTGAGGTTCCTGTCCTTGGCGGTCTTCTCGGCGACGAGGACCTCGCCCCTGCCCAGGGAGTCCACCGAGCCGCTGACGGTCTCGACGTTCAGCAGCTCGCCGATGCCGGCCGGATTCACCCCGGAGGCCGAGCGGAAACTGTCGCCGATCTTCAGGAAGCCGGCGGCCTGCTCGGAGACGGCCTTGACCGCGGGGGCCTTGGCGAGGGCCTCGACGACCGACTTGTCCAGGGGCATGCCGTCGGCGGCCATGGAGACCTTGTAGTCGGCCTTGATGTTGTCCGTGCTCATCCGGTCGACGGCCGTGCCCATGGTGATGCCGAGCACCGACAGGGTGGTGACCAGGGTCAGTCCGATTGCCAGCGACGCGGCGGTGACCGCGGTGCGGCGCGGGTTGCGCACGGCGTTCTGGGCGGCCAGCTTGCCGGGGACACCGAAGACCTTCTGCAGGCCGGGGCGGATCGCGGCGATGACCGGCCTGGACAGCAGCGGCAGGATCACGATCATGCCGATGAGCAGGAAGAACGCGCCGGCTCCGATGACCATGCGGCCGTCGCCGCCCATGGAGACGCCGAGCATGACCACGCCGATGCCGGCGAGGCTGATGACGGAACCGAGGACGTTGCGCAGGACCAGGGACTTGGCGGTGGCCGGCAGGTGGGCGCTGCCCATCGCGGCGACCGGGGCGATCCGGCCGGTGCGCCAGGCCGGCAGCAGGGCGGCGAGGGTGGTGACGAGGACGCCGATGACCAGGGCCGCGATGACGGTGGCCGGGGCGATCACGAGGCCGCCGGCCGGGAGCTTGGCGCCGAAGGCCTCGATCGCGGAGCGGATGCCGACCGCCAGGCCCGCACCGCCGGCCAGGCCGACGGCGGCGGAGACGACGCCGACGACGAGGGCTTCGGTGAGCACCGAGCGCATGACCTGGCCGCGGTCGGCGCCGACGGCGCGCAGCAGGGCCAGTTCCCTGGTGCGCTGGGTCACCAGCATGGTGAAGGTGTTGTAGATGAGGAAGATGCCGACGAAGAGCGCGATGCCCGCGAAGGCGAGCAGCATCTGGTTCATGTTCGTCATCCCCCTCGCCACGTCCTTGGCCTGTTGCCGGGCGAGTTCGGCACCGGTCTGCGCCTTGGTGTGCTTGGAGTCGAGCAGCGGCTCGATCTCGGCGAGCAGCCGGTCGGCGGAGGTGCCGGCCTTGGCGGCGACGGAGAGCTCCTCGTAGAAGCCGGGCTTGAGGTAGAGCTCCTGGGCGACGGCGGTGTCGAAGAGGACCAGGCTGCCGCCCGCGCTGACCGCGCCGTCCTCGGTGGTGAAGACACCGGAGAGGGTGTACTCCTTCACCGGGCCGTTGGTGGCGACACGGACCTTGTCACCGACCTCGTACCTGCCGGTGTCGGCGGTCGCCCGGTCGAGCGCGATCTGGTCGGCCCTGACCGGGCCGGTGCCCTCGGTGAAGGTGTAGCGCGGGTCCTTGCCGTCCTTGACGGGGGCGTAGTTGGCGCCCTTGTTGGACCAGCCGGAGCCGATCAGCTCGCCCTTCTCGTCACCGACGCCGGCGAAGCCGGAGACGCGGCCGGAGACGGAGTCCACGCCGCCCAGAGCCTTGACCTTGTCGAGGGTCTGCGCGCTGATGCCCGGCTCGCCCTCCTTCTGGCCCTCGTCGCCCCGGCCCTGGCCGTACGAGGTCACGGAGACGGCGACGCCGTCGTAACTCTTGGCGGACTGGCCCGAGAGGGCCTTGCCGAGCGTGTCGGTGAAGATCAGGGTGCCGGAGACGAAGGCGACGCCGAGGGTGACGGCGAGCACCGTCATCAACAGCCGGGCCTTGTGCGCGAGGACGTTGCGCAGGGCGGTACGGAACATGGTGGAGAAGTCCAAGGGGAATCGGCGGGACCGGGCAGGGGGGTGAGGGAGCCTCAGCTCGTACGGCCCTTGGAGTCGAAGGCCTTCATGCGGTCCAGGACGCCGTCCGCGGTGGGTGCGTACATCTCGTCGACGATGCGGCCGTCGGCGAGGAAGACGACGCGGTCCGCGTAGGAGGCGGCGACCGGGTCGTGGGTGACCATGACGACGGTCTGGCCGAGCTCGCGCACCGAGTTGCGCAGGAAGCCGAGGACCTCGGCGCCGGAGCGCGAGTCCAGGTTCCCGGTGGGCTCGTCGCCGAAGATGATCTCGGGGCGGGAGGCCAGGGCGCGGGCCACGGCCACGCGCTGCTGCTGGCCGCCGGAGAGCTGCGTGGGGCGGTGGGAGAGGCGGCCGGAGAGGCCGACCATCTCGATGACCGTGTCCAGCCACCGCTGGTCGGCCTTGCGGCCGGCGATGTCCATGGGAAGCGTGATGTTCTCCAGGGCCGTCAGGGTCGGCAGCAGGTTGAAGGCCTGGAAGATGAAGCCGATCTTGTCCCGGCGCAGCTGCGTGAGCTGCTTGTCCTTGAGGGAGCCCAGCTCGGTCTCACCGATGCGCACGGAGCCGGAGGAGAAGGTGTCCAGGCCCGCGACGCAGTGCATCAGCGTGGACTTGCCGGAGCCCGAGGGGCCCATGATCGCGGTGAACTGTCCCTGCGCGAAGTCCACGGAGACGTTGTCGAGGGCGACCACCTGGGTCTCGCCCTGGCCGTACACCTTGGAGAGGCCCGTCGCTCGGGCGGCCACGGCCTGGCTGGTGCGCGGGGCGTGGTTCATGGTGGTCACGGGAGGGCTCCTCGGTCTGCGGTGCGGGGACTTTTCCATCGTCTCCGCGCCGGGCGCGCTCCGGATCAGCCGCGGTGCCGGTTCGCAGGCCCACTGGAGTCTGACCGCGGGAGCGTCCGCGTACGCCTCTGGTATGACGGCGACCCTGATCCACCTGCGCAGACCCGGGGAGGCGCGGGGTGGCGGGCGGGGTGGCGCGGGACATCGAAATCCCGTCATTCCCGCATCGGCGGTGATCGTCCCGGAGAAGGGGCCCACCGCGCCTTCTGTGCCCTGACGCACCCTCAATCGCCAATAAAATCAGACAACATCGGAAAGACGGCCAGGTGGTGGCACGGGTGTTCCGGATAGGCTCGGGGCAGCGCTGAAGGCTTTATCGGGGGCCGCCACGCCCTGCCCGGATGGTGGAATGCAGACACGGCGAGCTTAAACCTCGCTGACCTTCGGGTCGTGCCGGTTCAAGTCCGGCTCCGGGCACTCCTCAGCTCCCCGAGGCCCGGTCGATTTATCCCCTGCGCGTCGCCCCGTCTTCTCCTAAGATCCTCCTCCAGCAGTAGGGTGATTTTTTTGCGAGCGCATTACTCTTGATGCGAGGCCGCGCTCGGTGGCCACGGAGGAGTGAGATGAGGAGCAGTAACCCGGTCTTCTCGCGACGGGGGTTCAGCCGCGACAACGGTGGCTACGCGGGCTTTGACGCGCAGTACCAGCAGGCCGGGACCAACCCGTACGCGACGAACCCGTACGCGACCGACCCGATGACGGGTATGCCGCAGGCGCCGGCGCGCACGAACGCCATGACCATGGACGACGTCGTGAGCCGCACGGCCATGACGCTCGGCACGCTCATCGTGACGGCGACCCTGTCCTGGGTCCTCCTGCCGGTCGACCCGGCGAACCTCGGCAAGTCGTACGGCATCGCCATCGGCGCGGCCCTGGTCGCGTTCGTGCTGGCCATGGTCCAGTCCTTCAAGCGCAAGCCGGTCCCGGCGCTGATCCTGGGCTACGCGGCGCTGGAGGGTGTCTTCCTCGGTGTCATCAGCGCGGCCACCAGCACCTACTTCGGTGCCGGCGTGGTCATCCAGGCCGTCATGGGCACGATGTGCGTCTTCGCCGCCGTGCTCCTCGCCTACAAGATGGGCTGGATCCGCGTCAACCGGCGCTTCACCGGCTTCGTGATGGCCGCGGCGCTCGGCTTCGTCCTGCTGATGGTCGCGAACTCGCTCTTCGCGCTCTTCGGCGGCGGTGACGGCCTCGGCTTCCGCAGCGGCGGCCTCGGCATCGTCTTCGGCATCGTCGGCGTCATCCTCGGCGCCTGCTTCCTCGCCATGGACTTCAAGCAGGTCGAGGACGGCGTGACGTACGGCGCCCCGCGCGAGGAGGCCTGGCTGGCGGCCTTCGGCCTCACGCTGACCCTGGTGTGGATCTACCTGGAGCTGCTGCGCCTCTTCCAGATCCTCTCCGGCGACGACTAGCCGTACCGGCAGCCGTCCGGTTCGCCCACTGCAGGGGGAAGGCCCCGCGAGCACACGCTCGCGGGGCCTTCCCGCGTCTCGGGGCCCTGGGGCCCTGGGTTCCTGGCGTCCTGGGGTCAGCCGAACCGGCGGGCGGCTCTGCGCAGGTCGTACTCGTGGATGATCGCCTTGGCCTGGCCGTACGACAGTTCGTGCGCGCCGCGCAGCCAGCTGACCTTCTCCTCGAACCGGACGAGGGAGGGGCCTTCGTCCACGGTGCGGAGCCAGTCGGACACTTCACGACCGGTCGTCAGGGGGATTCTGTCGATCATGTTGCGGTGGGTCTGCTCGGAGAACTCTACGGACATGGGCGCCTCCGGAAGGTTGCCGTGCTGTTCTCTTCACGTCACCGTGCCGGAGAGTACGCCCGTTGGCAATGGTGCGCGGACGGCGCGTAAGGTCGGCCGGGTGCTCGATACCTCACCCCTGACCGCCGTCGTGGAACGTTTCGCGGACCGGCTGCGGGCCGCCCCGCAGAGCCGCCTGCGGCAAGGAGCCGCCGAGGCGGCACTGGAGCTGGCCCGTGAGCTCTCGGCGAGGGCGCAGACCCTTGAGGGCGCCCCGGCCGCCGCCGTGCGGGAGATGCCGGACGAGGGGCTCTTCGTCGTCGGTGACCAGGTCGCCGTGGCCGGCGCGGACCTCGCGGAGGCGCTGCGCCGCGTACCGGCCCCGGACGGCGCGAAGGCCCCGTCCGAGCTGCTGGACGAGGCCGTGCGACTGGTGGAGCGGGCCGAGGCTAAAGCGATGCGATGACGCGGTCCGCGAGGATGTAGACGTTGCTGTCCGGGTCCTCGGCGTCGCCGCAGGAGAAGGTCAGCGCGTAGGCGCCGGAGATGCCGGAGCCGCCGAGCAGGACCGGAGCGGTGCCCGAGCGCAGGGCCTCGGCGAGGCGCTCCGCGGTCTCCCGGTGCCCCGGGGTCATGCAGAGCGTGGTGCCGTCCGTGAAGACGTACACGTCGAGGGTGCCCAGCGGGCCCGGGCGGACGTCCGCGAGGGCCGTACGGGCCTCCGCGAGCTCCTCCAGGCGGCTGACCGTGCGCTCGTGGTCCGCGCCCGGGTGCGAGGCCTGGACCGGAACGAAATCGGGGTGCGAGGGGTGGCGCCGGCGGGCGGCGGCCAGCTCGGCCGAGTCCTCCGGGTACGGGTTCTCGTCGAGGGACTCCTCCCCGAGGACCGGCTCCAGGCCTACGAGGTCGGCCTGCCGGGGCAGGAAGACGTGCGGGCCGTCGTCGCCGAGGCCGGGCAGGCCGCCCAGCAGGGAGGGCGCGTCGGCGGCGTCACGAGCCTCCTGCGCGGCCCAGAAGGCGCGCGCTTCGGCCAGCTCGCGCTCGCGCTCCTCGGCGAGGGCTTCGGCCACGGCGGCTCGTATCTCCGCGGCGGGGGACTCCACGGCGCTGCGGGCGTGCGGGACGGTCGCACCGCGGGGGTGCGGCACCGCCAGCTCACTGCGCAGGGCCGTGACCTGCTTGCGCAGGCCGTGGACGGCGTGCAGCGCAGCAGCGCCGACGGCCGTGGCAGCGGCCGCGGTCAGCAGCAGGGCAAGAGGCATGGCGCTCACTGAGTGACTCCCGGTGTGATTCGATCCCCCGACTTCCTACATCAGAGTGTCCCGACCTGGGAATGGCGTGCAGTGCATTACGTCATGAAATGGACAGGTCTTTCGTCCCGATGCGCCCATCCGTACGGCGCCTGACCTGCATATATGCCGAGCCCCCAGGAGATAGGTCACATCCTGGGGGAGATTCGGTCACAGGTCGGCCGCGACGGGGTTAGACCCGGCCCCCGCGCGACGCGGGGAACCGGGCCCGATCCCTTGCGGCGTCAGGGGCCCCTCTTGATCCGCTCAGCTGCGGTGACGGCTCGGCTCCGCTCAGCTCAGCCGCTCGATGACCATGGCCATGCCCTGGCCGCCGCCGACGCACATGGTCTCCAGACCGAACTGCTTGTCGTGGAACTGCAGGCTGTTGATCAGGGTGCCGGTGATGCGGGCGCCGGTCATCCCGAACGGGTGACCGACGGCGATGGCCCCGCCGTTGACGTTCAGCTTGTCGAGGGGGATGTCGAGGTCGCGGTAGGACGGGATGACCTGGGCCGCGAAGGCCTCGTTGATCTCGAACAGGTCGATGTCGCCGACCGTCAGGCCCGCGCGCTTCAGCGCCTGCTTCGAGGCCTCGACCGGGCCCAGGCCCATGATCTCGGGGGAGAGGCCGGTGACGCCGGTGGAGACGATCCGGGCCAGCGGGGTCAGGCCCAGCTCGCGGGCCTTGGTGTCGCTCATGATGACGAGGGCGGCGGCGCCGTCGTTCAGCGGGCAGCAGTTGGCGGCGGTGACCAGGCCGTCGGGGCGGAAGACGGGCTTGAGGCCCTGCACGCCCTCCAGGGTGACCCCGGCGCGCGGGCCGTCGTCCGCGGTGACCACGGTGCCGTCGGGGGTGGTGACGGGGGTGATCTCCCGCTCCCAGAAGCCGTTCTTGATGGCGGCCTCGGCGAGGTTCTGCGAGCGGACGCCGAACTCGTCCATGTCCTGACGGGTCACGCCCTTGAGGCGGGCCAGGTTCTCGGCGGTCTGCCCCATCGCGATGTACGCGTCGGGGATCAGGCCGTCCTCGCGCGGGTCGTGCCAGTCGCTGCCCTCGCTCTGCGCGACGGCGGCCGTACGGGCCTCGGCGTCCGCGAAGAGCGGGTTGTGCGTGCCGGGCATGCCGTCGGAGGAGCCGTTGACGAACCGGGACACGGTCTCGACACCGGCGGAGATGAAGACGTCGCCCTCGCCCGCCTTGATGGCGTGCAGGGCCATCCGGGAGGTCTGGAGGGAGGAGGAACAGTACCGGGTGACGGTGAGGCCCGGCAGGTGGTCCATGCCCATCTGCACGGCGACGATGCGGCCCAGGTTGTGCCCCTGCTCGCCGCCGGGGAGGCCGCAGCCCAGCATCAGGTCGTCGATCTCGCGGGGGTCCAGCTCGGGGACCTTGGCGAGGGCGGCCTGGATGATCGTGGCGGTCAGGTCGTCCGGGCGGACGTCCTTGAGGGAGCCCTTGCCGGCGCGCCCGATCGGGGAGCGGGCGGTGGAAACGATGACTGCTTCGGGCATCGGGACTCCAAGGGGTGCGTGCGTCGTTGCGGGACCGCATGCGAAGTTACCGCCCCGTACGGTCGAGGTCACCGCCCGGGCGGTGTGATGCCGGTCGCTCCCGCGGGGGGTACCCCCATCATGCGTCTGCGGCGCCGCTGCCGGGGACTCCGCCCCCGGACCCCCGGTCCTCAAACGCCGGACGGGCTGAATTCGCCTCCGGCGGCGCCTCAAACGCCGGCGGGGCTGATATCGCCCCTCGACGGGGCCCGATCCAGCCTCGCCGGCGTTCGGGGCGCGGGCCGATCCCAGCCTCGCCGGCGTTCGGGGCGCGGGGCCCGATTCAGCCTCGCCGGCGTTTGAGGCGCGGGGTCTGGGGCGGAGCCCCAGGGCGGGTCCGGGCGGAGCCCGGGGAACGGTGGAAGGGCGGGTAGGGGACAGGCCCCGCGCAGCGGCGACCACGGCCCGCCGGGGCTACGGCCCCGCGCAGCGGAGGCGTAGCCCCCGGGGCTGGCCGGCGCCTAGGGGTGGCAACGGCCCCGCCGGGCTGGGCGGCGCCTAGGGGTGGCAACGGCCCCGCCGGGCTGGGCGGCGCCTAGGGGTGGCAACGGCCCCGCCGGGCTGGGCGGGGCCGGGGGCGGCAGCGGCCCGGCCAGACTGGGCCGCGCCGGGGTGGCAAGGGCGGCAGCGGCCCGGCCCGGCTGGGCCGTGCCGGGGCGGCAAGGGCGGCGGCGGCCCGGCGGGGCTACGGGCCGGACAGGTCCGCCGGGGCCGGGGCGGTGGCCGGGTCCTCCGCGGTGAGCCGGCGCCGGCGGCGGTGCTTGAGGAGGACCCACGGGCCGCGGGCGGCCGTGACCTCCGTACCCGCCTGATCGGCCGCCGCCGACGCCGCCTTCGCGACCGGCAGCATGTCCTCGTGCCGGGACACGTCCAGCCGGTCGGACTCCGGCCACAGCGACAGCGCCGCGCACAGCGTGGGCAGCACGGCCATCGCCGCGGTCGCGTACCCCTCCGCCGAGGGGTGGTAGGAGTCCGGGCCGAACATCTCCCGGGGGTTCGCCGCGAACTCCGGCCCGAGGAGGTCGCCCATCGAGACCGTACGGGCGCCCAGTGCGACCACCCCTATGGTCTGCGCGGCCGCGAGCTGCCGCGAGACCCGCCGGGCCAGCCACCTCAGCGGCTGGTACACCGGCTCGATCGTGCCCAGGTCCGGGCAGGTGCCGACCACGACCTCCGCGCCCGCCATGCGCAGCCGCCGCACCGCCGAGGTGAGGTGGCGGACCGACTGCGTGGGCGGCATGCGCCGCGTCACGTCGTTCGCCCCGATCATGATCACGCACACGTCCGGCGGGGGCCGGTCCCCGTCCAGCAGCAGCCCGACCTGGCGGTCCAGGTCGTCGGACATGGCCCCCGACAGGGCGACGTTGCGCAGCTCCACCGGCCGCTCGGCCACCGCCGCCAGCCCGGAGGCCATCAGGGCCGCCGGGGTCTGCCTGGCTCGCCGTACGCCCAGGCCGGCGGCCGTGGAATCGCCCAGCATCGCCAGCCGCAGCGGGCCCGGACTCAGCTCCGGCCCGTTGAACTCGCTCCCGTACAGTCCGTCCGCGCGCGGCGGATCGCCCAGCCCGCTCCCCACCGTGCGCTTGGCGAACTGCATCTCCGCCAGTACGAGCCCCACCGCGGCGACCCCGACCAGCCCGAGCCCGCCGCCGCCGTACGCTGCGCCCGCCGCGATCCGGCGGGCCGTTCTCGCCCTGGACACCCTTCAGACCACCTCGCTTCGCCGACTCGGGCTTCGTTGACCTTCCTGCCCCGTACGGACGGTCGTCCAATCCCTTTCCGCATACTCTGGCCGAAGCTCCCGGAGAACCCGTGGAGTCCCGTCCTTGGAGAACATGGTGCAATTCCACGACTCGATGATCAGCCTCGTCGGCAACACCCCGCTGGTGAAGCTCAACCGTGTGACCGAAGGCCTCCAGGCCACCGTCCTGGCGAAGGTCGAGTACTTCAATCCCGGCGGCTCCGTGAAGGACCGGATCGCCGTGCGCATGATCGAGGCCGCCGAGCAGAGCGGAGCCCTCAAGCCCGGTGGCACCATCGTGGAGCCGACCAGCGGCAACACGGGTGTAGGACTCGCCATCGTGGCCCAGCAAAAGGGTTACAAGTGCATCTTCGTCTGCCCTGACAAGGTCTCGCTCGACAAGATCAACGTGCTGCGGGCGTACGGAGCCGAGGTCGTGGTCTGCCCGACCGCGGTCGACCCCGAGCACCCGGACTCGTACTACAACGTGTCCGACCGCCTCGTGCGCGAGACGCCGGGCGCCTGGAAGCCCGACCAGTACAGCAACCCGAACAACCCCCGTTCGCACTACGAGACCACCGGGCCCGAGCTCTGGGAGCAGACGGACGGCAAGATCACCCACTTCGTCGCCGGCGTCGGCACGGGCGGCACGATCTCCGGCACCGGCAACTACCTCAAGGAGGTCAGCGGCGGGAAGGTCAAGGTCATCGGCGCCGACCCCGAGGGCTCGGTGTACTCCGGCGGCTCCGGCCGCCCGTACCTCGTCGAGGGTGTCGGCGAGGACTTCTGGCCGACCGCCTACGACCCGAACGTGACCGACGAGATCATCGCGGTGTCCGACAAGGACTCCTTCCAGATGACGCGCCGCCTCGCGAAGGAGGAGGGCCTGCTCGTCGGCGGCTCCTGCGGCATGGCGGTCGTCGCCGCCCTGCGCGTGGCGGAGGGCCTCGGCCCGGACGACGTGGTCGTCGTGCTCCTCCCGGACAGCGGCCGCGGCTACCTGAGCAAGATCTTCTCGGACGAGTGGATGGCCGGGCACGGCTTCCTGGAGGAGGCCGGGCCGGCGGCGCGCATCGGCGACGTCCTCGCGGACAAGGAGGGCGCCATGCCGTCCCTGGTCCACATGCACCCCGAGGAGACGGTGGGCGAGGCGATCGAGGTGCTGCGCGAGTACGGCGTCTCGCAGATGCCCGTCGTCAAGCCGGGTGCCGGCCACCCGGACGTGATGGCCGCCGAGGTCATCGGCTCGGTGGTGGAGAAGGAGCTGCTGGCGGCCCTGTTCGCGCAGAGCGCCTCGCTGGGCGACCCGCTGGAGAAGCACATGAGCGCGCCGCTGCCGCAGGTCGGCTCGGGCGAGCCGGTCTCCGACCTGATGGCGGCCCTGGGCGAGGCGGACGCGGCGATCGTCCTGGTCGAGGGCAAGCCGACGGGCGTGGTGAGCCGGCAGGACCTGCTGGCGTTCCTGGCCAAGTCGGCGAAGTAGCCTGCGGCTCGCTCGGTGGGGCGGGCGGGGGCTCGGCGCCCCCGCGCGCCCCTGCCACCCGTCGCCCCGACGGCGCTCCGCGCCCGCGCCTCAATCGCCGGCGGGGCTGGATACGGCCCGTCGGCGTTGGAGACGCGGGGTCTGGGGCGTGCCCGATCCAGCCTCGCCGGCGCTCGAGGCGCGGGTCCGGGCGGGGCCCGATCCAGCCTCGCGGGCGTTTGAGGCGCGGGTCCGGGCGGGGCCCGATCCAGCCTCGCCGGCGTTTGAGGCGCGGGGTCTGGGGCGGAGCCCCAGGGAACGGTGGAAGGGCGGGTAGGGGACTGCTCCGCGCAGCGGCACCCCGGTCCGGGCCGCGCCTGACGGCCGCCGGGGCCGGGCGCGCGCCGGGGCACCTCCTCGGGCGTCGAACCTGCAGAGGCACCGGCAAGCAAGCGTGGTTGCGTTCGACGCCCTGCGGGGGCACCCCGCCACACACCCGACCCCGGCGGCGCGGGGGTGCTACAGGCCGAGCCGCCGGGGACCCGGGGTCCGGCGGCGCGGCGGCGCGGCGAAGTCGTGGAAACGGTACGGGCACGACACGTGGCGGCAGCACCGGCTTAACACGGCTCCGGCACAGTGGTGGTCGTCGGCAGGGAAGTCCGGGAGACCGGAACCCGGCCGGCGCCACCGAACGGCGCGAACGCACCCCGGAGCGGCTCCCGGACCGCGTGGACGCCACGGACGCGGCCGGCCCTGACCCGGCCCGTGTCCTCCGCGGGGACCGCCGTCGTCCCGCCCCCGGGCAACCGGGGTGCGGCGGTCCCCGCCTACTCCCTGTGGCGGCGCAGGTTCTTGGACGCGTGGATGAAGTTGACGCCCACGATGCCGCCCCAGGCCACCAGCAGGCCCGCCAGATTCGCCTGCGCGGCGGCGATCGCCGACAGCGGGATCGCCAGCACCAGCGTGACGATGGCGAAGCCGAAGCGTTCGCCGAAGTTCCCGTCCCCCATGCCGGCGGCCGCCGGACCGCCGCGCTCGGCGAGGAGGCGTTCCTCCGCCAGCCGTCGCCGGACCTGCGTGTCGACCTTCTCGACGAACGAGTCCACCAGTGCGGCCTCGTACTCCGCGCCCAGGTCCCGCCGGGCGTCCAGGGTGGCGTCGAGTTCCTTCTTCAGTTCCTGGCCGTGTGCGTCCATGCCCCCACGCTAGGAACGGCCCCCGGCGCCCGCACTGGGGCTGGCCCCCGTATCCGGATTCCGGTCACGGCTTGCCCGCGTGCATAACCGCATGCAGAGTGCTCCGTGACTGAATATTTCACGGGGACGGAGGGGGCGGCATGAGTGACAGCCCGGCAGCACGGCTGCAGAAGCTGTTCGAGGGGCACCGGCTGACGCCGACCCAGCGGCGGATCGCGCACTGCATGGTGCGGGGGGCCGCGGAGGTGCCGTTCCTGTCGAGCGTGGAACTCGCCGAGCTGGCCGGGGTGAGCCAGCCGTCCGTGACCCGGTTCGCGGTGGCGCTCGGATTCGACGGGTACCCGGCACTGCGCCGCCACCTGCGGGAGGTGGCCCCGCCCGTGGAGCGGCCGGCCGCCGAGCACGAGGACGCGTACAACGAGTACCAGCAGGCCGTGCAGGGGGAGATCGAGAACCTGCGCAGGCTGTCGGCGATGCTCGCCGATCCGTCGCCCGTCCAGGAGGCGGGCCGGCTGCTGGCGGCCTCCACGCCGCTGCCGGTGCTGGGGCTGCGGGCGGCGTCCTCGCAGGCGCGCGGGTTCGCGTACTTCGCCGCCAAGGTGCATCCGGACGTACGGCTCCTCGACGAGGGCGGCTCGATGATGGACGACCGCATCGACGCGGCCGTGGCCGCCGGGGCGAGCACGCTGCTGTGCTTCGCGCTGCCGCGGCATCCGAGGGAGGTCGTGGACACGCTGGAGCGCTCGCGGCGGGAGGGGCTGACAGTGGTGACCGTGGCCGACTCGGCCTTCGCCCCGGTGGCCCGCCACTCGGACTTGCTGATCCCGGCTCCGGTCGGCACCGGCCTGGCCTTCGACACGGCGTGCGCGCCGATGCTGTTGGGGCGGGTGCTGCTGGAGGCGATGGCGGACGCGCTGCCGGATGCGCAGGCGCGTCTGGAGGCGTTCGACGCGCGGGCCGCGACCCGGGGCCTGTTCGTGGACTGACCGGGGCTCCGCCCCCGCACCCCCGCGCCTCAAACGCCGGCGGGGCTGGGTACGGCCCGGCGGGGCTGGTTTGCCGCGCAGCGGCAATTCCAGCCCCGCCGGCGTTTGAGGCGCGGGGTCTGGGGCGGAGCCCCAGGGCGGGTCCGGGCGGAGCCCGGGGAACGGTGGAAGGGCGGGTCGGGGACCTGCTCCGCGCAGCGGCACCCCGGCCCGGCCCGCCAGCACGGGCCGCCGGGGCCGGGCGCGCGCCGGGGTGCTTCCTCGGGTGTCGGACCTGCAGAGGTACCGGCGAGCAGGGCGTGGTTGCGTTCGACGCCCTGCGGGGCCCCGCCGCACACCCGCCCCCGCCGTCAGAGGAAGGCGTCCGCCTGGGCCCCGCCCGCCTCCGTGATGAGCTCCGCAGGAGTCTGCGCCGGCCGGGCCAGGGAGAACCGCACCCCCGCCGGGGTCACCGCGAAGCCGTGCACGGCCGGGCGGGGCAGGCTGTTGTAGCCGTAGTGCGCGGTGAAGAAGTACGCCCCCGTGTCCGGGACGGCGATGACGTCGCCCGCGGCGAGGGGCGGGAGTTCCCGGGCCGTCGCCAGGAGGTCGCCGGCGAAGCACGCCGGGCCCGCGATGTCCTGCGCCACCGCGTCCCCGCTCTTCGGCGCCCCCTTCGCGTCGTACGGCAGGATCCGCACCGGCCAGGACGCGGGCGCGTAGGCGGTGCGGGTCGCCAGCTGGACCCCGGCGTGGGTGAGGGCGATGGCGCGGCCCCCGCTGGTCTTCGTGTACTCGACGCGCGCCAGGACCAGGCCGTTCTTGGCCAGCAGGGACCGCCCGAACTCCGTGACGAGCCCGTACGAGCCGTCGAAGAGCCGCGGGGCCGCCCCGCGCAGGGCGGTCACGTACTCCTCGTACGTCGGGGACGTCTCGTCCGAGGCGAAGTTCACCGGCAGGCCCCCGCCGATGTCGAGGGTGTCGACCTGGCGGCGCCCGGCCGCCGCGTTGATCTCCTCGGCGAGCGCGTGCAGCTCGCGCACGCCCTCGGCGATCAGGGCCAGCGGGACCCCCTGCGAGCCCGAGTGGGTGTGCAGCCGGGTGAGCCAGGGGCGGTCGACGTAGGCCCGTACGAGCCACTCGCGCGCGCCCGGATCGCGCAGGGCGATGCCGAACTTCGAGGTCGCGGTCGCCGTGGACAGCGCGTCGATGGTGCCCGCGCCGGTCTGCGGGTTGATCCGCATCCCGACGGGGGACCTGGGGCCGGCGCCGGCCAGGGCGTCCAGGCGGTGCAGCTCCTGGCGGTTGTCGGCGTTGACGGCGATGCCCAGGGCCAGGGCCTCGCGCAGCTCGTCGACGGTCTTGGCGGGGGAGTCCAGCACGATCCGGCCCGCGGGCAGCCCGGCCGCCCGGGCCAGTGCCAGTTCGCCGGGGCTGGCGACCTCGCAGCCGAGCCCGGTGTCGGCGAGCAGCCGCAGTACGGGCACCAGCGGGGCGGCTTTGACGGCGAAGGCGTGCAGGACGGGCGTCCCGGGGGGCAGCGCGGCGGCGAAGGCGCTGGTCAGGGCGGCGGCCGAGGCTCTGATCCCGGCGATGTCCAGCAGGCAGGCCACCGGTTCGGTGTCCAGGAGGCCCTGTTCGACGGCGGCTCGTACG
Organism: Streptomyces sp. NPDC053432; assembly: GCF_055585365.1. Classification (NCBI taxonomy): domain Bacteria; kingdom Bacillati; phylum Actinomycetota; class Actinomycetes; order Kitasatosporales; family Streptomycetaceae; genus Streptomyces; species Streptomyces sp. NPDC053432. The sequence goes on from NZ_JBVJKF010000007.1 coordinate 273,323, forward strand.
ACCACGTCCCTGTCCATGCCCGCCATCCCATCATCCGAAGGCGCGCCCCGCAGCTGTTGACTGAATCTATTCAGGACGAGAGTATGTGAATGGATTTACCAACATCGGAGGAGGCAACGCCATGTCAGGACCCCGCCCCGTACGTGCCGCGCGAGGCACCGAGCTCAGCGCCCTGGGATGGCAGCAGGAAGCCGCGCTGCGGATGCTCCAGAACAACCTCGACCCCGAGGTCGCCGAGCACCCCGACAAGCTCGTCGTCTACGGCGGCACCGGCAAGGCGGCCCGTGACTGGCGCTCGTACGACGCGATGGTCCGCACCCTGCAGACCCTCAAGCAGGACGAGACGATGCTCGTGCAGTCGGGCCGCCCGGTCGGCGTGATGCAGACGCACGAGTGGGCGCCGCGCGTCCTGCTCGCCAACTCCAACCTGGTCGGCGACTGGGCGAACTGGGAGGAGTTCCGCCGCCTGGAGCACCTCGGCCTGACCATGTACGGCCAGATGACCGCCGGTTCGTGGATCTACATCGGCACCCAGGGCATCCTCCAGGGCACCTACGAGACCTTCGCGGCCGTCGCCGCCAAGAAGTTCGGCGGCACCCTGGCCGGCACCATCACCCTCACCGCCGGCCTCGGCGGCATGGGCGGCGCCCAGCCGCTGGCCGTGACGATGAACGACGGCGTCGCGATCTGCATCGACGTCGACCCGCGCGCCATCGAGCGCCGCATCGAGCACCGCTACCTGGACGTCAAGGCCAATGACCTGCGGCACGCGCTGCAGCTCGCGGTCGAGGCGCGCGAGGCCCGCAAGCCGCTCTCCATCGGTCTGCTCGGCAACGCCGCCGAGCTCCTCCCGCAGATGCTCGCCGAGGGCGCCCCGATCGACATCGTGACGGACCAGACGTCGGCGCACGACCCGCTCTCCTACCTGCCGGTGGGCGTCGACTTCGACGACATGGCCTCCTACGCGGCCAAGGACCCGGCCGGCTTCACCACCCGCGCCCGCGAGTCCATGGCCAAGCACGTCGAGGCCATGGTCGGCTTCATGGACGCCGGCGCCGAGGTCTTCGACTACGGCAACTCCATCCGCGGCGAGGCCCAGCTGGCCGGCTACGACCGCGCGTTCGCCTTCCCCGGCTTCGTCCCCGCCTACATCCGCCCCCTCTTCTGCGAGGGCAAGGGCCCCTTCCGCTGGGCCGCCCTGTCCGGCGAGGCCTCGGACATCCACAAGACCGACAAGGCGATGCTGGAGCTCTTCCCGGAGAACGAGTCCCTGCACCGCTGGATCAAGATGGCGGGCGAGCGCGTCCACTTCCAGGGCCTGCCCGCGCGCATCTGCTGGCTCGGCTACGGCGAGCGCGACAAGGCGGGCGAACGCTTCAACGAGATGGTGGCGGACGGCACGCTGGCCGCGCCGCTGGCCATCGGCCGCGACCACCTCGACTGCGGCTCGGTGGCCTCCCCGTACCGCGAGACCGAGGCCATGCTGGACGGCTCCGACGCGATCGCCGACTGGCCGCTGCTCAACGCCATGGTCAACGTGGCCTCCGGCGCCTCCTGGGTCTCGATCCACCACGGCGGCGGTGTCGGCATGGGCCGCTCCATCCACGCGGGCCAGGTCACGGTCGCCGACGGCACCGCGCTGGCCGGCGAGAAGATCCGCCGCGTCCTCACCAACGACCCGGGCATGGGCGTCATCCGCCACGTCGACGCGGGCTACGACATCGCCGAGTCCGTCGCGGACGAGCGCGGCGTCCGCGTCCCGATGCGCGAGGGTGACTCCGCGTGACCTCGCCCGCAGACGGGGGTGTGGGCGGTCGTTCCGCTGGGGCGGAACGGGTGGGCGCACCCCCCACCGGGCCGCACCCGGCGGCCCCGGCCCCCGGTGACCACGGCGCAGACTCGTTCCACGCCATGTGGGACGAGCTGCGCCCCATCGGCCGCCACGCCGACAGCGGCGGCTACCGCCGCTACGCGTGGACCGGTGCCGACGCCGACTGCCGGACCTGGTTCCAGGCGCAGGCGGAGGCGCGCGGGCTCACGTACGAGACCGACCGCAACGGCAACCAGTGGGCCTGGCTCGGCGACCCCCTCGCGGGGGACGCCGTGGTCACCGGCTCGCACCTGGACTCCGTCCCCGACGGCGGGGCCTTCGACGGCCCCCTCGGCGTGGTGTCCTCCTTCGCGGCCCTGGACGAACTCCGCAGGAGGGGCGCGGAGTTCGCCAGGCCCCTGGCCATCACCAACTTCGGTGACGAGGAAGGCGCCCGCTTCGGCCTCGCCTGCGTCGGCTCCCGGCTCACCGCCGGGCAGCTGACCAAGGAGAAGGCGTACGAGCTCCGCGACGCCGACGGCATCAGCCTGCCCCAGGCCATGGAGGCCGCCGGGTACGACCCCGACGCCATCGGGGCCGACCCCGAACGGCTCGCCCGTGTAGGCGCGTTCGTCGAGCTGCACGTGGAACAGGGCCGCGCCCTCGACCTGTCCGGTGACCGGGTCGGCATCGCCTCCGCGATCTGGCCGCACGGGCGCTGGCGGTTCGACTTCCGCGGCGAGGCCAACCACGCCGGAACCACCCGGCTCGTGGACCGGCACGACCCGATGCTGACGTACGCGGCGACCGTGCTGGCCGCCCGCACCGAGGCGGCCCTCGCCGGGGCCGTCGCCACCTTCGGGAAGATCGCCGTCGAGCCCAACGGGGTCAACGCCATCCCGTCCCTGGTGCGCGGCTGGCTCGACTCGCGTGCGGCCGACCAGGCCACCCTCGACATGGTCGTCACCGCCATCGAGAAGGCCGCCCGCGAGCACGCCGACCGCGACGGGATCGACCTCGGCATCGTCCGGGAGTCCTTCACCCCGGTCGTCGAGTTCGAGCACGCCCTGCGCGACGAGATGAACCGGATCCTGGGCGGGTCCGTCCCCGTCCTGGGCACGGGTGCGGGACACGACGCGGGGATCCTCTCCGCGGCCGTCCCGACCGCGATGCTGTTCGTACGGAACCCGACCGGCGTCTCCCACTCCCCGCGGGAGTTCGCCGCCGAGGACGACTGCGTGGCCGGCGTCCTCGCCCTCGCCGACGTACTGGAAGGACTCGCGTGCCGGTGACGAAGACGTACTGGCTGGAACACGCCTGGCTCGACACCCTCGTCGAGCCGGGCGTGGCCCTGGACGTATCAGCCGACGGGCGGATCGCCGCCGTCCGGACCGGGGCCGGGACCCCGCCCCCGGGTGCGGAGATCCTGCGCGGCCTCACCCTCCCCGGTCTGGCCAACGCGCACTCCCACGCCTTCCACCGGGCCCTGCGCGGCACGGTCCAGGTGGGCTCGGGCACCTTCTGGACCTGGCGCGAGATCATGTACTCCGTCGCCCAGAACCTCACCCCGGACTCCTACTTCGCGCTCGCGCGGGCCGTGTACGCGGAGATGGCGCTGGCCGGCATCACCGCGGTGGGCGAGTTCCACTACGTCCACCACGCCCCCGGCGGCGCCGCCTACGCGGACCCCAACGCGATGGGGGAGGCCCTGATCGCGGCCGCCGCCGAGGCCGGCATCCGCATCACCCTCCTGGACACGGCGTACCTGTCGGCGGGCTTCGGAGAGGCGCCGAACCAGCACCAGCTGCGGTTCTCCGACGGCACCGCCGAGGCGTGGGCGGAGCGGGTGGGCGGGCTGAAGCCCCGGGACCACGCGCTGATCGGCGCCGCGATCCACTCGGTGCGCGCGGTCCCGGAGGCGCAGCTGGCCGCGGTGGCCGCGTGGGCGCAGGAGCGGCGGGCGCCGCTCCACGTGCACCTGTCCGAGCAGACCGCGGAGAACGACGCCTGCCGGGCCGCTCACGGCCGCACCCCCACCCAGCTCCTCGCCGACCACGGCGTGCTGGGCCCGCTGACCACGGGCGTCCACAACACGCACCTCACGGACGAGGACATCGCCCTCCTCGGCGGCACCACCACCGGCACCTGCATGTGCCCGACCACCGAACGGGACCTCGCGGACGGCATCGGCCCGGCGGTCCGCCTCCAGCGGGCCGGCAGCCCGCTCTCGCTCGGCAGCGACAGTCACGCGGTGATCGACCTGCTGGAGGAGGCGCGGGCGATGGAGCTCAACGAGCGGCTGGCGAGCCGTACGCGCGGCCACTGGACGGCGGCTGCGCTGCTGCGGGCGGCTTCGGCGGACGGGCATGCGGCGCTGGGCTGGTCCGACGCGGGCACCCTGGCGGTCGGCGCGCTCGCCGACTTCACGACGGTCGCCCTGGACTCCGTGCGGACGGCCGGTCCCGTGCCCCGCCTCGGCGCGGAGACCGCCGTCTTCGCCGCGACGGCCTCCGACATCCGGCACACGGTGGTGGGCGGCCGCCATATCGTCCGCGACGGGGTGCACACCCTGGTCGAGGACGTCCCGTCCGCCCTGGCCGACTCCATCGCCGCCCTCCGCACCTGACGTCCCTCCGCTGCGCGGGGCCTTTCCCCCACCCCGCCCCTTCCCGAAACCGGGGGCTCCGCCCCCGGACCCCCGCTCCTCAAACGCCGGAGGGGCTGGAGTTTCCGCTCGGCGGGGCTGGATCGCGCGGAGCGCGATTCCAGCCCAGCCGGCGTTTGAGGCGCGGGGTCCGGGGCGGAGCCCCGGTTTCGGGAAGGGGCGGGGTGGGGGAACGAAATGACTCGACGACCACGAGGAACCATGACCACCACCACCGCGATCACCAACATCGGCAGCCTCGTCACCAACGACCCCACCCTGGGCGAAGGCACCCTCGGCCTCATCCGGGACGCGGCCGTCGTCATCGAGGACGACAAGATCGCCTGGGTCGGCCCCGCCGACCGGGCCCCCGCCGCCGACACCGCGTTCGACGCGGACGGCCGCGCCGTCATCCCCGGCTTCGTCGACTCCCACTCGCACCTCGTCTTCGCCGGCGACCGCACCGCCGAGTTCAACGCCCGCATGTCCGGCAGCAGCTACGCCGCCGGCGGCATCCGCACCACCGTCGCCGCCACCCGCGCCGCCAGCGACGCCGCGCTCGAAGCCAACCTGCTGCGCCACCTCGACGAGGCCCTGCGCCAGGGCACCACCACCTTCGAGACCAAGTCCGGCTACGGCCTCACCGTCGCCGACGAGGCCCGGGCCCTGCGGATCGCCGCCGCGCACACCGAGGAGGTCACCTACCTCGGGGCGCACATCGTCTCCCCGGACTTCGCCGACGACCCGGCCGGCTATGTGGACCTGGTCACCGGCGAGATGCTGGAGGCCTGCGCCCCGTACGCCCGGTGGGTCGACGTGTTCTGCGAGAAGGGCGCCTTCGACGGCGACCAGGCCCGCGCGATCCTCACCGCCGGCGCCGCCGCCGGGCTGATCCCGCGCGTGCACGCCAACCAGCTGTCGTACGGGCCCGGCGTACAGCTCGCCGTGGAGCTGGAGGCCGCCTCCGCCGACCACTGCACCCACCTCACCGACGCCGACGTGGACGCCCTGGTCCAGGCCGCGGACACCACCGTCGCCACCCTCCTCCCCGGCGCCGAGTTCTCCACCCGCGCGCAGTGGCCCGACGCCCGCCGCCTGATCGACGCGGGTGCGACCGTCGCACTGTCCACGGACTGCAACCCGGGCTCCTCCTACACGAGTTCGATGCCGTTCTGCATCGCGCTCGCCGTGCGCGACATGCGGATGACCCCGGACGAGGCCCTGTGGTCCGCCACCGCGGGCGGCGCCCGCGCCCTGCGCCGTACCGACATCGGGACGGTCACCCCCGGAGCGCGCGCGGACCTGGCGCTCCTGGACGCCCCGAGCCATGTCCACCTGGCCTACCGGCCCGGTGTTCCGCTGGTCTCCGCCGTGTGGCAGAGGGGCGTGCGCGCCCACTGACGAGCGGTCAATTCCGGACGGCCCTTTGTCTTCCCTCCGTAGGACCCCGGGCGTACCTTGAGCCACCAATCTGATGTGTCGTCAGTAACTTGTGGCCCACGGTTCGAGGGGAAGACGAAGGTGTCCGACCGGAAACGCTCCACCGCGCTCGCGCTGGCCTCCGCGCTGGCAGCCGGATCGGCGGTCCTGCTGGCCGCCCCCGCGGCGCAGGCCGCCGTCATCGACGTGGCCTACGACTGCAAGACCCCGATCGGGGACAAGTCGGCGGTGTCACCCATCGACATCAAGGCCGTGAAGGAAGGCGACGGCTACAAGCTGACGATGTCCTTCCAGAAGGGCGTCTCCTCCAGCCCCGTCGAGCTCGGCAAGGGCGCCATGAGCCCCAGCGCCGTCATCCTCGTCGACGGCGCGGAGAAGGCCTCCGTACCCGTCTCCGGGGCGTCCAACCCCGAGGCGGTCCCGGCCAACACCCCCATCAAGATCACCGACCTCTCGGGCACCTACAAGCCCAAGAAGAGCGGCAAGGTCAACTTCACCGCCGGGGTCCTGACCATCAAGGCGCTGGGGACCACGACCACGTGCACCCCGGGCAACAGCCCCAAGCCCTCCCTGGAACTGGACGTCACGGCCGCCGCCGGCGGAGGCGGCGGCACGCAGTCCGGCGGTTCCGGATCCGGCGGCGGCGACACCCTCCCGCAGACCGGACCCACCGACTCCGCCCTCGCGCTCGGCACCCTCGGCGGCACCGTGCTGCTCAGCGGCGCCGTCGGCGTGCTCTGGCTGACCCGGCGCGGCCAGCGGGCCCGGTCCTGAACGGAGCACCCCCGGCCATGCCCGTGCTCCACACCCTCAAGCGCGCAGGCGTCCTGCTCCTGACGGCCGCCGCGCTGTACGCGGCCCCCGCGCAGCACGCGGCGGCCGACGAGCCCGGCTGGACCGCCGAGCCCGCCGCCGGAACGGCCGCCGCGGCGCCCGGGGGTGCCCGCCCGTACTTCTACCTCGCGGGCACCGCCGGCACGGTGCTGGAGGACCGGCTCGCCCTGACCAACACCACCGACCGGGAACGCACCGTCACCCTGCGCGGGGCCGACGCCTACAACACCGCGGACGGCGCCTTCGCCGTCCGGCCGGCCGGGCCCGCCGCCGCAGACGGCCCGGGAAGCGCGCTGACCGGCGCCGGATCCTGGATCAGCTTCGGCGCCGCGGCCACCGTGAAGATCCCGCCCCGCACCCGGGCGGTGGTGCCGTTCACCGTCACCGTGCCACCCTCCTCCCCGCCGGGCGACCACCCCGCGGCCGTGGTCGCGGCCGAAGGCGGCCACGAGGTGGGCGTACGGGTCCACCTGCGGGTCGGCGGACCCACCCTGGCCGCCCTCACCGTCGAGGACGTCTCCGTACGCGGCAAGGGCGCCGCCGCCGTCATCGCGTACACCCTGGTCAACCGGGGCAACGTGGCCCTCGCCCCCGAGCTGTCGGTCCGCGCCCGGGGCCGCTTCGGCGAGGTCGCGGGGCGCGCCGCCCGCACCCTGCCGGTGGAACTGCTGCCGGGGCAGCGGGCCCGGCTGACCGAGCCGTGGCCCGGCGCGCCCGTCTTCGACCGGGTACGCCTCACCCTCACCGTCACCGCACCCGGCGGCGCCCGCGCGAGCGCCGCCACCTCGGCGTGGTTCGTGCCCCGGCGGCTCGCGGGGTGGCTGGGCGGCGCCCTGGCCGCCCTCGGCGTGATCACCGCGGCCGCGCTGCACCTCGTACGCGGGCGGCGGCGCGCCCGGCAGGACCGCCGGGCCGACGCGTCGCCCGTACCCGTACCCGAACCGGAACACGAACTGACGGGAGCAGCCAGGTGAGCGCCCAGGCCGGCGGCACGATCCGCGCCCTCCGCCCCTTCCGCCCCCTCCGCGCGCTCCTCGCGGCGGCCCTGGCCGCGTGCGCGCTCGCGCTGCTCCCGGCGGCCCCGGCCGCCGCGGCCGAGAACCCCGAACCGACCGTGGCGCTCTCGCTGCAGGAGGCCGCCAAGGGCACCGAGCTCACCGTGACCGGCACCGGCTGGCGGGCCAAGTCGCTGGTGATGCTGCTGGTCTGCGGCCAGAACATGATCGGCGGCACCAACAGCTGCGCCAACGCCGACGGCGCCGCCGTCTCGGTGGCCGACGACGGGCACTTCACCGCCAAGCTGCCCGTGGTGGCTCCGCCCAAGCCCTGCCCCTGCGTGGTCAACGTGACCTCGGTCAACGGCGACCAGTCCACCGTCGCCGTCCCGCTGAAGATCACCGATCACGAGGTGGCCGAGCTGCCCGCCGAGTCCGGGACGGCGCGCCTCGCGATGCTCACCGGGGTCCGGCTGGAGGGCGAGGACGGCGTGCTGACCTGGTTCGGCGCCCCGCCCACCCGGAAGTTCAAGGTCACCGTCGGCAACCTCGGCTCGGCCCCCGTCAAGGACCCGGTCTTCCAGCTCGGCACCGCCCACGGCGTGTTCGCGCCGCTGTGGGAGGAGGCCCGCTGGAAGGGGACCATCCCGCCGGGCGGCAAGGCGGAGATCGCCCTGGACGTGGCCCTCACGGCCGGCGCCTACGGGGACTACACGATCTCCCTCAAGTACGGCGAGACGGTGGTCGCCACCCAGCCGTGGGGCGTGGACCGCCCGTACGGGGTGCTGCTCTTCTGGGGCCTGCTCCTGCTGGTGATCCCGGCCGCGGTCTTCCGCGTCGGCATGGCCGTCGTCGACAGGGTCCGCCCGCGCGAGACCCCCGCGGGCGGCCGCCACCGGGGCGCGCAGCCCGAGTCCGCCTCGGCCGTGACGGCCCGCCTGCCCGGGATCGCGGCGCTGCGAGGACCCGCGCGCACCGCCTCCGACCCCCCGGCGGACACCCCCCGGACCCCCCAGACCCCCACGGCGGTCCTGCCGTGGTTCACCCCGGACAGCGCGCCGGAGACAGCACCACAGACGTCCGCACCGTCTGAGAACCGTTCGACGACGAAGGGACAAGCGTGAAGAACCGACGGAGGGTGAGCGCGGCAGTGGTCGCGCTGCTGCTCGGCGGCGCGGGTATCGCCATCGCGGCTTCCCCCGCCCAGGCCGCGGAGACCACGTTCAAGGTCAAGTGCGTGCCGCCGGCCGGGGGCGGCAGCCCGGTGGAGGGCGAGACCACCGCCAAGGTCACGGCGCCGGCCACCGCGAAGGTCGGTGACGAGGTCGACGTGGTGTGGGAGACCGTCAAGCCGGCCTCGAACAACACGGACCTGATGGACATCCCGAAGGACTCGGTCCAGCCCACCGGCTGGATCACGCTGGGCAGCGGGATGGGCGAGCTCAAGGTCGTCGGGGACAAGGTGAACCCGCCGATCCCCAAGAAGGCGCCCATGCAGATGTCGGCGATGAAGGGCAAGCTCAAGCTCACCAAGGCCGGGAAGATCACCCTGACCCCCGGCAAGTACGACGTGGCCGTGACCTTCTCCTTCGGCACCTTCGTCACCAAGTGCGCGCCGACCGGTGACGTGGGCGTCGGGGCCACCATCGACGTGTCGGCCGGCTCCAGCGGCGGTACGACGAACGGCGGGGCCACCAACGGCGGCGCCACCAACGGCGGGGCCACCAACGGAGGTGCCACGAACGGCGGTGCCACGAACGGCGGAGCCACGAACGGCGGAGCCACGAACGGAGGCGCCACCAACAGCGGCGGCACCGGCAACGGCGGCGCCACCGGCGGGTCCGGCGGCCAGACCGACTTCCCCGGCAAGCCGGTCGACGTGAAGTTCGACTGCGGTGAGACCGTCCCGGGCGGCATCACCACCCCGGTCACCGTCAGCGCCAGGAAGAACGGCGGGAACTTCGACCTGACGGTCAAGACGGCCAAGGACGCCATGAAGGCCCCGGTGCCCCTGCCCAAGGGCGCGCTCAAGCCCTCGATGCAGATCAAGCTCGGCGGCGCCGACAGCGGCATCGTCAACGTCACCGGCCCGGCCAACGCCGACGCCATCGCCCAGGGGGCCGGCGTCAGCCTGAGCGACATGACGGGCACCTACAAGCCCGGCAAGACGGGCAAGGTCACCCTCAGCCCCGCCGACATGTCGATCGACGTCACTATGGTCGCCGGCTCCGCACCGCTCACCGTGCCCTGCAAGGCGACCAGCACCGGCGTCTCCCTGGAGCTGGACACCACCGCCCAGCCGGGCGGCTCCGGCTCCCCCGCCTCGACGGGCACCCCCGGCAGCGCCGCCTCGGGCGGCCTCGCCGAGACCGGCGCCGAGGACGGAGGCGGCATCAGGGCCCTCGCCCTGGTCGCCGGCACCGTGATCCTCCTCGGCGGCGCGGTGTTCACCTTCACCCCGTGGCGGCGCCTGCGCGGCACCCGCTAGCCGGTACCGGACACGCGCAGGAAACGCGACGGCCCGGCACACCTTCCGGTGTGCCGGGCCGTCCGCCGTTACGGGGAGTGCGTCAGTGCACGCCACCCATGAGCGGCTGGACCTTCTTGCGGTACATGTAGATCGCGATGCCGGCGAGGACGGCGAGGATGCCCTGGGAGGCGAACCAGCCCTGGGTGTCCGTCGGGGCGCCGATCAGCTGGAGCAGCGCGATCGCCGAGTCACCGGCGGTGACCGCGAGGAAGAAGACGCCCATCATCTGGGAGGCGTACTTCTGCGGCGCCAGCTTGGTGGTCAGCGACAGGCCGACGGGGGAGAGGGTGAGCTCACCGACGGTCTGGATGAAGTACACGCCGACCAGCCACATCGGGCTGACCTTCGCGTCGCCGCCGGCCAGGCCCTGGGCGACCATCATGACGCCGAAGGAGGCACCGATCATGACCAGCGCGAAGGAGAACTTCGCCAGGGTGGTCGGCTCCTTGGAGCGCTTGGCGAGGGCCACCCACAGCATCGCGAAGAGCGGGGCGAGGGCCATCACGAACAGCGGGTTCAGCGACTGGAACCAGCTCTCCGGGAAGTTGAAGCCGAACAGCGTGCTGTCCGTGCTGTCCTTCGCGAACAGGGACAGCGTGGAACCGGTCTGGTCGTAGATCGCCCAGAAGATCGCGGCGGCCGCGAAGAACCAGACGTACGCCGACATGCGGGACCGCTCGACCGTGGAGAGGTCCTTGTCGCGCTTGATCCGCAGGATCGCCCAGGCGGGCAGGATCAGACCGGCGATGGTCAGCGGCCACAGCGCGTAGTTGATCGTGAAGATGCCCGCCAGGCCGATGGCCGCGTAGGCGACGGCGGCGACGCCGAGCCAGATGAGGCCCTTCTTGACGACGGAGGACTTCTCGGCGGCGCTCAGCGGGCTCGGAACGGTGTTCGAGACCGGGTTCAGGTGGCGGAAGCCGAAGAAGTAGAAGCCCAGGCCCAGGGCCATGCCGACACCGGCCATGGCGAAGCCGAGGTGCCAGTTGATCTCCTGGCCGACGTAGCCGATGGTCAGCGGGGCGACGAAGGCACCGAGGTTGATGCCCATGTAGAAGATCGTGAAGCCACCGTCACGGCGCGGGTCGTTCTTGTCCCGGTAGAGCTGGCCCACCATCGTGGAGATGTTGGCCTTCAGCACGCCCGAACCGGCGGCGATCAGCGCCAGGCCGATGAAGAACGAGACGGACGAGGGCACCGCCAGCAGGAAGTGACCGGTCATGATCACGACGCCGGCGACGGCCACGGCCTTGCGGGCACCCCACACACGGTCACCGAGCCAGCCGCCCGGGAGGGCGAGCAGGTAGACCATGGCGTTGTAGACGGAGTAGATCGCGACCGCGGTCGCGTCGTTCATCCCCAGACCACCGTCGGCCACGTTGGTGGCCAGGTAGAGGACGAGCAGCGCGCGCATGCCGTAGAAGCTGTAGCGCTCCCACATCTCCGTCATGAAGAGGAAGGCGAGGCCGCTGGGGTGGCCGAGGAAGGTCTTCTCGGTGGAGGTGTCCACCGGGGTCCTCGTCAGGCTGGAAGCCATGGGTCGATCCTTGCTTGCTCGGGACGCTTCGCTTCGTGAGCGGAACAGCGCCCGGGACGGGTGCCGGCACCGGCGGCGGGTCCCCCACCCCACGCCCGGGGGTCTCGCCCCTGGTGGGGGCGAAGGGAAGATCCGAAACCGGGATCCACGCCCGCGCGCATCGTCGCGCGTCGGGCCCGGCCCATAGGTCATTCACTGTCATCAAGCCCGGACAGGTGAGTCACACAAGACTGCCCTGTCCGGTCAGGACAGAAATAGAGACCTTCGGCAGTTTTGGCACAAAGGTCCCTGAGATAGTGCATCAGGCGTCTCGCCACCATACGACACGACACACGGGCATATGAAAGGACTTGAGAGATCAATCACAGGTCAAGCGGGAACCGACTGGGTACATTCGAAGGCCGTTAGTAGTCCATAAGCCCAGTTCGGCAGGGGTGTGACGGGAGGCCCCTCACTTCACCCGCCGCGGACTACCATCACCCACATGACGCGTGTACTGCTCGCCGAGGACGACGCATCCATCTCGGAACCCCTGGCCCGCGCCCTGCGCCGGGAGGGGTACGAGGTCGAGGTCCGGGAGGACGGCCCCACCGCCCTGGACGCGGGACTGCAGGGCGGCGTCGACCTCGTCGTCCTGGACCTGGGCCTGCCCGGCATGGACGGCCTGGAAGTCGCCCGCCGGCTGCGTGCCGAAGGCCACGGCTTCCCGATCCTGGTCCTCACCGCCCGGGCCGACGAGGTGGACACGGTGGTCGGCCTCGACGCCGGCGCCGACGACTACGTCACCAAGCCCTTCCGGCTCGCCGAGCTGCTGGCCCGCGTCCGGGCCCTGCTCCGGCGCGGCGCCAACGAGGCCGCCCAGCCCCCCGCCACCCACGGCGTGCGGATCGACGTGGAATCGCACCGCGCGTGGATGGGGGAGGAGGAGCTCCAGCTCACCGCCAAGGAATTCGACCTGCTGCGCGTCCTGGTCCGCGACGCCGGCCGGGTCGTCACCCGCGACCAGCTGATGCGCGAGGTCTGGGACACCACCTGGTGGTCCTCCACCAAGACCCTCGACATGCACATCTCCTGGCTGCGCAAGAAGCTCGGCGACGACGCCGCCAACCCCCGCTACATCGCCACCGTCCGGGGCGTCGGCTTCCGTTTCGAGAAGAGCTAGTACGTACTGAGTCATGCGCCGCCGCCTGATCAACTCCACGCTCGCCGTCGTGCTCGTCGTGATCGCCGTCTTCGGGGTCTCCCTGGTGATCGTGGAGACCCGGACGATCACCAACAGCGCCCAGGACCGGATCGAGTCCGAGGCCCTGCGCCTGCTGAGCATCGTCGAGGCCAACGCCCTGGAGAAGACACCCGTCGACGCCGAGGCGCTCGGCGAGCAGCTCGACGCCGGCGACTACGCCCGGATCACCGTCCCCGGCCGGCCGGCCGCGGAGGTCGGCGACCGGATCACCGGCAACGTCATCCGCGGCACCGCCCGCGGCGAGTCGGGCGAGACGGTCGTCGTCGAGGCGTCCCGCTCCACCGTGACCCGGGAGGTCGGACGGACCCTGGCCGTGGTCGGCGCCGTGGCACTGCTCGCCGTCGTGGCGGCCGTCCTGCTCGCCGTACGGCAGGCGAACCGGCTCACCTCCCCGCTCACCGACCTCGCCGAGACCGCGGAACGCCTCGGCTCGGGCGACCCCAGACCCCGGCACAAGAGGTACGGAGTGCCCGAGCTGGACCGCGTCGCGGACGTACTGGACTCCAGCGCCGAACGGATCGGCCGGATGCTGACCGCCGAGCGGCGCCTGGCCGCCGACGCCTCCCACCAGCTGCGCACCCCGCTCACGGCCCTGTCGATGCGGCTGGAGGAGATCACCGTCACCGACGACCTGGAGACCGTCCGGGAGGAGGCGTCCATCGCCCTCACCCAGGTGGAGCGGCTCACGGACGTGGTGCAGCGGCTGCTCACGAACTCGCGGGACCCCCGTACGGGCTCCGCGGTCCCCTTCGACCTGGACGAGGTCGTCAAACAGCAGGTCGAGGAGTGGCGGCCGGCCTACCGCAGCGCCGGCCGGGCCATCGTGCGCTCCGGCAAGCAGGGCGTACGGGCCGTCGGCACCCCCGGCGCGGTCGCGCAGGTCCTGGCGACCCTCGTGGAGAACGCCCTCATGCACGGTGGCGGAACGGTCGCCCTGCGTACCCGGGTCGCCGGCAACCAGGCGGTGCTGGAGGTCACGGACGAGGGCCCCGGCGTCCCGCCGGACCTGGGCAACCGGATCTTCGAGCGGACCATCAGCGGCCGCAACTCCACCGGGATCGGCCTCGCCGTCGCCCGGGACCTCGCGGAGGCGGACGGAGGCCGCCTCGAACTGCTCCAGGCGCAGCCGGCGGTCTTCGCGCTCTTCCTCAGCCGCACGTCACCGGAGCGTCCCGAGCCCGAGGCCACGGTCCGCTAGGCCGTAGGCCGTCACCCGGGCTAGTTGTTCGCGGGCTCCGGCTCGGGCAGCGGCTCCGGCCGGCGGTCGGGCTTGGGCAGCGGCGCCGGCTCGGGCATCGGCTCGGCGGGCGTCGTGGCGAGGGGAGCGGGCAGGGCCTTGAAGACCCAGGTGCGGTAGGACCAGAAACGGAACACGGTGGCCGTCCCGATGCCGATGAACTTGAACACGTTGCTGGCGACCGGACCGCCCCAGCCGAAGCCGTACGTGGCCACGTACAGCACACCGTTCTCGATGACCAGGCCGATCGCACTGAAGGCCACGAAGAGGACCAGCTCGCGCGTGCGCCCGGCCGCGTCGCTCTGGGCGCGGTCACGGTAGGCGAAGTAGCGGAAGCCGAGGTAGTTCGTGGCGATGGCCACCACGGTGGCTATCACGCTCGCGCGCACCACCTGGAGATCGGTGGTGCTGCGGATCAGGTTGAAGACACCCAGGTTGACCAGCACCCCCAGGCCGCCGACCGCCCCGAACTTGGCCACTTCCCGTACGAGGCCGCGTACGCGTTCGAGAACTGATCGGTTCCCCGGCGTGCTCATCAGTAGGTCAGTCCCGTCGGTCACCGCCCACGCATGGGGCGTCCGGTGTTCTCCGTCAACCCACCCATGCTAAGTGTCCCCCCTGCGGCCCGTCTGTGCCTTCCGGTCCCGTGCGACGCACGGCACACCGGCAGGTCCGCGCCAGGGTGCGTCCATATGGCGGAATTCAGCCGGATACCCTGGAGGAGTGACGTTCCCGGTAGTTGGCATGGTCGGCGGCGGACAGCTCGCCCGCATGACCCACGAGGCGGGCATCCCCCTCGGTATCAGATTCAAGCTCCTCAGTGACACACCACAGGACTCGGCGGCCCAGGTCGTGAACGATGTCGTCATCGGCGACTATCGCGACCTGGAGACACTGCGCGCCTTCGCGCGCGGCTGCGACGTGATCACTTTCGACCACGAGCACGTACCCACCGAGCACCTGCGGGCCCTGGAAGCGGACGGCATCCCCGTCCGCCCGGGGCCCGACGCGTTGGTGCACGCCCAGGACAAGGGGGTGATGCGCGCCAAGCTCGACGAGATCGGCGCCCCCAGCCCCCGCCACCGGATCGTGAGCGATCCGGCGGACGTGGCGGCCTTCGCGGCGGAGGTCGGCGGGTTCCCCGTCATCCTCAAGACCGTGCGCGGCGGCTACGACGGCAAGGGCGTGTGGTTCGTACGCGGCCAGGAGGACGCCGACGCGCCCTTCAAGGCCGGTGTCCCCGTCCTCGCCGAGGAGAAGGTGGACTACGTCCGCGAACTCGCGGCCAACATCGTCCGCTCCCCCCACGGCCAGGCCGTGGCCTACCCCGTGGTGGAATCCGTCCAGGTCGACGGGGTCTGCGACACGGTGATCGCCCCCGCCCCGAACCTCTCCGCGGAGCTCGCGAGCGAGGCCCAGGCGCTCGCCCTGCGCATCGCCAAGGAACTCAACGTGACCGGCCACCTGGCCGTGGAACTGTTCGAGACCACCGACGGCCGCATCCTCGTCAACGAACTGGCGATGCGCCCGCACAACAGCGGCCACTGGACCCAGGACGGGGCCGTGACCTCCCAGTTCGCCAACCACGTACGCGCGGTCCTGGACCTCCCGCTGGGCGACCCCCGCCCCCGCGCCAAGTGGACCGTGATGGCGAACGTACTGGGCGGGGACTACCCCGACATGTACGCGGCGTACCTGCACTGCATGGCGCACGACCCCCAACTGAAGATCCACATGTACGGCAAGGACGTGAAACCGGGCCGCAAGGTCGGCCACGTCAACACGTACGGCGACGACCTGGACGATGTCCTGGAGCGCGCACGCCACGCAGCGGACTACCTCCGGGGAACGGTCACCGAGTGACCTCGTTCCCCTCTCCCTCGCGGAGAGGGGAACTCCTTCCTCACGGGCCGGTTCTTCTGCTTCGCCGACCGCTGCCTCTCAGGGGTTTTCCGTTGAGGTCTTCCACCGTCTCCGAACGATGCTGGGGCGGTAACGCGTTTTCTCCCCGGCCCACAGGCCGGGATTTCCACGCAAGGAGAGATAGATGAGCACCGCCGCCGCAGGCCCCGTCATCGGCATCGTCATGGGTTCCGACTCGGACTGGCCGGTCATGGAGGCCGCCGCCCAGGCACTCGACGAGTTCGAGATCCCCTACGAGGTCGACGTCGTCTCCGCGCACCGGATGCCGCGCGAGATGATCGCTTACGGTGAGCAGGCCGCCGACCGGGGGCTGAAGGCGATCATCGCGGGCGCGGGCGGCGCCGCCCACCTGCCGGGCATGCTCGCCTCCGTCACCCCGCTGCCGGTCATCGGCGTGCCGGTCCCGCTGAAGTACCTCGACGGCATGGACTCCCTGCTGTCGATCGTCCAGATGCCCGCGGGAGTTCCCGTCGCCACCGTCTCGGTCGCCGGAGCACGCAACGCGGGCCTGCTGGCCGCCCGTATCCTCGCCGCGCACGACGCGGACCTGCTGGCGCGGATGCGTGACTTCCAGCAGGAGCTGAACGACCAGGCCACCGAGAAGGGCAAGCGGCTGCGCGCGAAGGTCGCGGGCGCGGACTCCTTCGGATTCGCGAAGTGAACGCGGCGCAGCGCCTGGACGAGGCGCGTGAGCTGCTCGCCGAGCACCCGGTCGTCGACGGCCACAACGACCTCCCCTGGGCGCTGCGCGAGCAGGTCCGCTACGACCTGGCCAAGCGGGACATCGCCGGCGACCAGTCCGCCCACCTGCACACCGACATCCCCCGGCTGCGGGCCGGCGGGGTCGGTGCGCAGTTCTGGTCGGTCTACGTCCGCTCCGACTACGCCGGCGACACGGCGGTCAGCGCCACCCTGGAGCAGATCGACGCCGTCTCCCAGCTGATCGACCGCTACCCCGGCGACCTGGTCCGGGCCCTGACGGCCGACGACATGGAGGCCGCCCGCGCGAGCGGGCGGATCGCCTCCCTCATGGGCGCCGAGGGCGGCCACTCCATCAACAACTCCCTCGCCACGCTGCGCGCCCTGCACCGGCTCGGCGTGCGCTACATGACCCTGACCCACAACGACACCATCGACTGGGCGGACTCGGCGACCGACGAGCCCCGGCACGGGGGTCTCACCGACTTCGGCCGCGAGGTCGTGCGCGAGATGAACCGCGTCGGCATGCTCGTGGACCTCTCGCACGTCGCGGAGACGACGATGCGCGACGCGATCGCCGTCTCGGCCGCGCCGGTGGTCTTCTCGCACTCCTCCGCGCGTGCGGTCTGCGACCACCCCCGCAACATCCCGGACGACGTCCTCGCCATGCTCCCGGCGAACGGCGGGGTGGCCATGGCCACCTTCGTACCGAAGTTCATCCTCCCGGCGGCGGTCGAGTGGACGCAGGCCGCGGACGAGAACCTGCGCGCCCACGGCTTCCACCACCTGGACACCACCCCCGAGGCGATGGCCCTGCACCGCGCCTTCGAGGAGGCCCGTCCGCGCCCGGTGGCCACCGCCTCGACGGTGGCGGACCACCTGGACCACATGCGCGAGGTGGCCGGCATCGACCACATCGGCATCGGCGGCGACTACGACGGCACGGCCTTCACCCCGTCCGGGCTGGACGACGTGGCGGGCTACCCGAACCTGGTGGCGGAACTCCTCACCCGCGGCTGGTCCCGCCCGGACCTGGCGAAGCTGACGTGGTCGAACGCGGTCCGGGCCCTGCGCGACGCGGAGTCGGCCGCACGCGCCCTGTCGGCGACCCGAGGCCCGTCGAACGCGGTCCTGTAGCCCCCCGGCGGGCCGCGTCACCACTGCCGGGGCCGGCGAGTCCGAGTCGCCCCGCTGGCAATCCAGCCGGTCCGGCGTTCGAGGCCCGGGGCTTTCAGCCGTCCGGCGTTTGAGGCCCGGGGCTTTCAGCCGTCCGGCGCTTGAGGCCCGGGGCTTTCAGCCCGTCCGGCGTTTGAGGACCGGGGCTTTCAGCCCGTCCGGCGTTTGAGGACCGGGTCCGGGCGGAGCCCGGGAAACGGAGAAAGGGCGGGGCGGGGAGCAGCTCCGCGCAGCGGCCCCCGCCCGGCCACGCCAGGGGGCCCGGCCAGGGCAACGGCCCCGACCCAGCCCCGCGCGGGCAACGGCCCGGCCAGGGCAACGGCCCCGCGCGGGCACCGGCCACCCGAACGCCACACCCGCCAGGCGTCCCACACCCCCCGCGTGTCACGGTGGCACCACCTCTCCCCGCCCTGCTGCCGCCGAGACCGGAGCGAACGCCATGGCCGACCTGCAGGATGAACCCCACTCCGTCGGCATCGGGGCCGAAGACCCCCCGGCCCCCGCCACCAGACCCGCCGCCGGCGCGCTGGACCGCGCCACCGCGCTGCTGGCCGTCCATCCCGTCGCGGACGGCTGCAACACACTCGTCCGGACCCTGCGCCACAGCCCGTACCACGACATCGACACCCCCGAGGCCGGTGTCGACACCGACATCCCGAGGCTGCGCGCCGGCGGGGTCGGTGCCCAGTTCTGGTCCCTGCTGGTCCCCCCGGCCAGCCCGCCCTCCCTCGTGGTCTCCGAGACCCTGGAGCAGATCGACGTCGCGCTGGCCCTGATGCGCCGCTACCCCGACAGCCTGCTCCTCGCCCTCACCGCGGACGACATGGCCGACGCCCGCAACCGCGGCCGCATCGCCTCGTTCCTCGGCCCCGTGCCCGGCAGCACGCTCATCGACTCCCTCGGGACGCTGCGCGCCTTCCACACGCTGGGCGTACGGATCCTTGCCCCCGCGGGAGCGCCCTGGGCGGAGGAGGAGCTGACCGCCTTCGGCCACCAGGTGGTCCGTGAGGCGAACCGGCTCGCGATCCTGCTGGACCTCGCCGGCTGCGAACCCGCGGCGGCCTGCCGGCTCGCGGCGGCGTCCAGGGCGCCGGTGGTCGTCTCGAACACGGGCGCGGCGGCCCTGAACCCCCACCCCGGCAACGTCACGGACGAGGTCCTGCTCGCCCTGCGCGAGGCCGGCGGCCTGGCCATGGTCACCTTCGACACCGCCCGCACCGGGGACTCCCTGCACGCGGTGGCCGACCACATCGACCACGTACGGGCCGTCGCCGGCCCGGGCGGCGTCGGCCTGGGCGCCGGCTTCGGCTCCGAACCGGGCAGCCCCCGCCCGACCGGCCTCACCGACCCCTCGGGCTACCCCAGGCTCCTCGCGGAGCTCCTCGACCGCGGCTGGTCGGAAGCCGACCTGGCGGCGCTGACCTGGGGCAACGCCCAGCGGGTCCTGCGCGACGCGCAGTTCACGTCCCGCGCCGCCCAGCACAGCCGCGCCTAGCAGGCGCAGAGGCCTAGCAGGCGCAGAGGCAGACCGGGTGCCCGGCCGGGTCGGCGTAGACCCGCCAGGAGCGGCCCCGGTCGTCCGCGTCGAGGGCCTTGGCCCCGAGGGCGAGGATGTGTTCCTCCGCGGCGTCGAGGTCCTCGACGGTCAGGTCGAGGTGGAACTGCTGCGAGCCCTCGGGGGAGGGCCAGGCCGGAGCGACGTGCCCCGGCGCCAGCTGGAAGGCGAGCGGGGTGCCTTCGTGTCCTTCCAGGTCGACCCAGGTCCCGTCCTCGTCGGCGCTGGGGCTGCCGCCGAGCAGGCCGGCGTAGAAGGTGGCGAGGGCGAGCGGGTCGGGACAGTCGAGGACGACGGTGCCGAGCTTGGCGACGGCCATGGTTCTCTCCTTGCGGTTACCGGTAAGAGCCCCTTGGGGGTAACCCCAACCTACGCGTTACCCCTCGTTCCCGCCAAGGGGTAACGTCGGGGACATGAGTGGACGCGCACCGGCACCCGGCGGTCTCGCGCTGGTGGAGAAACTCGTCAACACGCTGAGCGTGGACACGGGGGACGACCGCCTCGCGGCCGAGTTCGGCCTGTCCGGGCAGGACCTGGCGGACGCGGTGGAACTGCGCGAGGCCCTGCGCGGCGCCCTGCTGGCCCACGCGGGCCACGAACCGCACCCCGGAGCCGAGGACCGCCTGAACCGCCTCCTCGCCGGGGCCCCGCTGACGGTACGCCTCGACGCGTCCGGCGCGGTGGTCCTCGCTCCGGCGGGCACCCCGAACCTGCTCACCCGGACGGCCGAGGCCCTGGCCGAAGGGGCCGCCGCGGGCACCTGGCCCCGCCTCAAGGCCTGCGCGGCGGACGACTGCCGCTGGGCCTACTACGACCGCAGCCCCGCGGGCCGAGGCCGCTGGTGCAGCATGTCCATCTGCGGCAGCCGGGCCAAGATGCGCACCTACCGCGGCAAATCCGCCCCCGCCCCCAGGCCCTCCTCCGCCCCTGCCCCGAGCCCCTCCGCCCCCGCCCCCAGCCCTTCCGGCGGCGCCCCCAGCCCCTCCGGCGTTTGAGGAGCGGGGTCCGGGGCGGAGCCCCGCCGACGCCGCCGCACCGAACCCGGCACACGAGCGCCCCGCAGGGCCCCGGCACCGGCAACGCCAAGCGGGGCATGCCCGCAGGGCACTACGGCACTACGCCCGGGGCCGCCCCATCGCCCGGTACGTCCAGCCGGCCGCGCGCCACTGCTCGGGCGCCAGCGCGTTGCGCCCGTCCAGGATCAGCCGGTCCGTGACGACACCCCCGAGCTCCGCCGGGTCGAGGTCGCGGAACTCGCGCCACTCCGTGAGGTGCAGTACCACCTCCGCACCCCGCGCCGCCTCCAGCGCGGAGTCCGCGTACCCGAGGGTCGGGAACACGCGCCGCGCGTTCTCCATCCCCTTCGGGTCGTACACCGTCACCTGGCCGCCCTGGAGGTGGATCTGCCCCGCCACGTTCAGTGCGGGCGAGTCGCGCACGTCGTCCGAGTCCGGCTTGAAGGTGGCGCCGAGCACGGCCACCCGCTTGCCCAGGAACGAGCCGCCCACGGCCTCCCGCGCCAGTTCGACCATGTGCCCGCGGCGGCGCATGTTGATCGAGTCGACCTCCCGGAGGAAGGTCAGCGCCTGGTCGGCGCCCAGCTCGCCGGCCCGCGCCATGAACGCCCGGATGTCCTTCGGCAGGCAGCCGCCGCCGAAGCCGATGCCGGCCCGCAGGAACTTCGCGCCGATCCGCTCGTCGTAGCCGATGGCCTCCGCCAGCTTCACCACGTCGCCGCCCGCGGCCTCGCACACCTCGGCCATGGCGTTGATGAACGAGATCTTGGTCGCCAGGAAGGAATTGGCGGCGGTCTTCACCAGTTCCGCGGTCGGGAAGTCGGTCACCACCAGCGGGCTTCCCTCGCCCATCGGCGTCTCGTACACCTCGCGCAGCACCTTCTCGCCGCGCTCGCCCTGGACGCCGATCACGATCCGGTCGGGGTGCAGGGTGTCCTGCACGGCGAAGCCCTCCCGCAGGAACTCCGGGTTCCAGGCCAGCTCCACGTCCGCGCCCGCCGGGGCCAGCTCCACGAGCTTCTCCGCCAGCCGCTGCGCCGAGCCGACCGGCACGGTCGACTTGCCGACGACCAGCACGGGCCGCGTCAGGTGCGGTGCCAGCGAGGCCATCGCCGCGTCCACGTACGACATGTCGCAGGCGTACTCACCGTGCTTCTGCGGAGTGTTCACGCAGACGAAGTGGACGTCGCCGAACGCGCCGACCTCCTCCCAGGAGGTCGTGAACCGCAGCCGCCCGGTGGAGCCCGGCAGCCCGGCCACGTGCTTGGCGAGCAGTTCCTCCAGCCCGGGTTCGTACATAGGCACCCGGCCGGACGCCAGCATCTCGATCTTCTCGGGCACCACGTCCAGCCCCAGCACCTCGAACCCCAGCTCCGCCATCGCCGCGGCGTGGGTCGCGCCGAGGTAACCGGTGCCGATCACAGTGATCCTGAGGGGGGCCATGGGTGCTCCAGAGGTGCGGGGCCGTGTGCGGCCACTGAGCATAGTCGGGCCCGCGGAGGGGGACGCTCCCCAGTGCCGCCCCCGCTGTCACGCAACTCACGCGGGCCGTCCATACCGCTGCCCGGGGGACGGCGACTAAACTTGGGTTACTTAACGGTAGTTAGCATCACGAATCGCGTTCATCCTTGGGGAGTGAGAGATCTTGGCGGGTTCTGCCGACTTCGACCTGTACCGCCCGGCCGAGGAGCACGACATGCTCCGCGAGTCCGTCCGCTCGCTCGCCGAGGCGAAGATCCTGCCGTTCGCGGCCGCGGTCGACGAGGAGTCCCGCTTCCCGCAGGAGGCCCTCGACGCACTGGTCGCCAGCGACCTGCACGCCGTCCACGTGCCGGAGATCTACGGCGGTGCCGGCGCCGACGCGTTCGCCACCGTGATCGTGATCGAGGAGGTGGCCCGCGTGTGCGCCTCCTCCTCCCTCATCCCGGCGGTCAACAAGCTCGGCTCGCTCCCGGTGATCCTCTCCGGTTCCGAGGAGCTCAAGGCCAAGTACCTCGGCCCCCTGGCCAAGGGCGACGCGATGTTCTCGTACGCCCTCTCCGAGCCGGACGCCGGCTCGGACGCGGCCGGCATGAAGACCCGCGCGGTCCGCGACGGCGACCACTACGTCCTCAACGGCGTGAAGCGCTGGATCACCAACGCGGGCGTCTCCGAGTACTACACGGTCATGGCCGTCACCGACCCGGAGAAGCGCTCGAAGGGCATCAGCGCCTTCGTCGTCGAGAAGTCGGACGAAGGCGTCTCCTTCGGCGCCCCGGAGAAGAAGCTCGGCATCAAGGGCTCCCCGACGCGCGAGGTCTACCTCGACAACGTCCGCATCCCCGCCGACCGCATGATCGGCGCCGAGGGCACCGGCTTCGCCACCGCGATGAAGACCCTCGACCACACCCGCATCACCATCGCCGCCCAGGCCCTCGGCATCGCCCAGGGCGCGCTGGACTACGCCAAGGGCTACGTCCAGGAGCGCAAGCAGTTCGGCAAGCCGATCGCCGACTTCCAGGGCATCCAGTTCATGCTCGCGGACATGGCCATGAAGATCTCCGCCGCCCGCGCGCTGACGTACCAGGCCGCGGCGGGCTCGGAGCGCGGCGACGCCGACCTCACCTACCTCGGCGCCGCGGCCAAGTGCTTCGCCTCCGACGTGGCCATGGAGGTCACCACGGACGCCGTCCAGCTCCTCGGCGGCTACGGCTACACCCGCGACTACCCGGTCGAGCGCATGATGCGCGATGCCAAGATCACGCAGATTTATGAAGGTACGAACCAGGTCCAGCGGATCGTCATGGCCCGCAACCTCCCGTAAGGGGCGGTACGTGCTCTGACCTGCACGGACGAGGAAGGCCCCGGCTGATGCCGGGGCCTTCCCGTGTTCGGCGGGCGCGGTCGACCCCTGCGCCTCGCGGCGTCTGTTCCTCGCACCCCCGCGAGGGATCGCGGGAGCCGCGATCGACAGGGGTGCCCCGCCATTTCGTGACACGCCGGGCACTGCGGCCGGACGGGTGGAGACACGCCCGCGGTACGCCCGCCTACCGCACCGATGTGCTACTCGGATGGGCTAAATTTGGACCTTCGTACGCCGGAAATTCGGTTGGGGAGAACGTAATGACGGAAGCGATCCTGCTGGTCGGCGGGCAGGGGACGCGGCTGCGCCCGGTGACGGTCAACACGCCGAAGCCGATGGTCCCCACAGCCGGCGTACCCTTCCTCGCCCACCAGATAGCCAGGGCCGCCGCCGCCGGCGTCACCCACATCGTGATGGCCACCTGCTACCTCGCCGAGGTCTTCGAGCCCTACTTCGGCGACGGCTCCGAGTTCGGGGTCCACCTGGAGTACGTGGTCGAGGACGAGCCCCTCGGCACCGGTGGCGCCATCCGCAACGCGGCGCAGCTGCTCACGGGCGGCCCGGACTCCTCCGTCCTCGTCTTCAACGGGGACATCCTCACCGGCCTGGACATCGCCGGACTCGTCGAATCGCACAAGGCGGCCGACGCAGACGTCTCCCTGCACCTCGTGCGCGTGGAGGACCCCCGCGCCTTCGGTCTGGTGCCCACCGACCCCGACGGGCGGGTGCTGGCCTTCACCGAGAAGCCGCAGACCCCCGAAGAGATCATCACCGACCAGATCAACGCCGGCTGCTACGTCTTCCGCCGCAGCGTGATCGACTCCATTCCGGCCGGCCGCCCCGTCTCCGTCGAGCGCGAGACCTTCCCCGGCCTGCTGGCCGCCGGCAGCCGCCTGCACGGAGTCACGGAGAACACGTACTGGATGGACCTCGGGAGGCCCGAGTCGATCATCCAGGCCTCCGCCGACCTCGTCCGCGGCGTCGTCTCCTCCCCGGCCGTTCCCGGCCGCCGGGGCGAGGCCCTCGTGCTGCCCGGGGCCGAGGTGGCGGCCGGTGCCAAGCTGTCGGGAGGCACCGTCGTGGGCGCCGGCGCCCGCATCGAGGACGGTGCGGTCGTCGACGGGTCCATCGTGCTCGAAGGCGCCGTCATCGAGGCGGACGCCCAGGTGCGCGCCAGTCTGGTCGGCGCCCGCGCCGGCGTGGGCGCGCGGACCGTGCTGGACGGCACCGTGGTCGGCGACGGCGCCTTCGTGGGTGCCGACAACGAGCTGCGCTCGGGTGCCCGCGTGTGGTGCGGTGCGCAGCTGCCGGCGGCCGCGATCCGCTTCTCCCCGGACGCCTGACGCCTGACGCCTGACGGGACCGTAAACGGGAACGGGAACGGGCGGGCGGGTACGACCCGCCCGCCCGCGCACCCGCCGGGTCAGTTCCCCCGGACGGTGACCTTCTCGTCGTTCTGGATCTGCTTGACCAGCTGCTGCACCTTCGCCTTGTCCCAGACGAGGTTGCCGCCGCGCTGGCCGGAGATCGGCATGTTCATCGAGACGCCGTCGCCGCCGTTGACGCCCTTCATCGCGAAGAACATCTGGCCCATGTCGTACAGGCCCATGTCCTTGTCCACGATCAGCGTGTCCAGGCCCGCGCCCAAGAGCGGGTAGAGCTTGAACGGGTTGAGGATCGTGGACGGGGTCGCCGCCTGGTTGGCGAGCGCCGACAGGAACTTCTGCTGGTTCTTCGTCCGCTGGAGGTCCGACTCCGCGAAGGCGTACCGGGTCCGGACGAAGGCCAGGGACTGCTCGCCGTTCAGGGTCTGCTTGCCCGCCTTGAAGTCGGCGCCCGACTTCTCGTCCTTGAAGCCCTGCTCGATGTCGAGCTCGACGCCGCCGAGCGAGTCCACGATGTTCGCGAAGCCGGCGAAGCCGATCTCCGCGTAGTGGTCGATGCGCAGGCCGGTGTTGAACTCCACCGTCCGCACGAGCAGTTCGGGGCCGTCCTCCGCGTACGCCGCGTTCAGCTTGGTGCGCTTGCCCGTGCCCGCGTACTTCTTGCCGGACTGGGAGCCGACGAAGGAGGGGATCTCCACGTCCGAGTCGCGGGGCAGCGAGATCATCGTGTTCCCGCTGGAGCACTTCGCCAGGATCATCATCGAGTCGGTGCGCTTGCCCTCGGCGGAGCCCGTGTGGAGCTTCTTCTTCTCCTCGTCGGACATGCCCTCGCGGCTGTCGGAGCCCACGATCAGGTACGTCGTGCAGTCGCCCTCCTTCGGGCGCTCGATGACCTTGGAGAGGTCCACCTCGCGGCGCACCTTGGAGTCGGCCCAGAAGTACGTGGAGACGCCGGTCACCAGCAGCGCGGAGACCAGCACGATCGAGCCGACCTTGATCCGCTTGCGCCAGTCCGGCGCGGGACCGGCCGGCCGCTGTCCCGGGCCGCCCGGGCCGCCGGGGCCGCCGGGACCCCCCGGGCGCCCGGGGCCGCCCTGGCCGCCGCCCGCGGGGGTGCCGTAGACCTGGCCGGTGTTGTACCCGCTGTCGTAGCCGTCCTCGTACGAGTCGTGGCTCCGCGCCCCCTGCGGGGGCACGGACGGGCGTACGGGCTGCGCGGGGCGCCGGGGCGCCGGGGGGCCCTGCGGGGGCCGCTGGGGCTGGGGCGGCTGCTGGGGCTGCTGCGGCTGCCGCTGGATGTGCCGCATCCGCTGGGCGCCCTCGGGCTGCTGCTGCCCGCTGCCCTGTCCGTACCCGCCGTCGCGACCTTCTGGCCAGTCATTCATGCGCCCAAGAATGCCTGCTCGGGCGTGTCGTCCGACAGTCCGGGGGACTTTCCGTACCGGTGCTGTTGCAGAGCTGATGCCTCCGGTACGGATCTAAGGTGTCCGTATGACTCAGATACCGGGCGAGCTGCCCGGGAAGCCGACCGCGGCCTCCCGTACGACCCTCAGCCACATCATGACCGCCAACGACACCAACCTCCTCGGAACGGTGCACGGTGGAGTGATCATGAAGCTGGTGGACGACGCGGCGGGCGCCGTGGCCGGCCGCCACTCCGGCGGGCCGGCGGTCACCGCCTCCATGGACGAGATGGTCTTCCTCGCACCCGTGCGCGTCGGCGACCTCGTCCACGTGAAGGCCCAGTGCAACTGGACCGGCCGCTCCTCCATGGAGATCGGCGTACGGGTCCTCGCGGAGCGGTGGAACGAGTCCACCCCCGCCACCCAGGTGGGCACCGCCTACCTCGTCTTCGCGGCCGTGGACGCCGACGGCAAGCCCCGCCCGGTCCCGCCGGTCCTGCCGGAGACGGAACAGGACGAGCGGCGCTACCAGGAGGCCCAGATCCGCCGCACGCACCGGCTGGCCCGCCGCCAGGCGATCAGGGCCCTGCGCGAGGAGCGCGCCGCCCAGGGCTTCGACGACTGAGGCGGCCGGCGGCCCGGCGCTACCGCTTCCCGCAGACCACCTGGTCCCCGGTGACCACCCCGGACTCGCCGCCCTGGTACGGGTCCTCCGCCCGCACCGGCACCACCTTGCGGAAGTCCGCGCCCGCGATGACCAGCACCGTCCGCCCCTGGCCCGGCACCGCCCGCAGCTCACTGCCCGGCAGCGCCGTCGACACCGACCGGGCGGAGCGGTCCCAGCGGGGGTCGTAGGCGACCACCGTGCGGCGGACCTCACGGCTGGCGCCGCCCACCGGGGACCCGGTGGTGTCGAAGCCGGTGGCGCGCAGCGCGGCGTCGACCCGCCCGCCCAGCCCGTCGATCCGGGTCCCGTTCTCCACCTGGACCCGCACCTGCTGCGGCGGCACGTCCACGGGCACCGTCGCCGGCCGCGCGGCGGCCGCGGCGGCGGGCTTCCCGGGCCCGACCGGGGCCAGGGCCCGGTCCTCGCGCAGCGCCTCGAAGAGCTTGGCCGCCTTCGGCTCGTCCCACTTCACGGTGGAGCCGATGCCCTTGACGGGGAAGGAGGCGTCGCCGATCGGCACCGAGGCGAACTCGGAGGAGGAGGGGGTGAAGTCCCGCATCGCCTGCCCGAGCGCGAGCATCTGCTCCGAGCCGAAGCCCTTGTCCGCCCGGACGGATCCGAGCAGGGTCGAGCTGACCTCCTTGAACTTCACCGGGTTCAGCAGCACCCCGCCGCCGGTCGCCTGCTTGATCAGGGCGGCGATGAACCGCTGCTGGCGCTGCATCCGGCCGAGGTCGGAGGCCCCGTCCACATGGCGCGAGCGCACGTACTGCAGGGCCTGGCCGCCGGTGAGCCGGTGGGTGCCGGGGAGCAGCTCCAGACCGGTGTTCGGGTCGCGCATGGTCTTGGCGGTGCAGATCTCCACCCCGCCCATCGCGTCGACCGTCTTCATGAAGCTGGTGAAGTCGACCTCCAGGTAGTGGTCGATCTTCACCCGGGTCATGGCCTCGACGGTCCGCACGGTCAGCTGGGGCCCGCCCTCCGCGTAGGCGGCGTTCAGCTTCACGGGGTGGGCCTTGTGGTCCTTGCCGCTGTTGAGGTCCCGGTGCGCGGGCACCTCCGCGTAGCTGTCGCGGGGCAGGCTGATCACGCTGGCCCGCTGCCGGTTCGCCGAGAGGTGCACGAGCATGATCGTGTCGGTGCAGTGGCAGGGCGCTCCGCCGAGGTGGTACTCGCGCTTCTCCTCGGGGGTGATCTTGTCCCGGCCGTCGGTGCCCACCAGCAGGAAGTTCAGGCCGTGACCGGCCTGCGGGCGGTTCTTCATGTCCTTGAACGGGTCCACGCGCTCGATCCCGGTGTCCAGGCCGGTCATCACGGCGTGCCCGACGGCCCCGGAGCCCAGGACGACCACCGCCAGCCCGGCCGCGATCCGCACCCCCCACCGGGGCCGGTCGCCGCCCCGGCGCCGAGCGCGCTGCGCCGGGCGCGGCCCGGCGGGTCGGGGGGGACGGTGCGGGTGGGGCACGGTGGACACCTCCGCGAGGCAGCGGGAGAACGGTCGGCAAGCGCATCGAAGCTTCGGCTGATTCGGCAGAACAGTAGGCCCATACGATCAGCGTCTGTCCGTACCGCTCACTCGGCGCGCACCCGGTTCCCCCGTACGCGGTAACGTGACACCGATACCCGACCTTGAAGGACCACATGCCCGCCCAGCAGCCCGCAGTCTCGGTGATCATGCCGGTGCTCAACGAGGAGCACTACCTCCGCGATTCCGTCCGCCACATCCTGGAACAGGAGTACGCGGGCGAGATGGAGGTGGTGATCGCCCTCGGGCCGTCCACGGACCGCACCGACGAGATCGCCGCGGAACTCGTCGCCGAGGATCCCCGCGTCCACACCGTCCCCAACCCCACCGGACGGACCCCGGCGGCGCTCAACGCCGCCATCAAGGCCTCGCGTCACCCGATCGTGGTACGCGTCGACGGCCACGGCATGCTCTCGCCGAACTACATCGCCACCGCGGTCCGCCTCCTGGAGGAGACCGGTGCGCAGAACGTCGGCGGCATCATGCACGCCGAGGGCCAGAACGCCTGGGAGGACGCCGTCGCGGCCGCGATGACCTCGAAGATCGGCGTGGGCAACGCGCCGTTCCACACGGGGGGTCAGGCGGCCCCCGCCGAGACCGTCTACCTGGGTGTCTTCCGCCGCGAGGCGCTGGAGCAGCAGGGCGGATACAACGAGGAGTTCATCCGCGCCCAGGACTGGGAGCTGAACTTCCGCATCCGCGAGGCCGGCGGCCTGATCTGGTTCTCCCCGGAGCTGAAGGTCCAGTACCGCCCGCGGCGCTCCGTCAAGGCGCTGGCCAAGCAGTACAAGGACTACGGGCGCTGGCGCCACGTGGTGGCCCGGTACCACGCGGGCTCCATCAACCCGCGCTACATGGCCCCACCGACCCTGGTCTGCGCGCTGGCCGCGGGCGTGGTCGTGGGCGCGGCGGTCAACCCGCTGGGCTTCGTGGTCCCGGCCGGCTACCTCGCGGCGATCGTCGCGGGCTCGATCCCGGCGGGCAAGGGCCTCTCGCTGAAGGCCCGGGCGCAGATCCCCGTCGCCCTGGCGACGATGCACCTGTGCTGGGGCTTCGGCTTCCTGACGAGCCCGCGCTCGCTGGCGAACAAGGTCATCGCGAGCCGCCGCCCGGCGGTCCGGCGGGACTCCTCGCAGGTCTGAGACGCGGCCGCACCGCACGAGAGGGGCCCGGCGCGACAGCGCCGGGCCCCTCTTCGTGTGTACGGACTACCAGGTGAAGCCCGGCTGGACCGGCATGCACGCGCCCTCGTTGTCGCCGTTGAGGGCGTGGGCCGAGGTCGGGAGCGCGGTCGGGGCGGGCGGCGGCGGGGCCGGGGCGTCACCGGTCCGCCAGTCCTTGCCGACGAACAGGGTGATCCCGGAGACCTCGTCGGACTTCTGCACCGAGGAGGCCGGCAGGCCCAGCGCCGTGGCGACGACCGCGGCGTCGGCCGCCTGGGCGTCGTCGGCGAAGCGGACGACGGTGGTGTCCTCGCCACCGGTCGTGGCGGTGGCGTCGGAGGCGGTCTTGGTGAAGCCCTTGCGGATCAGCAGCGAGGCGACGTCGCCCGCCCGGTTCTTCACCTTGGCCTGGGCGCCGTCCTTGCCGCTGGTGGCGTTGCGCACGGAGACCGAGATCTTCGCGGGGGCCGAGGCGGGGGCCGTGGTAGGGGCGGCGGGGGCGGCCGGGGCCGTGGAGGCGCCCGGCGAGGGGGAGGCACCGGCCGCCGGGGCGTCGGAGCCCTTGAAGTCGAGCGGGACGTCCTCGCGGACCATCTTGAACACGGCCTCGGCCGCGCCCGGTTCGGGCTCGACGCGACCCTCCTCGCGGGCGCTGTACACCCACGGCATGGTGGTCATGGTGATCCGGTTCGGCGGAACCTTCTTGAGCTCCATGCTCAGGTCGTACAGCCTGTCGATCTTGTTCAGGCTGGGGTCCACGACCATGGCCTTGATCGCGGCCTGCGCCAGGCTGTTGAGCATCACCGGGTTGCTCAGCTTGGCGTTCTTGCGGAACTCGCGGGACAGCGAGCTCATGTACTGGTGCTGGGCGTGGGTGCGGCCGATGTCGGTGCCGTCCTCGAACCCGTAGCGGGTGCGCAGCCACTGCAGGGCCTGCTCGCCCTGGATCCGCGTCGTGCCCTTCGGCAGCTTCAGGCCGGAGCCCTTGCCGTCACGGGTCCGCGAGTGGACGTTCTGCTCGACGCAGACCGGGACGCCGCCGATGGCGTCGGCCATCGAGACCACGCCCTTGAAGTCGATCATCATGAAGTGATCGATGGGTATCTTCGTCAGCTCGGTCCATGCGGCGACGGTGCAGCCCGGGCCGCCCCGGCTGAGGGACTCGTTCGTCTGGACGAGCCGGGTGCTGGCCGGGTGGACCTTGCCGTTCGGTTCGGTGCACTTGGGCATCATCAGCAGGGTGTCGCGCGGCATCGAGACCACCGACATGTTGCTGCGGTCCGCGGACAGGTGCAGCAGCATCTGCACGTCCGCGAGGGGCGGGCCGTCGAAGGTGTCCGTGGCGCCGCCGAGGGCCTGGTTCGCCTCGTCGTTACGGGCGTCCGAGCCTATGAGGAGGATGTTCAGCGGGGTCTGCCCGAAGGCGTTCGGCTTGGAGCCGCCCAGCTTGTTCTCGCCGAGGTTCAGCGCATCCGTCCTGATGCTGCCGTTGAGGTGGCGGTAGTACAGGTATCCGGCCGCCGCCGTCCCGAGTATGAGGAAGGCCAGCGCGGAGGAGACCCAGCGCAGCACGCGTCGGCGGCCCCGTCTGGAGCCACGGCCGCCCACCGGGCGGCTCCTGCGCGAGCCGCCCCGTGGTGGGGGCACGGCGCCTGGCGCGCCCGCCTCGCCGTCGGATATGTCACCGGCGGACTGGGCGGTCGCCCCCTCCCCCCGCACGCTGCTCTGCCTCACGTGTTCCCCCTAGAAGGTCCTGATTACTCGGCATGGTGCCGGTACGACCGGCCACAGCCCGTTACTTGGCGCAGATTGCCTTGTCGGCCTGTGCCTGCTGCACGTCCTCCGACAGCTGCTGCGGGGCGGCCGCCCCCAGCGGGGCGCCCGGCTGGTCGAAGTCCGGCCCCAGGGTCAGCTTCATCGGCGTCCTGGCCGGCGCGTCGGCGGTGCCCATCTTCAGCGCCGAGGCGGGCAGCCCCAGCATGTCCGCCAACGCCCGGGCCTGGTCGGCCTGGTTGGGGGCGTACTCCAGCTGCGTGGCGCCGACCTTCGCGGGCGCGTTGCCCCCGTTGCTCGCCTTGAGCACGCCCTTGGTGTTCTGCAGCCAGGTGAGCGTCGTCGATGCCGCGCCCTTGGGTCCGCCTCCGTTGTACACATCCACTCTGATGTCACCGGCGGTCGACCGGTTCCCTTGCAGGAGCGCGTCCTGCTTGGCCTTCGCCTCGGCGTCGGCGGCCTGCTTGGAGGCCTGCTCCTTCTTCTCGACCTCCGTGAGCGAGACGTCCCCCCGGATCATCTGCAGCAGCGGGTCGGCCAGCGCCGGGTTGACCACGACGGTCGCTTTGACCTTCTCGGCGGGGTTGTCCAGGACGGGCAGGGTCGTGAAGGTGATGTTCTTGAGGTCGATGTCCTTCAACTCGCCCGCGAGGTCGGTGAGTTTCTTGATGGATCCCAGACCCTGGTCCACGGTCAGCGACTTGGTGGCCGCCTCCGCGAGGGAGAAGAACTTCTTCGGACTGGTCAGCGTTTCCTTCGACTTCATCTCGCGCATCATCGAGCCGAGGAACTGCTGCTGGGTCTTGATGCGGTCCAGGTCGCTCTCGTTGCCGAAGGCGTGCCGGGTCCGTACGAAGGCCAGCGCGTCCTCGCCCTGTAGCCGGTGCTCGCCCTTGTCGAGCTTCAGCTTGGAGTCCTTGTCGTCGACGGCCTTCTCCAGGCACACGGGCACCCCGCCGACCGCCGTGCTCAGCGTCTTCACGGCGTTGAAGTCGACCATCATGAAGTTGTCGACCTCTATGCCGGTGAGGTCCTTCACCGTGCGCATCGTGCAGCCCGCGTCGCGGCCCTCCTGACCCAGGCTGGTGTTGAAGCGCGTGCCCTTCGTGCCGCGGATCTCCTTCGTCGTCCCGTCGGGCTGTTTCGTCGGGCAGTTCGGGATGTCGGTGATCAGGTCGCGCGGGATGGACAGCGCGGTGGCGTTGCTGCGGTCCTTGGCGATGTGGAACAGGATCGTGGTGTCGGCGTGGCCGACGCTGTCCTTGTCCCCGTAGCCCTCGTTGCCGGCGCCGCTGCGTTTGTCGGTGCCGATGACCAGGATGTTGATCGCCTGGTCCTTCTTGAAGCCGCCCGTGCCGGCGCCCGCGATGTCGGTGACGTTGAGGTTGCCGTTGAGGTGGTCGTAATAGAGGTAGCCCGCCGCCGCGCCGCCGATCAGCAGCAGCGCCAGCGTCCCGCTGGTGATGAGCAGGGCCTTCTTGCGGCGTCCGCCGCCTCCGCCGTTGCGGGAGCGTCCTCCGCGCCGGCCGGGGGGAGTGTCACCGCGCCGCGGCTGCGGTACCGAGGGCGTGGTGGCCGGCTCGGGGCGGGAGGGGGCCGTGCGGGATCTGCGGGGTGCTGCGACTCTCGGCCGGGGCTGCGCTGTGGAATCGTCCGGTCGCAGTTCGTAGTGGCCGGTGCGGGGGTTCAGTACCCACTGGTCTGCGGGGTCGATCTCGTCGGCCCGCCCACGGCTTTGCGCATCCACGGTTGCTCGAATCCTCCGTCGGTGCCTCGCGAGGCGCCTCCCCCAAGGCGCCCGGTCAACGTCCGGCTGCAGGTGCCCGACCTCTGGTCCGGCCGGGGCACCGGATCGCTCACCTTATCCGTCAGGTTCGACTGCAAACCATGCTGGTGATGAATTCCACTGCCCTTATAACGGGGCGAACGCCCCATCCCGCTCGGTTCGGTCACCGGCTTTTGCATTGCTTTACCGGCAGTCGGCAGTGCCCGCCGTCGTTCCCGTGAAGGTGGGGACGGGCGTGGGCGTCACTTCGGTTCCCTCGCGGCCCCGGCCTGCGGTGGAGCCGCTGCCGGAGGCCTCGGGCTTGGGTGGGGTGATCGTCACGGGCTGGTCCGCGCGCAGTTGCCGGAACAGCTGTGCGGCGTCCGCCTGGACCAGTTCGTCCCGGTTCGGGTCGGCGGCGTACGGACGGCGGGGAACGGTCAGGAACTTGACCTGATCGGTCGGTATGTCCCGTACACCCCGTACGAGTTCGTACAGTCCGCGCAGCGAGGCGAGCCCCGGGTCCGTGGTCACCGAGGAGGTCGCCGCGTCCAGCAGCGGGTACAGCCGGCCCGGATTGAGCAGGACCCCGTTGCTCTGCACCTTCTTGACCAGCGAGCCGAGGAACTGCTGCTGGCGCTCCATCCGTTCGGTGTCGCTGCCGTTGCCCAGGCTGTAGCGGGCACGGACATAGCCGAGGGCGGCCTCGCCCCGCAGGGTCTGCCGCCCGGCGGGCAGCTTCAGGTGGGCCTCGGCGTCGTCCATCGGGCGCTTGAGGCAGACCTCCACCCCGCCGATGGCGTCGACCATCTGCTTGAACCCGCCGAAGTCGATCACCATGTGGTGGTCGACGCGGATCCCGCTCAGCTTCTCCACCGTACGGATCGTGCAGGCGGCGCCGCCCCACTGGAAGGCCCAGTTGAACTGGGCGAACCGCTCGGTGGTGCGGGTGCCGTCGGCCTGCAGGCAGGCGGGGATGTCCGTCATCAGGTCCCGGGGGATCGACACCGCGGTGGCGCTCTTCCGGTCCGCCGGCAGGTGCAGCAGGATCGTGGTGTCCGACCGCTCGGTGCCCTGGTCCTGTCCGTAGCGGGCGTTGGCCTTGCCCGAGCGCGAGTCGGAGCCGATCAGCAGGATGTTCTGGGAGCCGGTCGCGAGGTGCACCGGGCGCTCGCGCTCGTAGCGCTCCAGCTCGGCCGCCGCCGACGTGTCCGCGGTGATGTTCCCGTCGAGCTTGTTGTAGATCCACCAGCCGGTGGCCGTTCCCGCCAGCACCAGCAGCACCACCCCGAGACCGGCCCGGCGCAGCATCCGGCGCCTGCGGCCACGGCCGCGGCCCGGGCCGTGGCCGGGCGCGGGCTCCTGGCCCGTGCCCCGGTCCCGGTCGGCGCCCCGGTCCTGCGGGGTCCCCGGGCGGTCTTCTCCGGACGCTCCCGTCCCGCCGCCCGGTATGCCTGCGCTGTCCGTCACTGGCGTCCGTCCCCTCGCCGTCGCGACAACCAGCCGTACGGGTGAGCACGGCCACTGCCGATCCTGCCCCCGGGCCGCCGGAGCAGCCTGGGGGCAGGGGCGTGTCTAGGGCCATGTGGGTGACAGATCGCCCGGCGCCGCCGTCCCGCCGCGCGGGTGACGGCTCACACCGTGTGGGTCACGCGCTCGCTCTCGACCCGCTGGGCCAGCGCCTCCGGCGACAGCCGGTCCAGGTTCCGGCACAGCACCACGGACCCGCCCGAGGCCAGCGCCGCGTACAGCCCGGCCGACAGCCCCTCCCAGGTGTCGTAGCCGAGGCCGGTCAGCACCCTCGAACCCGCACCGAGGCCGAGCTTCGCCGCGTCCTCACGGGCCCGCGCGGTCAGCTCCGCGTAGGAGAGCTCCTCACCGCCGACGACCAGCCCCGGCCCGTCCGCGTCGACGGGGGCGAACGGCGCGAACCGGTCCCCCTGCCCCGGCACCTCCACCGCGTAGTCGGCGAACCCGGCCGGCGGCTGCGGGAACCTCCCGCCCAGCGGACGCAGCGCCAGTGCCACGCGCTCGCCGGAACAGGCCCGCGCCTCCTCCAGCGAGTCCGGCCCGCTCACGACGAGATCCGCGCCGGCCGGATCCCCGCCCACCTCGGCGACGACCCCGACCGACGCGCAGGCCAGCAGCCACACGGCGCTCTGCCAGTGCGCCGGGAGCAGCAGCGCGAGGCGGTCGCCCGGCTCGGCGGCCAGGTCGCCCTGGAGCAGATTGGAGGTCTTGGCCACCCAATTGGCGAAGGTGGCCACGGACAATTCGACGCGCTCGCCCGTGGCGTCGTCGTAGAACGTGACGAGCGGGCGGCCCGGATCGGCGGCGAGCGCGGATCGCAGCAGGTCGGCAGGGGTGCGGTCAGTGGAGTTCACGCACCGAAGCGTACGCGGGCCGGTCCCCCGTACGGCGGTCACTCGGTCCACCGTACGAGGGAGGGCGAGGGCGGGCCCGATCGGACGGGGCGTCAGTTCTCGGATGGCGCCGCGCGGTGAGCGTGCCCACCATCCTTTCCATGCGTGGATTTCTTGCTTCCTCGATCGGCGTCGCGACGGCAGCAGCCCTGGCCCTGCCCCTCGTGCTCCCCGCCCCGGCCTTCGCGGCCGTGTCCCCGGACGCGGCCGCCGCACCCGTGACCCCCGCCGGGTCCACCCAGTCCCTGCCGCTCGCCCCCCTCGGACCGGACGCCTCGGACCGCAGCCCCGGTGTCCCCGGCATGAGCGCCTCGCCCCGCCTCCCCGAGACCCGCGGCCTGGCCGCACGCGACGTCAAGACGTTCTCGCTGGTCGGCGTCGTCTGGGACGACGTCACCACCCAGCTCCACGGCCGGGTCCAGGTCCGCACCCGGTCCACGGCCACCGAGACCTGGTCCGACTGGCAGGACGTCGAGACCCACAACGGCGAACACGCCGCCGACCCCGACGCCGTCGAACGCGGCTCCGGCCGCGTCCGCGGCGCCACCGCCCCCCTGTGGGTCGGCGAGTCCGACGGCGTGGAGGTCCGCGTCCAGGCGGAGCCCGGCGCCGGGACCGGCACCCGCGCCGCCGGCGCCCGGCTGCCGTCCGGCCTGCGCATCGAACTCGTCGACCCGGGCCGGTCCGCACCGGGTACCGCGGCGGACGGCAAGAACGGCCACCCCGTCGGCGACGACAAGGGCGAGGTGGTGGTGCCGGGCATGACCATGGAAATGGCCGAGTCCTCCGCCGCGAACGTCCCGCACGCCCCGCTCGGCGCGAACGAGATCACCGCCCTGGACAAGGCAGACTCCACGGCCGACGCGGTCTTCGCGAGCGACGGCGACCTGTCCGAGGCCGCCGCCGCCTACATCGGCCCGCGCCCGCGCATCGTCACCCGCAAGGGGTGGGGCGCGGACGAGAGCCTGCGCGAGCCCGGCTTCGTCTACACGAACACCGTCAAGGCGGCCTTCGTCCACCACAGCGCCTCCGGCAACAACTACGCCTGCAAGGACGCCCCGGCGGTACTGCGCAGCCTGTACCGCTACCACGTGGTCAGCAGCGGCTGGCGCGACATCGGCTACAACTTCGCCGTCGACAAGTGCGGCACGGTGTACGAGGGCCGCGCGGGCGGGGTCTCCAAGCCGGTGATGGGCGCGCACACCATGGGCTTCAACACCGACAGCATGGGCATCGCCGTCATCGGCACGTTCACCTCGGCGAACCCGCCGAAGGCCGCCCTCGACGC
This sequence comes from Streptomyces sp. NPDC053432, assembly GCF_055585365.1. Lineage (NCBI taxonomy): Bacteria > Bacillati > Actinomycetota > Actinomycetes > Kitasatosporales > Streptomycetaceae > Streptomyces > Streptomyces sp. NPDC053432. The sequence continues at coordinate 310,196 of NZ_JBVJKF010000007.1, forward strand.
GGTGGCCCGCCTCACGGCCTGGAAGCTCGGCCTCTTCGGCGCGGACCCGCGGGCGAAGACCACCCTGAAGTCGGGCGGCGGCAACCGCTTCCCCAAGGGCCAGTCGGTGAGGCTGAACGTGATCTCCGGCCACCGCGACGGCTTCGCGACGGAATGCCCGGGCAAGCGGCTGTACGAACAGCTCCCCCCGACCCGCACCACGTCGGCCAAACTCCAGGGCCGCCCTTAGCCCCCGGCGGCTTCCCCGCCCCCCCGGGGCTCCGCCCCGCACCCCGCGCCTCAAACGCCGGCGAGGCTGGGTACGGCCCGGCGGGGCTGGTTTGCCGTGCAGCGGCAATTCCAGCCTCGCCGACGTTTGAGGCGCGGGGTCTGGGGCGGAGCCCCAGGGAACGGTGGAAGGGCGGGTAGGGGACCAGCCCCGCGCAGCGGCCGCACACAAGGGCCGCCGGGGCCGGCCGCGCGCCGGGGCACCTCCTCGGGCGTCGAACCTGCAGAGGCACCGGCACGTGGAGGGTGGTTGCGTTCGACGCCCTGCGGGGGCACCCCGCCGCAGACCCGGCCCCGGCGGCGCGGGGGTGCTGCAGGCCGAACCGACGGGCACCCGGGGTCCGACGGCACGGGGCCACCCCGCCGCACACCCGGCCCCGCCGGCGGTCGGGAAAGGTGGGGATACGCTCAGAGGCATGGCCGGCCGCTTCGACCCCCTCACCCCCACCGCAGCCCGCGGCGGCCGCACCCACGTGCCCGCAGGCCGGGGGCGGCCCGTAGGGTCCGCGGCCAAGGCCCGGGTGTGGACCCCCGAGGGCCCCGTGGACCTCGGCCTCACCCTCGGCCCCCTCAGACGCGGCCCCGCCGACCCCACCTTCCGCACCACTCCCGACGGCTCCGTCTGGAAGGCCTCCCAGACCCCGCAGGGCTCCGCCACCCTCAGGGTCGCCGCCGCGGAGGGCGGGATCCACGCCGAGGCGTGGGGCCCCGGCGCCGACTGGATGCTCCAGCAGCTGCCCGCGCTCCTCGGCGCCGCCGACGACCCGGCCGCCTTCGTCCCCCGCCACCGCCTCGTGCACGCCAGCCACCGCCGCCGCCCCGGCCTGCGCCTGACCCGCACCGGGATGGTCCTGGAGTCGCTGATCCCGGTGATCCTGGAGCAGAAGGTCACTGCCGACGAGGCCTACCGCGCCTGGCGCCGCCTCGTACGGCAGTACGGCGAGCCCGCCCCCGGCCCGCAGGAGGTGCGGGCGCTGGGCCTGTACGTCATGCCGACCGCCCCCACCTGGGCCCGGATCCCGTCCTGGGACTGGCACAAGGCCGGGGTCGACGCGAAGCGCTCCTCCACGATCCTGCGCGCCGTCCGCGTCGCGCCCCGCCTGGAGGAGGCCGCCGCCATGGAGCTCCCACGGGCCGCGGCCCGGCTGGAGGCCGTCCCCGGCATCGGCCCGTGGACCTCCGCCGAGACGCTCCAGCGCAGCAACGGACACCCGGACGCCGTCACCACCGGCGACCTGCACCTCCCCGGCATCATCGGCTACGCCCTCGCGGGCGACCGCGACGCCGACGACGCCGTCATGCTGGAGCTCCTCGCCCCCTACGCGGGCCAGCGCCACCGGGCGGCCCGCCTGATCCTCCTGGCCGGCCGCACCCCGCCCCGCCGCGTTCCCGGGATGCCCCGCTGGGACATCGGCCGCCTCTAACGGACCTGGATGAAGTCCTCCGGGTCCCGCCCGGCCCGCTCCGCCGGAGCCGCGGCGGGGTGGCCGACGGCCACCGCTCCCATGGGGTCCCAGTCCCGCGGCAGCCGCAGTACCTCGCGCACCACGTCCCGGCAGAACATCGTCGAGGACACCCACGCCGATCCCAGCCGCTCCCCGGCCAGCGCGACCAGCAGGTTCTGCACGCCCGCGCCCATCGCGACGACGAACATCTCCCGCTCGGCCGCGTCCCGCCGCGCGTGCCCGTACTCGTGCGCGCCGTCCGTCACCAGGCACGGCACCACCAGGTAGGGGGCCCGGCGCAGGACGTCCCCGCGCCGGATCCGCTTGGCGATGGAGTCCTCCGGCTTGCCGTCCCGGCGCAGGTCCGCGATCCACGCGTCCCGCATGGCGTCGAGGAGCTCGGTCCGGGACCGCTCCGACTCCAGCAGGACGAAGCGCCACGGCGTGGTGTGGTGCGGCGCGGGGGCCGTCACCGCCGCGGCCACGGCGCGGCGCACGGCGCCCGGGTCGACCGGCTCGCCGGTGAAGGCCCGTACGGTCCGGCGCTGGGTCACCGCTTCCCGTACCGCCTCCGAGGTGCCCAGGCGGAACATGTCGTCGGCGGGGGCGCGCACCAGGTCCCGGGCCGAGGCGCCCTCGCCGAGGAGGTGGCCCAGCCCGCGCACGACGGCCACCGGAAGGCCGGCCGCCTTGCCCTTCACCAGGTCGCCCGCGGCGGCCAGCTCGTCCGCCGTGGCGACGACCGTCGCGCTCAGCGGATTGCCGTGGGCGTCCGTGCCGCCGCGCAGGTCGTCCAGGACCCGTACGCCGGCCGAGCCGATCGCCACGTCCGTGAGCCCGGCCCGCCACGGCCGCCCGAAGGTGTCGGTCAGGACGACGCCCACGTCCACGGAGAGGGCGTCGCGGATGCCCGCCCGGATCGCGGCGGCCGAGGCGTCGGGGTCCTCGGGGAGCAGCAGCACCGTTCCGGGGGCCGTGTTGGAGGCGTCGACCCCGGCCGCGGCCATCACCAGGCCCTGCCGGTTCTCGACGATCCGCAGGGCGCCGCGGCGCGCCACGACCCGTACGGTCTCCGCGTCTATCGCCGCCTCGCGCGAGTCCGCCTCCACGATGCGGCCCTCGGCCTTGGAGACGATCTTCGAGGTGACGAGCAGGACGTCCCCGTCCCGCAGGTCGGGGGCGGCCGCCGCGATCAGCTTGGCCAGGTCGTCGCCGGGCCTGACCTCCGGGATCCCGCCGACGGCGCGGACCTCGTACGAGGGGCCCGTCACCGGGGGGTCCCGGCCAGCTCCAGGGCGGCCCGGGCCATCTCCGCGGTCGCCGCGAGGTCGGTCATCATCAGTGGCACCGCGCGGCAGGCGATCCCGGCGGCCTCCACCTCGGCGACCGCGTCCGCGTCGGCGGAGTCCACGAGCCAGCCGTCGAGCAGCCCGGTGCCGTAGTGCAGGGCGACGGCCGCGGCCGTGGACTCGACTCCGACCGCGGCGAGCACCTTGTCGGCCATCCCGCGCACGGGCGCGCCCCCGACGATGGGGGAGAGGCCGATGACGGGCGCGGCGGCGGAGGCCACGGCCTCCCGGATGCCGGGGACGGCGAGGATCGTGCCGACCGAGACCACCGGGTTGGACGGCGGGAAGAGGATCACATCGGCGGCGGCGATGGCCTCCAGTACGCCGGGCGCGGGCTTGGCCCGGTCGGCCCCGACGGGGACGACGGCCTCCGCGTCCACCGCGGCGCGCAGCCGGACCCAGTACTCCTGGAAGTGGACGACGCGGCGCTCGCCCGTTTCGGCGTCGGTGATCGCGACGTGGGTCTCGACCCGGTCGTCGGTCATGGGCAGCAGCCGTACCCCGGGCTGCCAGCGGTCGCAGAGGGCTTCGGTGACGGCGCTCAGGGGGTAGCCGGCGCCGATCATCTGCGTGCGGACGATGTGCGTGGCGAAGTCGCGGTCGCCGAGGCCGAACCAGGTGGGGCCGACCCCGTACGCCGCGAGCTCCTCCTTGACGGTGAAGGACTCGTCGGTGCGGCCCCAGCCCTGGTCCTCGTTGATGCCACCGCCGAGGGTGTACATGACGGTGTCCAGGTCGGGGCACACCTTGAGCCCGAACAGGTGGATGTCGTCACCGGTGTTGCCGATGACGGTGATGTCCGCGTCGGGGACTGCCGACTTCAGTCCGCGGAGGAACCGGGCGCCGCCTATACCGCCGGCCAGAACAACAATGCGCATGCACGGCAGTTTGTCAGGCCGATCGAGGTCAGGCGTGTACGGGCGCGGTTTCCGCGGGGGAGCAGTGGTGCATCGGCATCTCGGTGAGGCCGGGGAAGTAGACGTGCAGGCTGACCGCGCCGTCGAGGGTGTCGTTGACGACCTCGTGGGCCTGGCCGGGGGCGAGGACGCGCTGCGCGCCGGGGCCGTGGGTGAGCGGGCCGCGGGCGGTGTGCTCGGTGAGCTCGCCCTCCAGGACGGTCAGCACACCGGAGGAGGCGCCGTGGTCGTGCAGGCCGCTGCCCTGTCCGGGGACCCAGCTCAGCAGCCAGACCTCGTAGCCGGGGCCGGTGCGCAGCCGGTGGTACCAGCGCGTGGTCGCGTCGTACTGGACGAGGTGCGCCCAGGAGTCGCGGTCCTCGGCGATGGAACGGGCGAGGCCGACGAACTCGGCGACGGTGGCCGGGTGTTCACGGGCGGGCTGGAGGAGGTGCTGGACGGCGAGGATGTCGCCGGCGATCTGGAGGTCGCTCTCGACGGTGGCCGTGGGGGTGGTGGTGGCGGTGCTGTTCATCGTGGGGGGAGTCCTCGACGGATGTCAGTGGTGCTGGCGGTCGCTGTGGGGGTGGCCGGAGCTCAGGAGGAGCGGACGCTCCTGGGGCATCAACAGCTGCAACAGCAACAGCGAACCTGGGCAGCGCACAGGAACCCACGAATGGGGGTCCGGGTGGTGGCTGCGGGCGCTGACATGCGAACAAGGAGAACGGGTCAGAGGTCGGACTGTCAACCCAATGTCTGGAATGGGGCAAAAGTTTCACCTCATCCGGTTACCGTGCACGGAGAAAGGTTTGTGCAGCCGAGGGCAGGGGATGTGGGCGCTGTGCCGGGCTCCAAACCCGGCGCGTCCAAACCCGGCGCACGATCTCGTGATCGGACTGTGATCTACGCCGCTTCTTTGGCCGGATCGCAACCACACCCCTGGGTGACACGTCGATTCCGGGTGAAGACGGGCATCACGTGACGCCCGTGGCATGTGTCACGATTTTTGGCGATATGAACACTTTCTGCATACGCTTGGTTCCGCAGAGTGAATAAGGGGCCCAATAGCAGATCTCGGCTTGACGGCCCAGGAGCACCGCACTTGTAATTTCACTCGTGTCGTTACGTAGCGATCTGTGACGACATGACCACGGGGACGCACAGACAGAGCGAGGGGCGCACATGACCGAGCTGTTTCAGGAACTGCTGGTCGAGGAGGCGGACGAGGAGCTCGGATGGCAGGAGCGCGCGTTGTGCGCCCAGACCGACCCCGAATCCTTCTTTCCCGAGAAGGGCGGCTCCACCCGCGAGGCCAAGAAGGTCTGCCTGGCCTGCGAGGTCCGCTCCGAATGCCTTGAGTACGCCCTCGCCAACGACGAGCGATTCGGCATCTGGGGCGGTCTGTCCGAGCGCGAGCGGCGCCGTCTGAAAAAGGCCGCCGTCTAGCCGTCCGCCGACCGCCCGACCCCCTGGCCCGACCGGCCTTCCGACCACCGGTCCGACCAGCCGCCCGCCCCCGGTACGACCGCCGGCCCGGGCCCGGAAGCGCCGCCCGACCGGCACCTTCCACGCATCACCCGACATATCGCACCACGCATGGCACGACGTATCGCACGGCATATCGACCGCACGGCCGACAAGGCACCCAGCACGGCAAGAGCACCGCACACGGTCCGCCTCCCGCACCTTCCCCGCAGGAGGCGGACCGTCGCTTTGCCAGCCGTTAGGGTGGGGCGCTGTCCAGCAGCCTCCGAGGGCACACCACCCCCGGACCCCCGGCCGGAGGGCCCGTACCGCGATGTCCCTGCACAGCCAGTCGGCGGCCTCCCAGCAGGCCCCCGCCACCCCCGAGTTCCCCCGGCACGTCGTCACCGCGGTCCTCGTCGCCCACGACGGCGCCCGCTGGCTGCCCCGGACCCTCACCGGCCTGCTCGGCCAGGAACGTCCCGCGCAGAACCACGTCGCCGCCGACACCGGCAGCGCCGACGAGTCCGCGCGGCTCCTCACCGAGGCCTTCGGCGACGACCGCGTCCTGCACCTGGCCCGCCGCACCGGATTCGGCGCCGCTGTCGACGAAGCCGCCCGCACCGCCGGCACCCTCACCCCCGAGGACCTGCCCTACCTCAAGCGCCCCAGCGGCTGGGACCCCGTCAGCCGCACCTGGCGCGACGACCACTACGACCTCCCCGAACTCCCGCACGGCGAGCCCGTCCAGTGGCTCTGGCTGCTCCACGACGACAGCGCCCCCGAACCGGACGCCCTCGCCGAACTGCTGCGCGTCGCCGACGAGAACCCCGACGCCGCCGTCATCGGCCCCAAGCTGCGCGGCTGGTACGACAAGAAGCAGCTGCTCGAAGCGGGCGTCACCATCGCCCGCAGCGGCCGCCGCTGGACCGGACTCGACCGGCGCGAACAGGACCAGGGCCAGCACGACCAGGTCCGCCCCGTCCTCTCCGTCTCCACCGCCGGCATGCTCGTGCGCCGCGACGTCTACGACGACCTCGGCGGCTTCGACCGCCGCCTGCCCCTCATGCGCGACGACGTCGACCTGTGCTGGCGCGCCCAGAGCGCCGGCCACACCGTCCTCGTCGCCCCCGACGCCGTCATGCGCCACGCCGAGGCGGCCGCCCGCGAGCGCCGCACCGTCGACTGCGCGGGCCGTACGAGCGCCAGCCCGCACCGCGTGGACAAGGCGGGCGCCGTCTACACGATCCTCGCCAACAGCTCCGGCCGCGCCCTGCCGTACGTCCTGCTCCGCGTGCTGCTCGGCACCGTCCTGCGCACCCTCGCCTACCTCGTCGGCAAGGCCCCCGGACAGGCCGTCGACGAGATCACCGGCCTCCTCGCCGTGCTGCTCCGCCCCGGCCGGATCCTCGGCGCCCGCAGGCGCCGCCGCCGCCCCGTCGTCCCCGCCGCCGAACTGCGGCCGCTCTTCCCGCCGCCCGGCGCCTCCCTGCGGGCCAACGTCGAACAGCTCGCCGGATACTTCGGCGACGCCCGCGGCCCCGACTCCGCCCCAGCCGGCCGGCACGGCGGCGGCAGCATCCTGACCGCCCCCGGCGAGGACGGCGACTACCCGGTGGCCGAGGAGCGGTTCGCGCGCCTCAAGCGGATCGCCCGCAACCCCGCCCCCGCCCTCTTCGCCGTCCTCCTGCTCGTCTCCCTCGCCGCCTGCCGGGCCCTGATCGGGGGCGGCTCCCTCATGGGCGGCGCCCTGCTGCCCGCCCCCGACGCCGGCGCCGACCTCTGGCGGGCCTACACCGCCGGCTGGCAGCCCGTGGGGACCGGCACCACCGCCCCGGCGCCCCCCTACCTCGCCGTCCTCGGCGGCCTCGCCACGCTGCTGTTCGGATCCACCCAGGCCGCCCTGACGCTGCTGCTCGTCGGATCCGTCCCACTGGCCGGCCTCACCGCCTACTTCGCCGCCCGGCCGCTCGTCGAGTCCCGGCTGCTGCGCGCCTGGGCCGCCGTCGCCTACGCCTTCCTGCCCGCCGTCACCGGAGCCCTCGCCGGCGGCCGCCTCGGCACCGCCCTGCTCGCCGTCCTGCTGCCGCTCATCGCCCGGTCCGCCGTCTCCGCCTTCGGACTGGGCGGGACCACCTCCGACGGGACCGACGACCCCGAGCGGCGCGGCACCTGGCGCGCGGTGTGGACGTACACCCTCCTGCTGACGCTGGCCACCGCCTTCACCCCCGTCGTCTGGCCGCTCGCCGCCGTCCTCGGCGCCGCCGCGCTGGCCCGGCGCCGGGCCCGGTGGAAGACGTACGCACCGCGCCTGCTGGCCACCCTCGCCGTCCCGCTCCTCGTCCTCGCCCCCTGGTCGCTGGGCCTGTTCCTGCACCCCGGACGCCTCCTCGACGAGGCCGGACTGCCGTACGGACCCGGCTCCGCGAGCGGCCTCGACCTGCTCGGCATCAGCCCCGGCGGCCCCGGCACCGGCGCCGGCCCGCTCCTCATCGGCATCGTCCTGGCCGCGCTCGCCGCCCTGCTGCGTACCGACCGGCGCCCCGCCGTCCGCACCGCCTGGGCCGCCGCCCTGGCCGCCCTGGCCCTCGCCGTCCTGCTCAACCGCGGCTCCTGGGCCGGACCCGCCACCCTCGTGTACGGACTCGCCCTCCTCGCCGCCGCCGCGGTCGGCGCGGACGGCGCCAGGGAACGCGTCGCCGCCCGCAGCTTCGGCTGGCGCCAGCCCGTGGCCGCGCTGATCGGGCTCGCCGCCGCCGCGGGCCCGCTCGTCGCCGCGGCCACCTGGATGGTCGCCGGCGCCGACGGCCCGCTGGAGCGCCGCGACCCGGTGCAGGTCCCGGCCTTCGTCGCCGACGCCGGAGGGGACGACAACCAGACCCGCACCCTGGTCCTCGGCCTCGACGCCGCCAAGGGCGTCTCCTACAGCCTGGTGCGCGGGCCCGGCGGACGGCTCGGCGACGCCGAGATCACCCGTGCGAGCGGCGGCGACCGACGCCTCGACAAGGTCGTCTCCAACCTCGTCGCCGGCTCCGGCGCCGACCAGTCCAGCCAGCTCAGCGCCTACGCCATCCGCTTCGTCATGTTCCGCCCGGGCGGCCCCGAGGAGATCCGCCGCGTCCTCGACGCCACCCCGGGCCTGAGCCGGCGCCACCAGCAGGACGGCACCGCCCTGTGGGGCGTCGAGCCCTGGCTGCCCCGCGCCGTCATCGTCTCCGCCAAGCAGGGCGAGGCCCCGATCCCCGTCGCGGCCGGGCCCGTAGAGGTCCACGGCGCCAAGATCCCCTCGGGTGAGGCAGGCCGCGTGCTGCGCATCGCCGACCGCGCCGACGCGGGCTGGCAGGCCACCCTCGACGGCAAGCCCCTCAAGGCGAAGACCGTCGACGGCTGGGCGCAGGGCTTCGAACTCCCCGCCGCGGGCGGCCGCCTCGACCTCGTCCACGAGACCTCGCTCGTACGCACCGCCTGGCACTGGGCGCAGGGCCTGCTCGCGCTGGTGCTCCTGGTGATGGCGCTGCCCGGCCGCCGGGCCAGCCTCGACGACGACCTCCCGGAGGAGGAGGCCCCCGCCTCCGAGGCCGCGGGCGAGGGCCGCCGCGCCCGCCGCCTGCGCGCGGAGGCCGAGCAGGCGCAGGCCCCGGCGGAGGCGGCGGCCGTCGCCGACCCGTACGCGGACATCCCCGCCCAGCCGGTGTACGGCGACGACGCGTACGCGTACCAGGCGTACGGCGACCAGAACGGCTACGCGTACGAGCAGCAGCAGCCGTACGAGCCCTACCCGGCCTACGACCAGCAGCACCAGCCCCAGCAGCCCCAGCAGGCCTACGAGGACCCGTACCCGCAGCAGTACCCCCAGTACGAGCAGCCGTACGAGCCCTTCGACGCCTTCCGGCAGCACGACCCCCACGCACAGCACGACCCGCGTCCTGACGGGAGCCCCCAGCAGTGAAGCAGCGCGCACCCCTGACGCTCGCCGTCGTGACCGCGGCCCTCGCCGCCCTCACCGGCATCGCCTCGCTCACCGCGCCCGGCCCCGGCGGGAAGCCCGCCGACGGCAAGGCGCCGGCCGCCGCCCGGATGCCGGTCGAGCGGTCCCTGCTGGTGTGCCCGGCGCCCAGCTCCTCCGACATCGCCGACACCACGTACACCTCCTTCACCCCGGCCGCCGCCAAGGGCTCCGGGGACGGCAAGGGCGCGGCCCGGCTGCTCGGCGCCACCAAGGACGCCAAGCCCGTACTGGAGTCCAAGGAGCCCGGCAAGCCCGTCGGGGCCACCGCCACCGGAGCGGAGGCCCCCGCCCTCACGGGCAGCGCCGAGGGCGCCCTCGCCCCCGGCTGGACGGCGCAGCTGACCACCAAGGTCACCGTGGGCCGGGCCCGCGGAGTCCTCGGAACCGCCTGCACCGCGCCCGGCACCGACTTCTGGTTCCCCGCGGTCAGCACGGCCAAGGGGCGAGAGGACTTCGTCCACCTCACCAACCCGGACGACGCCGCCGCCACCGTCGACATCAAGCTGTTCGGCCCGGACGGGCTGGCCAAGTCCGAGGCGGGCATCGGAGAGAGCATCCGCGTCGACCCCAAGTCGACCAGGACCGTCTCCCTCGCCACCCTCGTCCCCGGCGTCCAGCTCACGGACGCCACCGCCCACGTCACCACCCGGGCGGGCCGCGTCGGCGCCACCGTGCAGGTCGCCGAGGAGGGCGTCGGGGCCGACTGGCTGCCCGCCTCCACCGACCCGGCAGGCTCCCTCGTGCTGCCCGGCATCCCCGCGGACGCCACCTCCGTACGGCTCGTCGCCTTCGTGCCCGGCGAACAGGACGCGGACCTCAAGCTGCGCCTCGCGGCCCCGGGCGGCGCCATCAGCCCGGCGGGCAACGAGCAGCTGCACGTCAAGGCGGGCATGACCGCCACCGCCGACCTCGCGGACGTCACTCGCGGGGAGCCCGGCTCGCTGCTGCTGACCCCGGCCGACGCCAAGAAGAGCACCCCGGTGGTCGCCGCGGTCCGCGTGGTCCGCGGCAGCGGCGCCAAGCAGGAACTGGCCTTCGTACCGGCCACCGGCCCGGTCGGCACGCGGGCGACGGTGGCCGACAACCGGCCCGAGGAGAACACCACCCTGCTGTCCATGACGGCCCCGGGCGCCGACGCCAAGGTCAAGGTGACGGCCTCGCCGGGCACCGGCGGGGGCGAGCCCGCCTCCAAGGAGGTCACCGTCAAGGCCGGCACCACGCAGACCCTCGCCCTGGCCCCGTCCGGCGGCAAGGGCGCCTACGCCCTGACCGTCGAGACCCTCTCCGGCGGCCCGGTCCACGCGGCCCGCACCCTGTCACTGCCGCACGAGGGCATCGCGATGTTCACCGTCCAGGCCTTCACGGACGACCGCTCCACGGTCTCGGTCCCCAGGGCCGCCCAGGACCTCTCGGTCCTGACCAGGTGACGGCACGCGGCCTCGCCGGGGTTCGAGGCGCGGGGTCGGGGGCGGAGCCCCGGCAGCGGGGCCGCCCCCGACCACGGCCGGGGGCCGACCAGCGTCAGTCCTGCCCGTAACGCGGATCAACGGTCTCCGGCGACAGTCCCAGCAGCTCCGCCACCTGCTCCACCACCACCTCGTGGACCAGCAGCGCCTTGTCGTCCCGCGTCTTCGTACGGATCTCCACCGGCCGCCGGAACACCACGATCCGGGCCGGCCTGCCGCCCGCCGGTTCCGACAGCGAGCCCAGCGGCACCGCCTCGTCGTTCCAGCCGCCGTCCGGGCCGCCCGGCGGACCCGGGACCTCGCCGACCAGGAACTCCACCTCGGCCAGCTGCGGCCACCGCCGCTCCAGCCGCTCCACGGAATCCCGTACGAGGTCCCCGAACAGCTCCGCGCGGCTCGCCGACAACGGCACCTGGGGCGGCGCCACCGGCCCGCGCATTCCGCGGCCGTGCCGGTCCCGCCGACGCACGCGCGGCTCGGCCGGGACCCCCGCGGGCGGGTCCGCGGGAGAGGGAGGAAGGGTGCTGTCCGTCACCCCCGCAGGGTAGCCCTCGGGGCGACACGGGGGAGGGAGCGGCGGCAGAGTCGTCGCGGCCCGGTCAAGAGTGCGGTACCGTCCAACGTCGTGAGCCTTGTACGTCGCTGTTCGCGCACCGCGTGCGGCCGCCCTGCCGTCGCGACACTGACGTACGTCTACGCCGATTCGACCGCAGTTCTCGGCCCGCTCGCCACCTACGCCGAACCCCACTGTTACGACCTGTGCGCCGAGCACTCGGAACGCCTGACCGCGCCGCGCGGCTGGGAAGTCGTCCGCCTGTCCGACGGCTCCGCGCCGTCGCGCCCCAGCGGTGACGACCTCGAAGCCCTCGCGAACGCCGTCCGCGAGGCCGCCCGCCCGCCGGAGCGCGCGGCCGGGGCCGGAGGCTCCGGGCACGGCCAGAACGGCGGCCAGGCCTCCGGCGAGACGCGTCGTGGACATCTGCGCGTCCTGAGATCGCCGGATTCCTGACGCGCCCCGGCCATCCGGCTGCGTTCATCTGACTGGCGTCCCGTGGTTCAAGGTAGGTTGGCCGGACCGCACAGGACCTTCAGGAGGGCAGGCAGTGGCCGCAGATTTTTCGAACATCGTCAAGGCGTACGACGTGCGCGGTGTCGTGCCGGACGAGTGGGACGAGCCCCTGGCGGAACTGTTCGGTGCCGCGTTCGTCGAGGTCACGGGCGCCCCGGCGATCGTGATCGGCCATGACATGCGGCCCTCCTCCCCGGGCCTGTCCGCGGCCTTCGCGCGCGGCGCGGCCGCCCGCGGCGTGGACGTCACCCTGATCGGGCTGTGCTCCACCGACCAGCTGTACTACGCCTCCGGTGCCCTGGACCTGCCCGGCGCCATGTTCACGGCCTCGCACAACCCGGCCCAGTACAACGGCATCAAGATGTGCCGCGCGGGCGCCGCCCCGGTCGGCCAGGACACCGGCCTCTCGCAGATCCGCGAGCTGGTGGAGAAGTGGACCGACGAGGGCGTCCCCGCCGCCGCGCAGGGCACCGCCGCCGGCACCGTCACCGAGCTGGACTCCCTTCCCGGTTACGCCGCCCACCTGCGCGGCCTGGTCGACCTGACCTCGATCCGCCCGCTCAAGGTCGTCGTCGACGCGGGCAACGGCATGGGCGGCCACACCGTCCCGACCGTCTTCGAGGGCCTCCCGCTGGACCTCGTCCCGATGTACTTCGAGCTGGACGGGACCTTCCCCAACCACGAGGCCAACCCCCTCGACCCGAAGAACATCGTCGACCTCCAGGCCCGCGTCCTCGCCGAGGGCGCCGACCTCGGCATCGCCTTCGACGGCGACGCCGACCGCTGCTTCATCGTCGACGAGCGCGGCGAGGGCGTCTCCCCGTCCGCGATCACCGCACTGGTCGCGGCCCGCGAGCTGGCGCGCAACGGCGGCACCGGCACCGTGATCCACAACCTGATCACCTCCTGGTCCGTCCCCGAGGTCGTCCGCGAGAACGGCGGCACCCCCGTCCGCACCCGCGTCGGCCACTCCTTCATCAAGGAGGAGATGGCCAAGACCGGCGCCATCTTCGGGGGCGAGCACTCCGCGCACTACTACTTCAAGGACTTCTGGAACGCGGACACCGGCATGCTCGCCGCGCTCCACGTCCTCGCGGCCCTCGGCGGCCAGGACGGCCCGCTGTCCGCCCTGGTGGCCTCCTACGACCGCTACGAGGGCTCCGGCGAGATCAACTCCACCGTCGCCGACCAGGCCGGCCGCCTGGCCGCCGTCAAGGAGACCTACTCCGGCCGCGAGGGCGTCACCCTCGACGAGCTGGACGGCCTCACCGTGGCGGCAGCGGACTGGTGGTTCAACGTCCGCGCCTCCAACACCGAGCCCCTGCTCCGCCTGAACGTGGAAGCCCGCGACCGGGCGACCCTCGTCAAGATCCGCGACGAGGTCCTCGCCCTGATCCGCGCCTGACCGCTTCAGCCCCGGCGACACCGCCCGCGCGTCCAACGCCTCGGCGGGGGCGATCCCAGCCTCGCCGGCGTTTGAGGCGCGGGGTCCGGGGCAGCGCCCCGGCAACGGCGCCGCACCGGCAGGTCCACCCCGTCGGCGCCCGGGGCGAGGGGCCCGGGGCGAGGGGCCCGGGGCGAGGGGCCCGGGGCCAAGGCGGGGCGGCACCCCGGACCCGGCGGCCCGCCCACGCGCGCTCCGGGCCGCACCGGAGGTGACTCGGCGGTACGCTGACCTCGCCCGACCGCACAACCATCCGCATGCCCGAAGGGAACGCACCACATGCCGCTCGAAGCCGGTCTTCTGGAGATCCTCGCCTGCCCCGCCTGCCACTCCCCCCTCCAGGACCGGTCGGCGGACGAAACGGCCCCCGAGCTGATCTGCACCGGCCAGGACTGCGGTCTCGCCTACCCCGTCCGTGACGGCATCCCGGTCCTCCTCGTGGACGAGGCCCGCCGCCCCGCCTGACAGCAGGCCGGCCCGACGGCCGGCGCCCGACCCCACCCGCGTCAACACCGCAGGAGGCCGCCATGCTCGACGAGTCGCTCCTCGACGCACCGGACGATCTCGCCCGCGTAGACCGCAGGGGCCTGCTCCGCGGCGCGGCCGAGGCCGGGGCCCGGGTCCGCACCGCGGCCCGGCACGCGACCGAGGCGGGCCTCGGCGACCTGCGCCCCGACGGCCGCCCCCGCGCGGTCCTCATCGCGGGCCCCGGCACCGCCGCGACCGGTGTCGCCGACCTGCTGGGCGCCCTCGCCGGAGCCTCCGCACCCGTCATCCGACTGGACCCCACCGGCGTCGCGCACGCCGCCGGGGCCCTGCGCTGGTCCCTGCCCGGCTGGGCCGGCCCCGTCGACCTGCTGCTCATCGCCACCACCGACGGCACCGAGCCCGGCCTGGGCGTCCTCGCCGACCAGGCCTACCGGCGCGGCTGCACCGTCGTCGCCGTCGGCCCCGAGCGCTCACCGCTGAACGAGGCGGTGGAAGGCGCGCACGGGCTCCACGTACCGATGGCCAAGGCCCCGTACCAGGAGTTCGACGAGTCCGCCGCGGCCGGCCCCGGCGCGCTGTGGGCCCTGCTCACCCCGCTGCTGCTGCTCCTCGACAAGGTCGGGCTGATCACCGCCGCCCCGGACACCCTCCAGCTCGTCGCCGACCGGCTGGACCGCACCGCCGAGCGCTGCGGGCCCGCCATCGCCACGTACTCCAACCCGGCCAAGACCCTCGCCGCGGAGCTGGCCGACTCCCTCCCGCTCATCTGGAGCGAGGGCGCCGGAGCCGGCCCCGCGGGCCGCCGCTTCGCCGCCACCCTCGCCGAGCTCGCCGGACGCCCCGCACTGTCCGCGGCGCTCCCCGAAGCCCTGCCCGCCCACGGGGTCCTGCTCGCCGGAGCGTTCGCCGCCGGCGCCGATCCCGATGACTTCTTCCGTGACCGGGTCGAGGAGCCGCAGGCTCTTCGCGCCCGGGTAGTCCTGCTGCGTGACCGGCCGGCCGGGGGCCTCACCGCCGCCCCCGCCGCACGCGAGCTCGCCCTCAGCCACGACACTGCCGTCAGCGAGCTCGAACCGGAGGAGGGCGTCGAGCTGGAACAGCTCGCCGAACTCCTCGCCGTCACGGATTTCGCCACCGCCTACCTGGCGCTGGCCTCCGGGGGACACAGCTGAGACGCATCACGGTGACCGGCTCTATCCAGGAAGACGACGATGGACCGCCTGACCAACACGATCCGCCCCTATGCCTGGGGATCGACGACCGCGATCCCCCGACTCCTCGGTGTCGACCCCACCGGTGAGCCACAGGCCGAGCTGTGGATGGGTGCCCACCAGGGCGCGCCCTCCCGCCTCGACCGCGGGGACGGTGAGCAGGCCCTCTCGGACGTCATCGCCGCCGACCCCGAGGGCGAACTGGGCGCCGCCACCGTCGCCAGGTTCGGCCCGAGGCTGCCGTTCCTCCTGAAGGTCCTCGCAGCGGGTGCGCCCCTCTCCCTCCAGGTCCACCCCGACCTCGACCAGGCCAGGGCCGGGTTCGAGGACGAGGAGCGCCGCGGCGTGCCGCTCGACGCCGCCCACCGCAACTACAAGGACCCCAACCACAAGCCCGAAATGCTCTGCGCGCTCACCCCGTTCGAGGGGTTCTGCGGTTTCCGCCCGCCCCTGGCGGCCGCCGAACTCATCGACGGCCTCGGCGTGGACAGCCTCAAGCCGTACGTGGACCTGCTCCACGCCCACCCCGAGGACGCGGCCCTGCGCGAAGTGCTCACGGCCGTACTGACCGCGGACCGGGCCGAGATGGCCCGCACCGTCGCCGAGGTCGAGGCCGCCGCGGACCGCCTCGGCGGCCGCTACGCCCCGTACGCCTCCCTCGTCCACCACTTCCCGGGCGATCCGGGCGTCGTCGCGGCCATGCTCCTCAACCACTTCCGACTCCAGCCCGGCGAGGCGGTGTTCCTCGGTGCGGGCGTCCCGCACGCCTACATCGACGGCCTCGGGGTCGAACTGCTCGCCAACTCCGACAACGTGCTGCGCGCCGGACTCACCCCCAAACACGTGGACGTACCCGAACTGCTGAAGATCACGAACTTCGAGCCGGGGGACCCGCACGTGCTGCGCCCGGAGGGCAACGGCGAGGAGGTCTACGAGGCCCCCATCGAAGAATTCCGGCTCTCCCGCTTCGTCCTCGCCCCCGGCGGAGCCGCCCGCGTGCTCCCGGACGGAGCCCCGCAGATCCTGCTCTGCACGGCTGGTTCGCCGCACGTCGGCGAACTGCCCCTGGCCCCGGGCGAGTCGGTCTTCGTACCGGCGGGAGAAAAGGTCGAACTGTCCGGAAGCGGTACGGTCTTCCGCGCCACCGTCATGGTCTGACGTAGCGTCCTTCCCGGCGGCTGCAAGAATGTGCGGCCGGTATCAGTCGCTAGGAAGGACACCCTGCACCCATGAGCGCGTCGGGCGGTACCAGGGCGATCGTGGCGGCACTCGCCGCCAACCTCGCCATCGCTGTGGCCAAATTCGTGGCATTCCTCTTCAGCGGTTCCTCGTCGATGCTCGCGGAAAGCGTCCACTCCGTGGCCGACTCCGGAAACCAGGGGCTGCTCCTGCTCGGCGGGAAGAAGGCCCAGCGCGAGGCGACGCCCCAACACCCCTTCGGGTACGGGCGGGAGCGCTACATCTACGCGTTCCTCGTCTCCATCGTGCTGTTCTCGGTCGGCGGCATGTTCGCCATCTACGAGGGCTACGAGAAGATCCAGCACCCGCACCCGATCGAGGACTGGTACTGGCCGATCGGCGTGCTCGTCTTCGCGATCATCGCCGAGGGCTTCTCCTTCCGCACCGCCATCAAGGAGTCGAACGAGCTCCGCGGCAAGCTGTCGTGGACCGACTTCATCCGGCGCGCCAAGGCCCCCGAGCTGCCCGTGGTCCTGCTGGAGGACTTCGGCGCGCTGGTCGGCCTGGTCCTGGCCCTGGGCGGCGTCGGCCTGGCCCTCGCCACCGGCGACGGCGTCTGGGACGGCATCGGCACCCTGTGCATCGGCATCCTGCTGATCGTCATCGCCCTCGTCCTGGCCGCCGAGACCAAGTCCCTGCTGCTCGGCGAGGCCGCAGGGACGGACCAGGTCGAGAAGATCAAGGCCGCGGTCGTCGACGGCGAGACCGTCACCGGCCTGATCCACATGCGCACCCTGCACCTCGGCCCCGAGGAACTGCTGGTCGCCGCCAAGATCGCGGTCCAGCACGACGACACCGCCGCCGAGGTGGCCAAGGCCATCGACGCCGCGGAGGCCCGCATCCGCGAGGCCGTCCCGATTGCCCGCGTGATCTACCTCGAACCGGACATCTACCGGGCACCGGCTGCCGCCGAGTGACACCAGGACCGCCCGAAGGCCCCCGCGAGCAGCAGTTCGCGGGGGCCTTCGGCGCAGCTGCCTCGCTACGGCCGATCACCGCGCGGCGGTTCGACGCTCGTGGCACCCCAGACGGGCCGCACCTGCGGCACGGGCCTCCGGCGCCGCACCACCAGGGCGGCGATCCCCAGCCCGATGCCCACGGGCAGAAGGCACATCCCGGCGAAGACGCCCAGGCCGAGCCCGAGGGACAGCGGGCTCTCCTGGTCCTCCTCGACCCCGGTCACGGCCGCCACGGGCACCGTCCCCCTGTTGCTGTCCGGGTGGAAGCGGGAGTCCGCGGAATTGCCGCGGTTGTCACCGAGGATGAAGACCCGGCCCTGCGGCACCACCACATCGAAGGACACCCCGCCTGCCCCCGGGGCGCCGTTCAGGACGTAGGGCTCGTCGAGCGGCCGCCCGTTGAGGGTCACGGTTCCGTCCCCCAGCGTGTAAGAGATGCGGTCACCCCCCACCGCCACCACGCGTCCGAGGAACGGGCCTCTCAGCCCCCAGCCGGACGGGTCATAGGTCACCACATCGCCGCGCCGGACCCCGGACGTGTCCTTGCGGAGGACGACGAGGTCCTCAGGGACGATCGTGGGCCGCATGTTGTCACTGAACGCGCGCGCCGCGGTGAACCCGCTCAGCGCGATCACGATCGGGCCACCGATCAGTGCGACGCCCAGCACCAGCAGGACGATCGCCCAGATGCCCCGTTTGCGCCCGGGCCTGCGTGCCATGAATCCCCAACCCCTCCCAGCGGTACGAACGGCCGGAAGGATACGGTCCGGCCGGATCCGCGCGGCGGGCGGTCCCCGTACCCGTGCGGGATCCGACCGGGCGGCGGGGGCGACCACCGGATCTCGCGATGCCCGTCCATGATCGCGGACCCGCTCGAATCCGGCCCGAATCCGGCCCGAATCCCGCCCGCATCCAGCCCGAGTCCGGCGTGGATCCCGCCCCGGCGTGATCTCCGGTCGACTGGGGTCCGCTGCGCCGATCGGTGTAGATTCGTCATCAGTGTCAGGCGTCGCTGCTGATGGCGGTCGGGCGGTCCGAGAGGCCGGCCGAGGGGAGAGAGGACCCCCGACGGACTGTGCTCGGTGTGCCGCCATGTCTCCATCCGGCCGGCGCACGGCCCAGCCGTACCCACCCTCTCGAACCATGAGGAGCAGCACCCATGGACTTCAAGGTCGCAGACCTCTCCCTCGCCGCCTTCGGCCGCAAGGAGATCACCCTGGCCGAGCACGAGATGCCCGGCCTGATGTCGATCCGGCGGGAGTACGCGGCGTCGCAGCCGCTGGCCGGCGCCCGTATCACCGGCTCGCTGCACATGACCGTGCAGACGGCCGTGCTCATCGAGACCCTCGTCGCCCTCGGCGCCGACGTCCGCTGGGCCTCCTGCAACATCTTCTCCACCCAGGACCACGCTGCCGCCGCCATCGCGGTGGGCCCGAACGGCACCCCGGAGAACCCGCAGGGCGTGCCCGTCTTCGCCTGGAAGGGCGAGACGCTGGAGGAGTACTGGTGGTGCACGGAGCAGGCGCTGACCTGGCCGAACACCCCCACCGGCGGCCCGAACATGATCCTCGACGACGGTGGTGACGCCACCCTCCTCGTCCACAAGGGCGTCGAGTTCGAGAAGGCCGGCTCCGCCCCGGACCCGTCCACCGCGGACTCCGAGGAATACGGCTACATCCTGCAGCTCCTCAACCGCACCCTCGCCGAGTCCCCCCAGAAGTGGACCCAGCTCGCGTCCGAGATCCGCGGCGTGACCGAGGAGACCACCACCGGTGTCCACCGCCTGTACGAGATGATGCAGTCGGGTGACCTGCTCTTCCCGGCGATCAACGTGAACGACGCCGTGACGAAGTCGAAGTTCGACAACAAGTACGGCTGCCGCCACTCCCTGATCGACGGCATCAACCGCGCCACCGACGTCCTCATCGGCGGCAAGACGGCCGTCGTCTTCGGTTACGGCGACGTCGGCAAGGGCTGCGCCGAGTCCCTCCGTGGCCAGGGCGCGCGCGTCATCGTCACCGAGATCGACCCGATCTGCGCCCTGCAGGCCGCGATGGACGGTTACCAGGTCGCCACGCTGGACGATGTCGTCGAGACCGCCGACATCTTCATCACGACCACGGGCAACAAGGACATCATCATGGCCTCGGACATGGC
>NZ_JBVJKF010000008.1:0-326067 GCF_055585365.1 Streptomyces sp. NPDC053432
CGCAGGGGCGTCCCCGCAGGAGGAGCGCGCAACCACCCTCCCCATCGCGCCGCGGCCGCAGGCGCGACGACGAGGAGTCGCCCCGGAGGGCCCCCGCGGACCGACCCGCACGACCGAAGCCCCCGGCCCGGCACATCCAGCCTCGCCGGCGTTTGAGGCGCGGGGGCGCGGGGGGAGAGCCCCCGCAACGGCGCCGCAGTTGCGCTACTGGATCAGGCTCGGGCCTTCACGGCCTGGATGAACGGAGCCCACGCGGCCGCCTGGAACACCAGCACCGGACCGAGACCGGCGAGCTTGCTGTCGCGGACGGGGACGGCGCCAGGGAGGTCGTCGGACACCTCGACGCACTCGCCGCCCTCCCCGTTACTGTGCGAGGACTTTCGCCAGGACAGCCCGTTCACTGCGCGCATTTCGCATGCTCCTCCGCCACCGACTCGATCAAAGCCAGGGACGCCTCCGGCGACAGCGCGGCAGCCCTTGCAAGATCGTATGACCTCCAGTGACGCCCGACCAGCGCCGGATAATCGAGCAACTGCCCGGCGTGAGGCCCCTCCGTGTAGGCCACATCGGGTGCGTCACCGAACTGCATGATGCGTAGGTACGCTCCCGAGGCACCATGGGCACCCGCCGCGAACGGCACCACCTGAACGGTGATCCGATGCGCACGGACACGGGAGGAGATGTGCCGCAGCTGAGCAGCCATCACGAGGTGCCCACCGACTGCTGTCCGCAAAACGGCCTCGTGCAGGACGACCCAAAATTCGGGAGTGACCGGGTCTTCGAGGATTCGCGCACGATCTATGCGAGCCTCAACCAAAGAGTCGACTCGTTCCGCCAGACCGGTGGGACTGCTCGCCCTGATCACGGCACGCGCGTAGTCCGCCGTCTGGAGCAGGCCCGGAACCAGCGTGGGAGCGTAGTCGAAGACGGCCGTCGCCAGACGTTCCAGCTCAGCCGCTTCCGCGAAGTACTCCACATGCTTCGACTTGAACGCCCTGGCCAGGCGGGTGAAGTAGTCCCCGGTGCCCAGCTCCCGGTCGATCAGCTCCGCGATCTCCGGCCGGAGCCTCCTCGTCCCGCACTCCATCTGCCCGACGTACGCCCCGCTCGTGAAGATCCGCTCGCCCAGGCCCTCCTGGGTCAGCCCCGCCGCCTCCCGGTGGCGCCGCAGCTCCTCGCGGGCGAACTCCTCCGGCGTCTGCGCCCCTGTCCGGTCCTTCGGCTTGCCCATGGGCCGAGCCTAGCCCCGGCGACCCGTCCCGGGCGGCGGAACGCATTCATACGACCAGGCAACGCCACAGCGCCCGCCATCCCTGGTCGGGGACATGGCGGGCGCTGTGTCGGGAGTTCCGTACGCCGTTGTACGGACCGTATGAGGGGTCCCGCCCTTCCCCGGGCGGGGGTACTGCGCGTACTGCTGTCCGTCAGACGGTCAGCGAGCGGTCCGTCGGCTTGACCGGGTACGGGAGGGTGCTGCTGCCGGTCAGGAAGCGGTCCACGCCGCGGGCGGCCGAGCGGCCCTCCGCGATGGCCCAGACGATCAGCGACTGGCCGCGGCCGGCGTCACCGGCGACGAAGACGCCGTCGACGTTGGTCGCGTAGGACGCGTCGCGGGCGACGTTGCCGCGGCCGTCCAGCTCCAGGCCGAACTGCTCCACCAGGCCGTTGGCCTGGTCGGTGCCGGTGAAGCCCATCGCCAGGGTGACCAGCTGCGCGGGGAGGACGCGCTCGGTACCCGGGATCTGCTCCAGCTTGCCGTCCTTGAACTCCACCTCGACGAGGTGCAGCGCCTTGACGTTGCCGTCCTCGTCGCCCTCGAAGTGGGTGGTGGAGACGGAGTAGACCCGCTCGCCGCCCTCCTCGTGCGCCGAGGTGACCTTGTACAGCATCGGGAAGGTCGGCCAGGGCTGGTTGGCGTTCCGCTCCTCGCCCGGCTTGGGCATGATCTCCAGCTGCGTGACCGAGGCCGCGCCCTGGCGGTGGGCGGTGCCCACGCAGTCGGCGCCGGTGTCGCCGCCGCCGATGACGACGACGTGCTTGCCCTCGGCGGTGATCGGCGGGGCCATGAAGTCGCCTTCCTGGACCTTGTTCGCGAGCGGCAGGTACTCCATCGCGAAGTGGATGCCGCCGAGCTCACGGCCCGGGACCGGGAGGTCGCGGGAGACGGTGGCGCCCGCCGCGATGACGACCGCGTCGAACCGCTTGCGCAGGTCGGTGGCGGTGATGTCGCGGCCGACCTCGATGCCGGTGCGGAACTTGGTGCCCTCCGCGCGCATCTGCTCGATGCGGCGGTTGATGTGCACCTTCTCCATCTTGAACTCGGGGATGCCGTAGCGCAGCAGGCCGCCGATGCGGTCGGCGCGCTCGTACACGACCACGGTGTGGCCGGCCCGGGTCAGCTGCTGGGCGGCGGCCAGGCCGGCCGGGCCCGAGCCGATGACGGCGGCGGTCTTCCCGGACAGGCGCTCGGGCGCCTGCGGGGTGACGTCGCCGTTGTCCCAGGCCTTGTCGATGATCGAGACTTCGACGTTCTTGATGGTGACGGCCGGCTGGTTGATGCCGAGCACGCACGCCGACTCGCACGGGGCGGGGCACAGGCGGCCCGTGAACTCCGGGAAGTTGTTCGTCGCGTGCAGGCGCTCCGAGGCGGCGGTCCAGTCCTCGCGGTACGCGAAGTCGTTCCACTCGGGGATCAGGTTCCCGAGCGGACAGCCGTTGTGGCAGAACGGGATGCCGCAGTCCATGCAGCGGCCGGCCTGCTTGCTGATGATCGGGAGCAGCGAGCCCGGGACGTAGACCTCGTTCCAGTCCTGAAGCCGTTCGGCGACGGGACGGGAGCAGGCGGTCTCGCGGGGGGTGGTGAGGAAGCCCTTCGGGTCAGCCATGGGTCGCCGCCTCCATCATCTTCTCCGTGGTCTCGGTTTCCGAGAGTCCGGCGAGCTCAGCGGCTTCCTTGGCGGCGAGCACTGCCTTGTACGTGGTCGGGATGATCTTGCTGAAGCGGTCCGCCGCGACGGTCCAGTCAGCCAGGAGCTTCGCGGCCACGGTCGAGCCGGTCTCCTCCTCGTGGCGGCGCACCACATCGTGCAGCCACTGCTTGTCGGTGTCGGACAGGGCCTCGACCGCGCCCGTGTTGCCGACGTTGACGTTGTTCGGGTCGAGGTCGATGACGTACGCGACGCCACCCGACATGCCGGCCGCGAAGTTGCGGCCCGTCTCGCCGAGGACGACCGCCGTGCCGCCGGTCATGTACTCGCAGCCGTGGTCGCCCACGCCCTCCGAGACGACCAGGGCGCCGGAGTTGCGGACGCAGAAGCGCTCGCCGGTGCGGCCGCGCAGGAACATCTCGCCGCCGGTGGCTCCGTAGCCGATGGTGTTGCCGGCGATGGTGGAGTACTCGGCGAGGTGGTCGGCGGCGCGGTCCGGGCGGACCACGATCCGGCCGCCGGAGAGGCCCTTGCCGACGTAGTCGTTGGCGTCGCCCTCGAGGCGGAGGGTGATGCCCTTCGGGACGAAGGCGCCGAAGGACTGGCCGGCCGAACCGGTGAAGGTCAGGTCGATGGTGTTGTCGGGCAGGCCCGCACCGCCGAACTTCTTCGTGACGTGGTGGCCGAGCATGGTGCCGACGGTCCGGTTGATGTTGCGGATCGCGACCTGGGCGCGGACCGGCTGGGCCGCCTCCGCGGTGTCGGCGTTCAGCGCGTCGGCGGCGAGCTCGATGAGCTCGTTGTCCAGCGCCTTCTCCAGGCCGTGGTCCTGCTCGATCAGGGCGTGGCGGACCGCGCCCTCGGGCAGCTCGGGCACGTGGAAGAGCGGCTCCAGGTCGAGGCCCTGCGCCTTCCAGTGCGTGACGGCCTTGGTGGTGTCGAGGAGTTCGGCGTGGCCGACGGCCTCCTCGATGGAGCGGAAGCCCAGCTCGGCGAGGAGCTCGCGCACCTCCTCCGCGATGAACTCGAAGAAGTTGACGACGAACTCGGGCTTGCCGGAGAAGCGCTCGCGCAGGACCGGGTTCTGCGTGGCGATGCCGACCGGGCAGGTGTCCAGGTGGCAGACGCGCATCATGACGCAGCCGGAGACGACGAGGGGCGCGGTCGCGAAACCGAACTCCTCGGCGCCGAGCAGCGCGGCGATGACGACGTCACGGCCGGTCTTGAGCTGGCCGTCGGTCTGGACGACGATCCGGTCGCGCAGCCCGTTGAGCAGCAGGGTCTGCTGGGTCTCGGCGAGGCCGAGCTCCCAGGGACCGCCCGCGTGCTTGAGCGAGGTGAGCGGGGAGGCGCCCGTTCCGCCGTCGTGGCCGGAGATCAGGACGACGTCCGCGTGGGCCTTGGAGACACCCGCGGCGACCGTGCCGACGCCGACCTCGGAGACGAGCTTCACGTGGATGCGCGCGACCGGGTTGGCGTTCTTGAGGTCGTGGATCAGCTGAGCCAGGTCCTCGATGGAGTAGATGTCGTGGTGCGGCGGCGGGGAGATCAGGCCGACGCCCGGGGTGGAGTGACGCGTCTTGGCGACCCACGGGTAGACCTTGTGGCCGGGCAGCTGGCCGCCCTCGCCGGGCTTGGCGCCCTGCGCCATCTTGATCTGGATGTCGTCCGCGTTGACCAGGTATTCGGAGGTGACGCCGAAGCGGCCGGAGGCGACCTGCTTGATGGACGAGCGGCGCGCCGGGTCGTAGAGGCGGTCCGGGTCCTCGCCGCCCTCACCGGTGTTGGACTTGGCGCCCAGCTGGTTCATGGCGATGGCGAGGGTCTCGTGCGCCTCCTTGGAGATGGAGCCGTACGACATGGCGCCGGTGGAGAAGCGCTTGACGATCTCGGAGACCGGCTCGACCTCGTCGATGGAGATCGACGGGCGGTCCTCGGACTTGAAGCCGAACAGGCCGCGGAGCGTCATGAGGCGCTCGGACTGCTCGTTCACGCGGTCCGTGTACTGCTTGAAGATGTCGTACCGGCGGTTGCGCGTGGCGTGCTGCAGGCGGAAGACCGTCTCCGGGTCGAACAGGTGCGGCTCGCCCTCGCGGCGCCACTGGTACTCGCCGCCGATCTCCAGCGCGCGGTGCGTGGCCGCGATGCCGGAGGCCGGGTACGCCTTGGCGTGGCGCGCGGCCACCTCCTTGGCGATGACGTCCAGCCCCGCGCCGCCGATCTTGGTGGCGGTGCCCGCGAAGTACGCGTCGACGAACTCGTCGTTCAGGCCGACGGCCTCGAAGACCTGGGCGCCGCGGTAGGAGGCGACGGTGGAGATGCCCATCTTGGACATGACCTTCAGGACGCCCTTGCCGAGGGCGTAGATCAGGTTCTTGATGGCCTGCTCCGGCTCCAGGCCGGACAGGAAGGTGCCGGCGCGCAGCAGGTCCTCGACGGACTCCATGGCGAGGTACGGGTTGACCGCGGCGGCGCCGTAGCCGATGAGGAGCGCGACGTGGTGGACCTCGCGGACGTCACCGGCCTCGACGAGCAGGCCCACCTGGGTGCGCTGCTTGGTCGCGATGAGGTGGTGGTGCACGGCGGCGGTGAGCAGCAGCGAGGGGATCGGCGCGTGCTCGGCGTCCGAGTGGCGGTCCGACAGGACGATCAGGCGGGCGCCGGCGGCGATGGCCGCGTCGGCCTCGGTACGGATCTCCGCGATCCGCGCGGCGAGCGCGTCGGCGCCGCCCGAGACCCGGTAGAGGCCCGAGAGGGTGGCGGCCTTCATGCCCGGCATGTCGCCGTCGTGGTTGATGTGGATGAGCTTGGCGAGCTCGTCGTTGTCGATCACCGGGAAGGGCAGCGTGACGCTGCGGCACGACGCGGCGGTCGGGTCGAGCAGGTTGGACTCCGGCCCGATCGAGGACAGCAGCGAGGTGACGAGCTCCTCGCGGATGGCGTCCAGCGGCGGGTTGGTGACCTGCGCGAAGAGCTGGGTGAAGTAGTCGAAGAGCAGCCGGGGGCGCTCGGAGAGGGCGGCGATGGGCGAGTCGGTGCCCATGGAGCCGATCGGCTCGGCGCCGGTGCGGGCCATCGGCGCGAGGAGGACGCGGAGCTCTTCCTCGGTGTAGCCGAAGGTCTGCTGGCGGCGGGTGACCGAGGCGTGGGTGTGCACGATGTGCTCCCGCTCGGGCAGGTCCGACAGCTCGATCTCGCCGGTCTCCAGCCAGTCCGCGTACGGGGCGGCGGCGGCCAGCTCGTCCTTGATCTCGTCGTCCTCGATGATCCGCTTCTGGGCGGTGTCGACGAGGAACATCTTGCCGGGCTGCAGGCGACCCTTGCGGACGACCTTGGCCGGGTCGATGTCGAGCACGCCGACCTCGGAGCCGAGGACGACGAGGCCGTCGTCGGTGACCCAGTAGCGGCCGGGGCGCAGGCCGTTGCGGTCGAGGACCGCGCCGACCTGGGTGCCGTCGGTGAAGGTGACGCAGGCCGGGCCGTCCCAGGGCTCCATCATCGTGGAGTGGTACTGGTAGAACGCGCGGCGGGCCGGGTCCATGGAGGTGTGGTTCTCCCACGCCTCCGGGATCATCATCAGGACGCTGTGCGGGAGCGAGCGGCCACCGAGGTGGAGCAGCTCCAGGACCTCGTCGAAGGAGGCCGAGTCGGAGGCGTCCGGGGTGCAGATCGGGAAGATCCGGTCCAGCGCGCCCTCGCCGAAGACGTCGGACGCCAGCTGGGACTCGCGGGCCTTCATCCAGTTGCGGTTGCCCTTGACCGTGTTGATCTCGCCGTTGTGCGCGACGAAGCGGTACGGGTGGGCGAGCGGCCAGGACGGGAAGGTGTTCGTCGAGAACCGCGAGTGGACCAGGGCGACGGCCGAGGCGAAACGGCGGTCGGAGAGGTCGGGGAAGAAGGGCTCCAGCTGGCCGGTGGTCAGCATGCCCTTGTAGACGATCGTGCGGGCGGAGAGCGAGGGGAAGTACGTGCCCGCCTCGCGCTCGGCGCGCTTGCGCAGGACGAAGGCCTTGCGGTCCAGCTCGATGCCGGTGCTGCCGTTGCTCACGAAGAGCTGGCGGAAGGCGGGCATGGTGGTGCGGGCGCCGTTGCCGAGCAGGTCCGGGGTGACCGGGACCTCGCGCCAGCCCAGGACCGTGAGGTTCTCCTCGGCGGCGATGGCCTCGATCTGCTCCACGGCGACGGCCTGTGCGGTGCCGTCGGCGGGGAGGAAGGCGATGCCGACGGCGTACGCGCCGGCTTCGGGGAGAGCGAATCCGGCGACCTCGCGGAGGAACGCGTCGGGCACCTGGGAGAGGATTCCGGCACCGTCGCCAGAGTCCGGCTCGGAGCCGGTGGCGCCGCGGTGCTCAAGGTTCCGCAGTACGGTCAGGGCCTGCTCAACGAGGGTGTGGGTGGCCTCGCCGGTGAGGTTCGCCACGAATCCGACGCCACAGGCGTCCTTCTCGTTGCGCGGGTCGTACATGCCCTGCTGGGCGGGGCGACCGTCCATGGGCGACCAGGCGGTGTTGCTGGGGCCGGTCGCGGAGTGCGTGGATGCGGAACGCATCGGCTCTCCCGTCGTCGTCGTGGCATATGTGCATAGCCGAGGGACGACGTTGGCCCTCTGCGAAATTTCGTGCAGATTACATGATGACGACAATCCCGCGAAGCGGATATGCCATTCCAGCATGCGGACAGCGCACGAGGCAGAAAGAAGGGGACCTTCGAGTGTTCAGACGCAACAAGCACGGGGAAGGTCCCGACGCGTAGGTGGGCATCATTGCCCTGGCGCCCTGGTCTGATGCCCAGCGGACACGGGATCGAAACCGCCGGGTAACGAACTACTTATGCTGCGTTCCGCATAGTGTCTCACTCCCTGCCTGATCAGCCTATGGCCGCACCGATCCAGGTTCCCAGGATGTACGTCACACCGGCGGCGGCGCCACCCAGGACGAGCTGGCGCAGACCGCTGTACCACCAGGACCGGGCGGTGACCCGGGCGACGACCGCGCCGCAGGCGAAGAGGCCGGCCAGCGCCAGCAGCACCGCGGGCCACAGGGCGGTGGCGCCGAGCAGGTAGGGCAGTACGGGGAGCAGCGCGCCCAGCGCGAAGGAGCCGAAGGAGGAGACGGCGGCGACGAGCGGCGAGGGCAGGTCGTCGGGGTCGATGCCGAGCTCCTCGCGGGCGTGGATCTCCAGCGCCTGCTCGGGGTCGCGGGACAACTGCATGGCCACCTCGCGGGCGAGGGCCGGCTCGACGCCCCGGGAGACGTAGAGCTCGGCGAGCTCCTCCATCTCGTCGACCGGGTGCTTTCGCAACTGCTGGCGTTCCACGTCCAGTTCGGCGAGGACCAGCTCACGCTGCGAGGCCACGGAGGTGTATTCGCCGGCCGCCATCGAGAACGCGCCGGCCGCGAGGCCCGCCAGGCCGGTGATCACGATGGTGTGCGGGGCGACGGCGCCGCCCGCCACGCCGGTCATCAGCGCGAGGTTGGAGACGAGCCCGTCCATGGCGCCGAAGACGGCCGGACGCAGCCATCCGCCGTTGACGTCGCGGTGCGTGTGGTTGTCCCGGTGGGCGGTGTGCAGCGGTGCTTCGATGTCGATGATGGACATACGGATATCTCCCCATTTGTGCCAACGGGCTCCGCGAGACCTCCCGCTCCCCCTGAACACCTCGAAACTACGCACGATTTCTGCGGCCCGCCAGCAAGGAAGGCCGTACTTACCTGGGGTTTTGAGGGTCGGCGACCGGGTGACGGCACCGTTCGCGGGGTGTTTCGCGACGAGCGACAAACCTCATGCCATGGCACAAATCCCCCAAGGGCTCATGATGAGTCCCATCAAGTGGAGAGGCGCGCCATGGAGCTGATTGCATGCAATCCGCAGGTCCTCCTCGAACGGGCCAGGGGCGCTCTTCTGGGACTGGCGGTGGGTGACGCGCTGGGCGCCCCCGCGGAGAACATGAAGCCGTCGGAGATCCGGGCCAAGTGGGGCCGGATCGAGGGCTTCGTGTCGGACGACCCGGCGGGCACGGACGACACCGAGTACGCGATCTTCTCGGGCCTGCTGCTGGCCCGGCACGGATCGGCGCTGACCGTCTCCCACGTGGAGCGGGCCTGGCACCACTGGATCGCGGACCTCGACGAAGGCCCGTTCCGCGGCGCCGGGTTCTCGGAGCGCGGCACCCTGGAGAACCTCCGCCGCGGGCTGGCGGCGCCCATCTCGGCGCAGCACCGGCACGCCTGGTCGGACGGTCTCGCCATGCGGGCGGCGCCGTTCGGCGTCTTCGCGGCCGGCCGGCCCGCGGAGGCGGCCCGGCTCGTCTCCATCGACGGCACGGTGAGCCACGACGGGGAGGGCATCTACGGCGGCCAGGCGGTCGCCGCCGGGGTGGCCGCGGCCATGGCGGGCGGCTCCCCGGCCTCCGTGGTCTCCGCGGCGCTGTCCGTGATCCCCTCCGACTCCTGGACGGCCCGCTCGCTGCGCCGCGCGGTGACGGCCGCCCCGCGCGGCGAGCGGGCGGTGCGCTCGGCGGTGGTCATCGGCGGCTACCCGTGGACGGACCTGGCCCCCGAGGCGGTGGGCCTGGCGTTCGGCGCGTTCGCCGCCTGCCGGGGCGACTTCTCCTCATCGGTCCTCACGGCCGTGAACATGGGCCGCGACGCCGACACGACGGCGGCGGTGGCGGGCGCGCTGGCCGGAGCCCTCTCCGGCGCCTCCTCGATCCCCGTCTCCTGGTCCTCGGCCATCGGGCCGGTCCGCGGCAGCTGCCTCCCGTCGATGCGGGGCTACCACGTCCTGGACATCGCGGACCTCCTCACCCCGGAATACGAGGCCCCCCGATGACCCCCTTCACACCGGACACCCCCGACTCCCCGGACCCCGGCGGGTGCGGCGCCGTTGCGGGGGCTCCGCCCCCGAACCCCCGCGCCTCAAACGCCGGCGAGGCTGAAATTGCCCCCAGCCGCGCTGCAAGCGCAGGCGGCAGCAGCGGCAATCCAGCCCCTCCGGCGTTCGAGGAGCGGGGTCCGGGGCGGAGCCCCGGTTCGGGAACGGCCACGGCCGAGAGGGCCAAGGGCACGGAGCCACCCGGGGCACGGAACGCGGCACACCCGGCCGAGCCGCCCGCAGGGCAACCCGCAGGGGCCCGCCGGATCGAGGGACTCCTCCTCGGGCTCGCCGCAGGCGACGCCGCCGGGTGGCCCGCGGCCCGCCACCGCGCCAGCCGGATGCCCGAGTGGACCCGCCGCCTCACCCGCGAGCTCGACACCTTCGCCGAGCAGAACGCCACCACCACCCTCCCCGTCCCCATCGCCCTGAACCAGCCGCCCGAGCCGCTCCGCCTCGGCCCGTCCGACGACGCCGAGTGGGCCGCCTTCGTCGCCGAGTCCGTGCTCACCGCCGCCGGCGTGCTCCTCTCCGACCTCAGCCGGTCCCGGCGCATGCGCGCGGCCATCGACCTCGCCTGGAACGCCCTCGCCAGCGAGGTCGCCGCCGCCGCGGAACGCGCGCCCGAGGTCGAGTCCGCCGTTCTCCCCCTCCGCGCCCGGATCTCGGTCCGCGCCGGCCTCGGCAACCTCGCCACCGGCCTGCGCCCGCCCGCCACCGGCCACGACAACCCGCACTACTTCGACGACGCCGCCTGCGTCCGCGCCTGCGTCCTGGCCGTCGTCCACCCCGGCGACCCCCGCGCGGCCGCCGACCTCGCCGAGTTCGACGCCCGCTACACCCAGGACGGCGACGGGGTCCACGGCGCCCGCGCCATGGCCGCCGCCCTCGCCACCGCCCTGGCCACCCCCGATGTCGACGCCGCCGTCGACGCCGCGCTCGGCCAGCTCCCCGAGACCACCGAGATCGGCCGCAACGCCCGGCACGCGGTCAAACTGGCCCGCGCCCACACCGACGGCGGGGCCTTCGCCATCGTCCCCACCCTCGAACACGAGATCGTCGACCACGTCTACAGCTACGGGATCGCCGCCGCCGAGACCGTCCCGGTGGCCCTCGCCCTCGCGACCGCCGCCCGCGGCAAGGCCACCGAGGCCGTCCCGGCCGCCGCCTGCCTGTCCCGCGTCGCGGACTCCGCACCCGCCCTCGCCGGCGCGCTCACCGGCGCGCTCGGCGGCGGCGACTCGATCCCCGCCGCCTGGCGCGAGGCCTGCCGCACCCTCTCCGGCTGCGCCCTCCCCCGCCTCGCCGGGACCGACCTCGTCGAACTGGCAGCCCTCCTCACCCGCACGGAACTCACCTCACCCCACCCCGGCCACCCCCATCCCCATCCCCAAGGAATGATTCGGACATGACGCTGACGACCCCCACCCTGGAGGACCGGGCCACCGGCGCCCTCGTCGGAGCCGCCGTGGGCGACGCGCTCGGCGGCCCGGTGGAGGGCTGGACCCCGGACCAGATCGTCGAACGGCACGGCGGCCGCATCCACGGCATCGTCGGCCCGTGGCACGAGGACTGGCGCACCGCCCGCCCCATCGCCCCGTACCACAAGGGCGACGGACACGTCACCGACGACACCCTGATGACCCACGCCCTCGTCCGCGTCTACGAGGCCGTCCGGGACCACCTCGACGCCTACGCCGTCGCCGAGCACCTGGTCCCGGACCTGATGACGAACCCGCGCTGGATCCCGGAACTGGAGGCCGAGGCCCTGCCCCTGCAGCGGATCTTCCTGGCCGAGAAGTGGATCGTCACCCGCCTCCACTACGCGCACGTCGACCCCCGCGAGGCGGGCTCCGGCAACATCGTCAACTGCGGTGCGGCGATGTACATGGCGCCGGTCGGCATCGCCAACGCGGGCAATCCGGCCGGGGCGTACGCGGAGGCGCTGGACGTCGCCGGCGCGCACCAGTCCTCGTACGGGCGGGAGGCGGCGGGCGTGTTCGCGGCGGCGGTGGCGGCCGCGTGCCAGCCCGGTGCGACGGCCTCCTCGGTGGTGGACACCGCGCTCGCGCTGGCGAAGGACGGCACCCGCTCCGCCATCGCCGCGGTCGCGGAAACCGCCTCCCGCCACCGGGACTTCGAGTCGGCCCTGGGCCCGCTGCGGGCGGCGGTCGCCCCGTACGACTCGGTGGGCCCCGACTACCGTTCCCCGTCCCTCGGCGCGCGGCGCCCCTCCCGTCTCCACTCCATCGAGGAGCTCCCCATCGCGCTCGGCATGCTGCTGATCGCGGACGGCGCGTACGAGGCCTCCGTGCTCGGGGCGGTCAACTACGGCCGGGACTGCGACTCCATCGCCACCATGGCGGGCGCGATCGCCGGAGCCCTGGGCGGCGAGGCGGTGGTCCCGCCGGTCTGGGCGAAGCAGGTGGCCGAATCCAGCCGCCTGGACCTGCACGCCCCCGCCGCGTCGATGGCCGCGGTGACCCGCGAGATCTTCGCCCGCGACCGCACCCGCCACGACGCCCACGCCCGGGCCTTCGCCACCCTGACGGCCCCCCGATGACCCCGCCCCCGGCGGACCCCGCCCGCCACCCCCTCCCCGAGCCGGCAACCCACCCGGCCGGAGGCACCCAACCCCCCGAGCCCACCCCCACCGAACACGGCCCGACGCCCGGGCACGACCCGACGCCCGGGCCGGGGACCGGGCACGGGCCGGGGACCGGAGCGGGGTCCGGGCACAGGCCGGGGACCGGGCCCGGGCCGGGGTCCAGGCCGGGGACCGGGCACACCCCGGGGACCGGAGCGGGGACCGGGCACACCCCGGGGACCAGGCCAGGGACCGGGCACGGGCCGGGGTCCAGGCCGGGGACCGGGCACACCCCGGGGACCGGAGCGGGGACCGGGCACGGCCCGGGGACCAGGCCAGGGACCGGGCACACCCCGGGGACCAGGCCGGGGACCGGGCACGGGCCGGGGTCCAGGCCGGGGTCCGGGCACGGGCCGGGGTCCGGGGCGGAGTCCCGGTTTCGGGAAGGGACGGGTAGGGGAACAGCGCCGCAGGCCCCCGCGCCCACCCACCCCGCCCCCGGCCCGGTACGGCTCACCTGGGCGCAGCCCGAGGACCTGCTCGGGCACGAGCTGCGCCAGGCCGCGGAGGACGGCCGGGACGCGTACGCGGAGCCCGCCCGCCGGACCTGGCTGGCGGCGGGCGGCCACCCGGCCCCCACACGGGCCGGCGCCTCCCCCACCCCGGCCCCGCCGGAGCTCCGCGCCCTGGCCGTCCGCCTCCTGGACGACCTGGCCGCCCTCCCCTCCCCCCTCGCCCCCCACGAACCGCACTCCCTGGAAGCCATCGCCGCCACCTGGCCCGAGCCCGCCGCGCCACCCGGCGCCCCCGGGGGCCCGACCCCGGACCCCGCCGAGCCGCCCGCCGAGCCGCCCGCCGACTACCCGGCCCGGCTGCAGGCCGCCTGGACCGGACGGGCCGTCGGGTGTCTGCTCGGGAAGCCCGTCGAGAAGCTGCCGCTGCCCGGCATCCGCGCCCTGGCCCGCGCCGCCGGCAACTGGCCGCTCGACGACTGGTTCACCGCCCGCCGCGTCCCACCGGAGGTACTCGCCGCGTACCCCTGGAACCGCCGTTCCGCCCCCACCTCCCTCGCCGAGAACATCGACGGCATGCCCGAGGACGACGACCTCAACTACCCCCTCCTCGGCCTGCTCCTCCTCCAGCGCCACGGCAAGGGCTTCACCACCGCCGACGTCGCCCGGCTCTGGCTCGACGAGCTGCCCGCGGGCCGGACCTTCACCGCCGAGCGCGTCGCCTACCGCAACCTCCTCCACGGCCTGGAACCCCCGCTCACCGCCACCCACCACAACCCCTTCCGCGAATGGATCGGCGCTCTCATCCGCGCCGACGTCCACGGCTGGACCAACCCCGGCGACCCCGCCGCCGCCGCGGCCCGGGCGTACCGGGACGCCGTCCTCACCCACACCGCCAACGGGCTCTACGCCGCCCTCTTCGTCGCCGCGGCCACCGCCACCGCCGCCACCGGGCGCGCCGACGTGCACACCGCGCTGCGGGCCGGGCTGGACTTCGTACCGCCCCGCTCCCGTCTCGCCGAGGCCGTCCGGTTCGGCATCCGGGCCGCCGGGGAGGACGCCGACTTCGATCTCGTCGTGGACCGCCTGCACGCCCGCTACGGGCACTACCACTGGGTCCACGCCGTGCCCAACACCGCGCTGATCGCCGCCGCCCTCACCCACGCCGACGGGGACTTCACCCGCTCCGTCTGCCGGGCCGTCTCCGGCGGATGGGACACCGACTCCAACGGGGCCACCGCCGGCGCCCTCGCCGCCCTCGTCGCCGGCGAGGTCCCGCACCGCTGGTCGGCCCCCCTGAAGAACCGCCTCGCCACCACCGTCCCCGGCTTCGACGGCATCGGCTTCGACACCCTCGCCCACCTCACCGCACAGGAGGCAGCACGCTCATGAC
Organism: Streptomyces sp. NPDC053432; assembly: GCF_055585365.1. NCBI lineage: Bacteria > Bacillati > Actinomycetota > Actinomycetes > Kitasatosporales > Streptomycetaceae > Streptomyces > Streptomyces sp. NPDC053432. Next base: position 14,293 of record NZ_JBVJKF010000008.1, read on the forward strand.
GGCCATCGCCGTGCTCGGCAGTACCAACATGGACCTCGTCGCCTACGTCCCCAAGGCCCCCCGCCTCGGCGAGACCGTCACGGGCAGAGCCTTCCGCACCGTCCCCGGCGGCAAGGGCGCCAACCAGGCCGTCGCGGCCGCCCGCTGCGGCGGGGAGGTGGTGATGATCGGCGCGGTCGGGGCCGACGAGTTCGGCGTACGGCTGCGCTCCGCGCTCGCCTCGGCCGGGGTGGAGACGGCCGGTCTGCGCACGGTCGAGGGCGCCAGCGGCACCGCCCACATCACCGTCGACGACGAGGGCGCCAACAGCATCATCGTCATCCCGGGCGCGAATGCCCTGTTCACAGGCCTGGAGGCGGGCGACGAGGCCCGGATCGCCGGCGCCGGCTCGCTCCTCCTCCAGCTCGAACTCCCCCTCCCCGCCGTCCTCGCCGGTGCCCTCGCCGCCCGCGCCCACGGCGTCCGTACGGTCCTCACCCCGGCCCCCGCCCAGCCGCTGCCCGCCGAGCTCCTCGCGGCCGTCGACCTCCTCGTCCCCAACGAGCACGAGGCCGCCGCGCTCACCGGCCTCACCGACCCCGGCCAGGCGGCCGCGGCCCTGCTGGACGACGTGCCCGAGGTGGTGATCACCCTCGGCGCGGCGGGCGCCCTGTACGCCGCGCGCGGCCGGGAACCGATGACCGTGGCCGCGCCGCGGGTGCGCGCCGTGGACACCACCGCCGCCGGGGACACCTTCGTCGGCGCCCTCGCGGTGGCCCTGGGCGAGGGCGGGCCCGTGCCGGAGGCGCTGCGCTGGGCCGCGCACGCCGCCGCCCTCTCCGTCCAGCGCCCCGGCGCGCAGGACTCGATGCCGACGCGTGCGGAGACCGATGCCTTTGCCCTGGCCGGGCGGAAGACGGAGAACGGACCGCCACCCGGGCCGGCCCCGGACCCGCACCCGGGCCGCGCCTCCGGGCCGGAACCCGACGGAGCCTCCGCATGACCCCCCGGCCGGCACCCGGCGTACCCCCACCCGCGCCCGGACCCGGGACCGAGGCCAAGACCCGTACCGAGCCCGAGACGCGGACCGAAACCCGGACCGGGACCGGGGCCGGGACCGGGGCCGGGGCCAGGACCGGGGCCGGGGCCGGGGCCGGGGCCGAAACCCGGACCGGGGCCGGGGCCGAGGGCTCGGGTACCGGTTCGCGGCCAGGGTGTTACCCCGTCGGCGCACGGCCAGGGCCAGGGCGAGGGCCCGGCCCCCTGGAGGGGCTGCGCGTCCTCGACCTCGCCACGCTCTTCGCCGGGCCGCTGGCCGCGACCCTCCTCGGGGACTTCGGCGCCGAGGTCGTCAAGGTCGAGCATCCCGGCCGCCCCGACCCCTCCCGCGGCCACGGCCCCGCCAAGGACGGCGTCGGCCTGTGGTGGAAGCTGCTCGGGCGGAACAAGCGGAACATCACCCTCGACCTGTCCACCCCGGGCGGCCGCGACACCCTGCTCCGCCTGGCCGCCACCGCCGACGTGGTCGTCGAGAACTTCCGCCCCGGCACCCTGGAGAAGTGGGGTCTGGGCTGGCCCGAACTGTCGGCGGCCAACCCGCGCCTCGTCCTGGCCCGCGTGACGGCCTTCGGCCAGCAGGGCCCGTACGCCCGCCGCCCCGGCTTCGGCACGCTCGCCGAGGCGATGAGCGGCTTCGCCGCCATCACAGGCGAGCCGGACGGGCCGCCGACCCTCCCGCCCTTCGGGCTCGCCGACTCGATCGCCGCGCTGACCACCGCGTACGCCGTGATGACGGCCCTCACCGCCCGCGACCGCACCGGGCACGGGCAGGTCGTGGACCTGGCCATCATCGAGCCGATCCTGACCGTGCTCGGCCCGCAGCCGATCTGGTACGACCAGCTCGGTTACGTACAGCCGCGCACCGGCAACCGCTCCACGAACAACGCCCCCCGCAACACCTACCGCAGCGCCGACGACCGCTGGCTGGCGGTGTCCACCTCGGCCCAGTCCATCGCCGAGCGGGTCATGCGGCTGGTGGGCCGGCCGGAGCTGATCGCCGAACCCTGGTTCGCGACCGGCGCCGGGCGGGCCGCCCACGCCCAGGTCCTGGACGAGGCGGTCGGCGGCTGGATCGCCCGCCACAAGGCGGAGGAGGTCGTCGCCGCCTTCGAGGACGCGGAGGCGGCCGTAGCCCAGGTCTACGACGTCAGGGACGTGATGGCCGACCCCCAGTTCGCCGCCCTGGACACGCTCACGGAGATCGAGGACCCGGAGCTGGGCCCGCTGCGGATGCAGAACGTCCTCTTCCGGCTGTCCGAGACCCCCGGCGGGATCCGCTGGGCCGGCCGCCCGCACGGCGCGGACACCGAGGCCGTCCTGACCGAGCTCGGCCTGTCGTCCACCGAGATCGACAACCTGCGCGAGGAGGGGGCACTGTGATCCTGACCTGGCTGTACGCACCCGGCGATCACCCGGAGGTGGTCGCCAAGGCCCTGGGGCGCGGGGCGGACGCCGTGATCGTGGACCTGGAGGACGCGGTACCGGTCTCCCGGAAGGAGTACGCCCGCGCCGCCACCGCCGAACTGCTCACCGAGCGGCCCCCGGTCCCCGTCCACGTCCGCGTCAACGCGCTGGACTCGCCTTGGGGCGGCGCGGACCTCACGGCCCTAGCCGGCCTGCGGGGGCTCGCGGGGCTCCGGCTGCCGAAGATCAGCGCCCCGGAGCAGATCACCGCGGTCGCCGACCGCACCGGCGGGGTCGGGCTGCACGCGCTGCTCGAATCGGCGCTGGGCGTGGAGCGGGCGTACGAGATCGCCCGCGCTCACCCGGCCCTGCACGGGCTGTCCCTCGGCGAGGCGGACCTGCGGGCCGACCTGGGCGTGAGCGCGGAGGCGGGGCTGGACTGGCCGCGCTCCCGGGTCGTGGTCGCGGCCCGCGCGGCGGGGCTGGCGCCGCCGGCCCAGTCGGTGTTCCCGGACATCCGGGACCTGGAGGCGCTTGCCGTCTCCTGTGCGCGGGGCCGCGCCCTCGGCTTCCTGGGCCGGGCGGCGATCCATCCGCGGCAGCTGCCGGTGATCGAGCGGGCGTATCTCCCGGGGCCGGAGGAGGTCACGGCCGCGGAGGAGATCGTCACGGCGGCTCGGGCCGTGCCGGGGGCGCAGGCCCTGCCGGACGGCCGCTTCATCGACCCCGCGGTGGTCGCCGCCGCCCACCGCACCCTCGCCCTCGCGGAACGCCCCCGCTGACGCCGCCCACCCGCGGCCCTGCGCACCCCCCGGCCCAGCCCGACCCACCGCTGCCCTGCGGAGCTGTCCCCTCCCCTCCCCCCGGACTCCGTCCGGGGCCCCTCTTCCCCCGTTCCCTGGGGCTCCGCCCCGGACCCCGCGCCTCAAACGCCGGCGGGGCTTGATTCGTCCCCGGTGCGGGCTGGTGTGCGCGGAGCGCACTTCCAGCCCCGCCGGCGTTTGAGGCGCGGGCGCGGAGCGCCGTGCAGTGGGCCGCGGGGCGGGCTCGGGGCGGAGCACCCGCGAAGGCCGGGTCCGGGGCGGGGCCACGGGGAACGGTGGAAGAGGGGATCCCCCCGGACGGAGTCCGGGAGGAGGGTCGGGAAACGGCCCCGCGCAGCGGGCACGGCCGGGCCGGGTACGCGTAAGGGGGCGCCGCGCAGTGCGCGGCGCCCCCTTCCGGACCGTACGGTCAGCTCTTCCCCGCCTCCGGGGCCTCAAGCGCCGGCGCTTCCTTCGTCAGGACGGCCGCCTTCGGTTCGGCCTCGCCCAGAGCCGCGGTGCCCGAGGCCTTGCCCTCGGACTCCTCACCGCCCTCCGCATCGGCCTCGGCCTCCCCACCGGAGGTGTCCGGCTCGACGATCTCCTCGCGCCCCGGCCGCAGCTTCGCCGAGACCACCAGGTACACCACCGCGAGCACGAAGACCACGATCGAGGTCCACACGTTCAGCCGCAGGCCGAGGACGTGGTGCGCCTCGTCGACGCGCATGTACTCGATCCACACCCGCCCCGAGCAGTACGCCGCCACGTACAGCGCGAACGCCCGCCCGTGTCCGAGCGTGAACCGCCGGTCGGCCCAGATCACCAGGAGCGCGACGCCGACGCACCACAGCGACTCGTACAGGAAGGTCGGGTGGTAGGTGCCCGCGACCCGGTTCGGGCCCTCGCTGATCTCCAGCGCCCACGGCAGGTCGGTGGCGCGGCCGTACAGCTCCTGGTTGAACCAGTTGCCCCAGCGCCCGAAGGCCTGGGCCAGCGCGATGCCGGGGGCGAGGGCGTCCGCCCAGGCCGGAAGCGGGATGCCGCGCAGCCGGCAGCCGATCCAGGCTCCGACCGCGCCCAGCGCGATCGCACCCCAGATGCCGAGGCCGCCTTCCCAGATCTTGAAGGCGTCGACCCAGTTGCGGCCCTCGCCGAAGTAGAGCTGGTAGTCGGTGATCACGTGGTAGAGGCGACCGCCGACCAGGCCGAACGGGACCGCCCACACGGCGATGTCCGCGACCGTGCCCGGCTTTCCGCCGCGCGCGATCCAGCGCTTGTTGCCGAGCCAGACGGCGACGAAGACGCCGACGATGATGCAGAACGCGTAGCCGCGCAGCGGGATCGGTCCGAGATGGATCACGCCGGTCGACGGGCTGGGGATGTAAGCAATGTCCATGGCAGTCATGACGCTACCCTGCCGGGCGGTACGGACCGCAACCCGCCCGGCAAGCCGAAACCAAATCCACACATGCCCCGGGGGTGACTCAGTCCTCCTCGGCCCCGCCGGCAGCGCCCGATGCGGTCCCCTTCGGCGACCCGCTCGCGGAAGGTGAGCCGGTCTTCGACGAGCTCTTCGCCCGCGCCCCGGCCGGGGGAGAAGCCGGGGCGGAGGCCGAACCGGAGGCGGAGGCGGACGGGGACGCCTTCCCCGCACCGCTGCCGGATCCCGCGGCCGTGCCCTCGACCTGCTCCTTCAGCTTCTGCGGGGTGATGGGGTTGGTCTGGTCGGAGAAGATGTCCTTGCCGTCCAGCAGCACGGTCGGCGTGCCCCGGAACTTCGCGGCGCGGAAGGCCTCGTGCGATTTGCCGACCCAGCTGTTGTGCGTGCCGTTCTCGACGCACGCGCGGAACTCGGGCGTGTCCAGCCCGTCCACCTTGCCCGCCAGTTCCAGCAGCTTGGCGTTCTTGCCGTAGGCGTCGTCGACCTCCTGCGGCTGGTTCTGGAAGAGGACGTCGTGGTACTCGGGGAACTTCCCGGCGTCCTGCGCGCAGGCGGCGGCGTTCGCGCCCTTCAGCGAACCGCTGCCGCCCATGTTCCCGTCGATGAGGGTGACCAGGTGGTACTCGACGTCGAGCAGGCCCTTGGCCTGCAGTTCGTGGATGGTGCCGCGGTAGTTGTCCTCGAAGGCCTTGCAGGCGGGGCAGCGGAAGTCCTCCCACACGACCAGCGTGTGCTTGGCCCCTTCCTTCCCCGTCCGGATGGCGAGCGCGTCCTTGCCCATGGCCCCGGAGGGGGCGACCACCGGGCCCGCCTTGGCTGCCTTGTCGCCCTTGCCGGTGTTGGCCGCGATCACGCCCACGACGGTGGCCAGGCCGAGCACGCCGACCACCGCCGCCGCCACGATGAGGGTCCGCCGGCGCTTGTCCCGGGTCTTCTGCCGCTCGCGCTCCATCTGGAGTCGCTCCCGGGCCGATCGTTTCGTCGCATCGCGGTTCGCACCGTCGTTCTTCTCGCTCACGTTCGGCCAAACGAAGCGGGGAGGCACTCGCGTGCCTCCCCGCCGTCACTTCCACCCGATCGGACTACAGAACCCGCTCAGGAGTGCGTTTCGCCTCGGCGCCCTCAGTGCCTGCGCACGCCTTCGGCGAGCTCGCCCGCCAGCGCCCGTACGGCGTCCAGCCCGGTCGCCTCGTCCGGTGCGTCGAGCAGCAGCTTGACGAAGGCCGAGCCGACGATCACGCCGTCGGCGAAGCCGGCGACCTCCTTGGCCTGTGCGGCGTTGGAGACGCCGAGGCCCACGCAGACCGGGAGCTCGGTGGTGGCGCGGGTGCGCCGGACGAGGTCCTGGGCCTGGTTGCCGACGGACTCGCGGGTGCCGGTGACTCCCATGAGGGAGGCGGCGTAGACGAAGCCGGAGCCGGCCGCCGTGATGGTGGCGAGGCGTTCGTCCTTGCTGCTGGGGGCCACGACGAAGACGGTCGCCAGACCGTGCTTCTCCGCGTGCTCGCGCCACAGCGCGGACTCCTGGACGGGCAGGTCGGGCAGGATGCAGCCGGCGCCGCCCGCCTCGGCCAGCTCGGCGGTGAACCGCTCGACGCCGTAGCGGTCGATGGGGTTCCAGTACGTCATCACCAGGATCGGGGCCCCGGTCGCCTCGTGGGCCTCGCGCACGGTGCGCAGTACGTCGGCGATCTTGACGCCGCCGCGCAGGGCGATGTCGTCGGCGGTCTGGATGATCGCGCCGTCCAGGACCGGGTCGCTGTGCGGGAGGCCGATCTCGACCACGTCGGCGCCGCCCGCGATGACGGCCTTGACCGCCTCGATGGCGCCGTCGACGGTCGGGAAGCCGGCCGGGAGGTAGGCGACGAGGGCGGCGCGGTCCTCGGACTTGGCCTTGGCGAGCGTGTCGCTCAGCAGCTGGATGCGGCCGGTCTTTTCGCTGGTGTCGCTCACTTCGACTCCCCCTCGGCGTTCTCGCCGTCGTACAGCCCGAAGTAGCGGGCTGCCGTGTCCATGTCCTTGTCACCGCGGCCGGACAGGTTGACGACCAGCAGGCCGTCCTTGCCCAGCTCCTTGCCGAGGTCCAGCGCGCCGGCGAGGGCGTGTGCCGACTCGATGGCCGGGATGATGCCCTCGGTGCGGGAGAGCAGGCGCAGGGCCTGCATGGCCGCGTCGTCGGTGACGGCGCGGTACTCGCCGCGGCCGGAGTCCTTGAGGTAGGAGTGCTCCGGGCCGATGCCGGGGTAGTCCAGGCCGGCGGAGATGGAGTACGGCTCGGTGATCTGGCCTTCCTCGTCCTGCAGGACGTAGGAGCGGGAGCCGTGCAGGATGCCGGGCTCGCCCGCGGTCAGCGTGGCCGCGTGCTCGCCGGTCTCGACGCCGTGGCCGGCGGGCTCGAAGCCGACGAGGCGGACGTCGGCGTCCGGGATGAAGGCGTGGAAGAGGCCGATGGCGTTGGAGCCGCCGCCGACGCAGGCCGCGACGGCGTCGGGCAGGCGCCCGGCGCGCTCCAGGATCTGGCGGCGGGCCTCGACGCCGATGACGCGGTGGAAGTCGCGGACCATGGCGGGGAAGGGGTGCGGGCCGGCGACGGTGCCGAAGAGGTAGTGGGTCCGGTCCACGTTGGCGACCCAGTCGCGGAACGCCTCGTTGATGGCGTCCTTCAGGGTGCGGGAGCCGGATTTCACCGCGATGACCTCGGCCCCCAGCATGCGCATGCGGGCCACGTTGAGGGCCTGGCGCTGGGTGTCGATCTCGCCCATGTAGATGGTGCAGTCGAGGCCGAAGAGGGCGCAGGCGGTGGCGGTGGCCACGCCGTGCTGGCCGGCTCCGGTCTCGGCGATGACGCGGGTCTTGCCCATGCGCTTGGTGAGGAGCGCCTGGCCCAGCACGTTGTTGATCTTGTGCGAGCCGGTGTGGTTGAGGTCCTCGCGCTTGAGGAAGATCCGTGCGCCGCCCGCGTGCTCGGCGAACCGGGGCACCTCGGTGAGGGCGCTGGGCCGGCCGGTGTAGTTGACCATCAGGTCGTTGAGCTCGGCCGCGAAGGCCGGGTCGCTCTTGGCCTTGTCGTACTCGACGGCGACCTCGTCCACGGCGGCGACGAGGGCCTCCGGGATGAACTTGCCTCCGAAGTCACCGAAGTAGCCTTCGGCGTTCGGGACGTGACCCTCCGGGTCCGGGATGAAGTATTGGCTGGACATGCCGGTGCTCCTACGGAATGCGACGAGTGGGTTCACCGTATTGCGCCGCTCGCCCACGACAGACGTGTCCCGCTCGGGGGCCGCTGGTGTGTCGGGACGAGGAGACCGCGCCCCGGGCCGGACGGGCCCGGGGACGCTGGCGGTACGAGGGTGCGGTGCGGCGCGGTACGTCTCGCGTACCCGGCCGCCGCGGCGGCCCTCGTTACGGCGCGTCTCCGGGACGCCATCGCATGCCGTTGACCTGACCGGGCTCGGAGCCGATCACGTACCGGACCCGCCGCCCGTGCACGCGCCGGGCCGGGGCGCGGCAGCCGCGGGGGCGGCAGCCGCGCGCCAGGGGCGCGTGTGCCGTCGGCACGCCGACCGGGCCGCGGCGGGATGCCGGGGGCGCGGTCTGCGTGCTGACGACGGGCGGGTTGTGGGCCATGGGGACGGGTCAGCTCCGGCCGTGGCGCAGGGCGGGGTGGGCGCCGGCGGCGACGAGGTCGGCCACGGCCGCCTTCGGGTCGCGGCCGGTCACCAGGGACTCGCCGACGAGGACGGCGTCGGCGCCCTCGTTCGCGTAGGCGATGAGGTCGTGCGGACCGCGGATGCCGGATTCGGCGATCTTGACGATGTGGTCCGGGATCTCGGGCGCGACGCGCTCGAAGGTGGAGCGGTCGACCTTGAGGTCCTTGAGGTTGCGGGCGTTGACGCCGATGATCCTGGCGCCTGCCGCGACCGCGCGCTCGACCTCCTCCTCGTCGTGGACCTCGACGAGCGGGGTGAGGCCGATGGACTCGGCCCGCTCGATGAGGGAGACGAGCGCCTCCTGCTCCAGGGCCGCGACGATCAGCAGCGCGAGGTCGGCGCCGTAGGCGCGGGCCTCCCAGAGCTGGTACGCCGAGACGATGAAGTCCTTGCGCAGGATCGGGATGTCCACGCGGGCGCGGACGGCCTCCAGGTCGGCCAGCGAGCCGCCGAAGCGGCGCTGCTCGGTGAGGACGGAGATGACCGCCGCACCGCCCGCCTCGTAGTCGGCGGCGAGCCCGGCCGGATCGGCGATCGCGGCCAGCGCGCCCTTGGACGGGCTGGAGCGCTTGACCTCGCAGATCACCTTGACGCTGTCGCCGCGCAGGGCGGCGACGCCGTCCTTGGCCTGGGGCGCCTTGGCGGCACGCTCCTTGAGCTCGTCGAGGCTCACGCGGGCCTGCCGTTCGGCAAGGTCTTCGCGGACCCCTTCGATGATCTCGTCGAGCACACTCACGCGAGCGGCCCCCTTCCGGGTCGATGACGGTCGGCCGCCTTGCGGACACGTACCACTGCGAGGTCGGCAATCAAATGGTATCCGCAGGTGGCGTCGCACTCCGCACGCGGTTGACTCCGTCCCAGTAACTGGACATTCGGAACCACGGCTTCATGCCGGCCCCGTACGGGCCTCAGGGGGCCAGTGCGGAGCCGAAGGAAAGATTTCGGACGACGGCGAAGACCAGGGCCGCGATGCCCAGTCCCCACCATTGCAGGGGCTTCAGGGTGAGCTTCGGCACGGGTCCGCCGCGGTAGGCGCGAACCAGCCACAGGGCCGTGAATCCGGCGAAGACGAAGTAGCCGACGACCGCCAGGGCATTTGCCCCGAATGCCGTCGCCAGATCGCCATGGGCGAACGCGTGAGCGCTCCGCAGGCCGCCGCAACCGGGGCACAGGATCCCGGTCAGCCGGAACAGCGGACAGACCGGGTAGTGGCCCGGTTCGTTGGGATCCACGACGCCCACGTACGCGAACGCCGCGACGGCCCCCGCCAGGGTGGCGGCCGGAACGGCGAGGCGCCGGGCCCGGGAGACCGCACGGGTCCCGTGGGCTGGTGGAACGAGTGGGACGGGGGGAACCGGTGGAACCGGGGGCGGTGCGGCTTCGGGAGTGCGGGAGGCGTCCACCCGCCGATTCTCTCCGATCTTCGCGGGAGCCGCAGCCCGGCAAGGGAGCCGCAGCCCGGCCAGGGGGCGCACGCCGGCCAGGGGGCGCATGCCGAAAGGCGCGGCCCGACGGGCCGCGCCTTTGCGTTCCGCGGTACCGGTCAGACCTTGGCGGGCACCTTGGCGGCGGCGATCACATCGGCGAGGTCCTTGTGGGGGGCCTTCGGCGCGCCCAGGCCCGCGGCCTTCATCGCCATGCCCACGACGCCGCCGATCGCGACGACGACGATGCCGGCCCAGAAGCCCAGCGGGTTCGCGAGCACCATGAAGGCGCCGGAGATGCAGAAACCGATGAAGGCGATGATGACACCGGTCCAGGCGGCCGGGGTGTGTCCGTGGCTAGTGCCCGCCATTAGTTGCTCCTCGTTGCTCTGCCGCGATGCTGTGTGGGTGGAAAGCGCGGTCCGTGCGGAACGCTCGGTGACCATTGTCCCGCACCCGGCCGGGGCCGCGCTCACGGGGGTGGGGTCGTAGTGCCGGTCAGCGCCCCTGATCGGAGGTCGGATCCTCGCCCCGGTCCAGAGCCTTCCACAGATCCTCGGGCCGGTCCGGATCCACGACGGCGGCCTTGCGGGCGCGCGGGCTGCCGTCGCGCTCGTAGCGGCCGCCCATCGCCGGCCAGTCCCGGCCGAAGCGCAGGGCGAGCAGGCCCGCGACCAGGATCAGGGCCGCGCCGGCGGCCGTGACGTAAGGCCAGGCCGTATGGGTCAGTCCCGCCGCCTTGGCCGCGGTGTCCGCGGTGGTCCGGGCGGCCGCCGCGTCGAGGGCGCTGCGGCCGTCGGCGGCGAGGACGGCCGACAGTGCCGCGCCGAGGCCGCTGAGCGCCAGCAGCCCGGAGACCAGCAGCCGGCTCCGGCCGCGCACCGCGAAGACGGCGACGAGCGCGGCGAGCCCGACGATGGCCAGGGCCGCCGGCAGCCCGGTGACGGTCTGCCCGTCCGCGGTCAGCCTGAGGGAGTCACCGGCGTAGGCGGTGGTGCCGCGGGCCCAGACCCGGCCGGAGGCGAGCAGGACGACGGTGGCGCCCAGCGTGCCGAGCAGCAGCGCGACGGCCACGCTGCGGCGGCTGCGGCGGCTGTCGGGGGCCTCGGACCGGGGCGCGTGCTCCGGTCCGTGGTCCGGGTCGTGCTCCGGGTCGGGGGCGGCGTCGGTTCGGGGCGGGGGTACGGCACTCACGTACCCCACTATCCCCTACGGCTTCACGCTCGGTGGAGGCGGTTCGCCGCTCCGACCGCGCGCAGCACCGCGGCCGCCTTGTTGCGGCACTCGTTGTCCTCCAGCTCGGGCACCGAGTCGGCCACCACCCCGGCGCCCGCCTGGACGTACGCCGTGCCGTCGCGCAGCAGCGCGGTGCGGATGGCGATGGCGGTGTCGGAGTCCCCGGCGAAGTCCAGATAGCCCACGCAGCCTCCGTACAGTCCGCGGCGGGTCGGCTCCAGCTCCTCGATGATCTGCATGGCGCGCGGCTTGGGCGCTCCGGAGAGCGTGCCGGCCGGGAAGCAGGCGGTGAGCACGTCGAACGCGGTCTTCCCCTCGGCGACCCGCCCGGTGACGGTGGACACGATGTGCATCACGTGCGAGTAGCGCTCGATCGACATGAAGTCGACGACCTCCACCGAGCCCGGCTCGCAGACCCGGCCCAGGTCGTTGCGGCCCAGGTCGACGAGCATCAGGTGCTCGGCGCGCTCCTTGGGGTCGGCGAGCAGCTCCTCCGCGAGGTCGTGGTCCTCCTGCGGGGTGGCGCCGCGGTGCCGGGTGCCGGCGATGGGGTGGACCACGGCTCGCCCGTCCTCGACCTTGACCAGCGCCTCGGGGCTGGAGCCGACCACGTCGAAGCCGTTCTCGAAGCGGAAGAGGTACATGTACGGGGACGGGTTGGTGGCCCGCAGCACCCGGTACACGTCCAGCGCGGAGGCCTCGCAGGGGGTCTCGAACCGCTGGGAGGGCACCACCTGGAAGGCCTCGCCGGCCCGGATCCGCTCCTTGATGTCCTCGACGGCGGCCTGGTACTTCTCGCCGCCCCACAGCCCGGAGAACTCCGGCAGCTCGGAGGCGGGCAGCGGGGTCGGGGTGTACGGCGCGGGCCGCGCGAGGTCGGCCTCCATGGCGTCGAGGCGGGCGACGGCGTCCGCGTATGCCTCGTCCACGCCGGTGTCGAGGTCGTTGTGGTTGATGGCGTTGGCGATGAGCAGGACGGTGCCGTCCCAGTGGTCCAGCACCGCCAGGTCCGAGGTGAGCAGCATGGTCAGCTCGGGCAGTTCGAGGTCGTCGGCCGTGCTGTCGCCGATGCGTTCCAGGCGGCGCACGATGTCGTAGCCGAGGTAGCCGACCATGCCGCCGGTGAAGGGCGGCATCCCGCCCGCGAGGTCGCGGGGGGTGTGCAGGGCCTCGACGGTGGCGCGCAGGGCGTCGAGCGGGTCGCCCGCGGTGGGCACGCCCACCGGCGGGGTGCCGATCCAGTACGCCTGGCCGTCCCGGACGGTCAGGGTGGCGTCGCTGCGCACGCCGACGAAGGAGTACCGCGACCAGGAGCGGCCGTTCTCGGCGGACTCCAGGAGGAAGGTGCCGGGGCGCTCCGCGGCCAGCTTCCGGTACAGCCCGACCGGGGTGTCCCCGTCGGCCAGCAGCCTGCGGCTCACGGGGATGACGCGGCGGTCGGCCGCGAGCTTGCGGAAGGTGTCGAGATCCATGGCGTGGGACCCTATCCGGCTATTCGGCCAGCGGAAGGACATCGGCGTCGAAGCAGGTGCGGGCTCCGGTGTGGCAGGCGGCACCGACCTGGTCGACCTTGACGAGCACGGTGTCCGCGTCGCAGTCGAGGGCGACCGACTTCACGTGCTGGAAGTGGCCGGAAGTATCCCCCTTCACCCAGTACTCCTGGCGGCTGCGGGACCAGTACGTGCAGCGCCCGGTGGTCAGGGTGCGGTGCAGCGCCTCGTCGTCCATCCAGCCGAGCATGAGCACCTCTCCGGTGTCGTACTGCTGGGCGATGGCCGGAACCAGGCCGTCGGCGGAGCGCTTGAGGCGCGCGGCGATGGCGGGATCGAGGGAGGACGTACTCATGCGTGCCATTGTGCCGCGAGACGGGACGGGAAATGGATCTCTGTCCGCCTGATGGGCAGGCACGGGGCGAGTTCCGGCCGTAGGCTGGCCCGCATGTCTACCCATGCGAAGCGCGAACGTCTGCTGCTGGCCGACCTGTTGGAAGCGGCGGGGCCGGAGGCGCCGACGCTGTGCGACGGCTGGACCTGCCGGGACCTGGCGGCGCACGTGGTGGTCCGGGAGCGGCGTCCGGACGCGGCGGGCGGCCTGCTGCTGAAGGTGCTGAGGGACCGGCTGGACAGGGCGATGGCGGAGTACGCGGCCAAGCCGTACGAGGAGCTCGTGCAGCTGATCAGGACGGGCCCGCCGAAGCTGTCCCCGTACGCGCTGAAGCAGATCGACGAGGCGGCGAACGCGGTGGAGTTCTACGTCCACTCGGAGGACGTCCGGCGGGCCCAGCCCGACTGGTCCCCGCGCGAGCTGGACCCGGTGTTCGCGGACGCGCTCTGGTCGCGCCTGGAGAAGCTGGCCCGCCTGACGGGCCGCCGCTCCCCGGTGGGCCTGGTCCTGCGCCGGCCCGACGGCCGCACGGCGGTGGCCCGCCGCGGTACCCCGGTGGTGACGGTGACGGGCGAACCGGGCGAACTGACCCTCTTCTGCTTCGGCCGCCAGGCCGCCGCCGCGGTGACCCTGGACGGCGACAAGGAGGCGGTGGCCAAGCTGACCACCGCCCAACTGGGCATCTGACGGCCGCCCCACCGCTTCCTGGGGCTCCGCCCCAGACCCCGCGCCTCAAACGCCGGCGGGGCTGGATTTTCCAGCCCCGCCGGCGTTTGAGGCGACGGGCGCGCAGCGCACGTTCGGGGACCGGCTCGCGCGGCCGAACCCGCACCCACCCCGCCCCATGGGCCGAAGGCCTCAGCGGACGGGGTGGCCCGCTTCGCGCAGGGCGCCCTTGACCTCGGAGATCCGCAGATCGCCGAAGTGGAACACCGACGCCGCCAGGACCGCGTCAGCACCGGCCGCCACCGCCGGAGCGAAGTCCGACAGCTTGCCGGCCCCGCCCGAGGCGATCACCGGGACGGTGACGTGCTTGCGCACCGCCCCGATCATCTCCGTGTCGTAGCCGTCCTTCGTGCCGTCCGCGTCCATGGAGTTCAGCAGGATCTCGCCGGCGCCCAGCTCGGCCGCCCGGTGCGCCCACTCGACCGCGTCGATGCCGGTGCCCTTGCGGCCGCCGTGGGTGGTGACCTCGAAGGAGCCGGTGGCGGTGCGGCGCGCGTCCACCGACAGGACGAGGACCTGCCGACCGAAGCGTTCCGCGATCTCCTGGATGAGCTCGGGGCGGGCGATGGCGGCGGTGTTGACACCCACCTTGTCCGCACCGGCGCGCAGCAGCTTGTCCACGTCGTCCGCGGTGCGGACGCCGCCGCCCACGGTCAGCGGGATGAAGACCTGCTCGGCGGTGCGCCGCACCACGTCGTACGTGGTCTCGCGGTTGCCGGAGGACGCGGTGATGTCGAGGAAGGTCAGCTCGTCGGCGCCCTCGGCGTCGTACAGCTTGGCCATCTCCACCGGGTCGCCCGCGTCGCGCAGGTTCTGGAAGTTGACGCCCTTGACGACGCGGCCGTTGTCCACGTCCAGGCAGGGGATCACCCGTACGGCGAGAGTCATGCCGTCTCTCCCTTCCAAGCCTCGACCTCGACCTCGACGACCATGCTGGGGTCGACCAGGCCGGCGACGATGACCATCGTTGCGGCCGGGCGGACCTCGTCGAAGAGCTCCTTGTGGGCGCGGCCCACCTCCTCGACGTCCCGGGCGTGCGTGAGGTACATCCGGGTGCGCACGACGTGCTCGGGGCCGAGACCGGCCTGGGCGAGGGCCTTGAAGGCGACGCCGAAGGCGGTGACGGTCTGGTCGTACGGGCCGTCCACGCCGGCCGCGGTGCAGCCGGAGACGAGCACGAGCCCGTTGGGGAGCTGGACCGCCCTGGAGTAGGCGATCACGTCCTCGTAGGGCCCGCCGGAGGAGATCCGGCGTACCTCGGGGGCGTTGCTCATGCGGAGACCACCTCCAGTGCCTCTTCCAGGGTGAAGGCCTTCGCGTACAGGGCCTTGCCGACGATGGCGCCCTCCACACCCAGCGGCACCAGCGCGGACAGGTCGCGCAGGTCGTCGAGGGAGGAGATGCCTCCGGAGGCGACGACGGGCCGGTCGGTGGCGGCGCAGACGTTCTTCAGCAGCTCCAGGTTGGGGCCGGTGAGGGTGCCGTCCTTGCCGATGTCGGTGACCACGTAGCGGGCGCAGCCCTCGGAGTCCAGGCGGGCGAGGGTCTCGTAGAGGTCGCCGCCCTCGCTGGTCCAGCCGCGGCCCTTGAGGGTGGTGCCGCGGACGTCCAGGCCGATCGCGATCCTGTCGCCGTGCTCGGCGATGGCCTTGGCGGCCCACTCGGGGGTCTCCAGGGCGGCGGTGCCGAGGTTGACGCGGGTGCAGCCGGTGGCGAGGGCCGCGGCGAGCGAGGCGTCGTCGCGGATGCCGCCGGAGAGCTCGACCTTGATGTCCATGGCGCGGGTGATCTCCGCGACCAGCGCGCGGTTGTCGCCGGTGCCGAACGCGGCGTCCAGGTCGACCAGGTGCAGCCATTCGGCGCCGGAGCGCTGCCAGGCGAGGGCCGCCTCCAGCGGGGAGCCGTAGGAGGTCTCGCTGCCGGACACGCCGTGCACGAGGCGGACGGCCTGGCCGTCGCGGACGTCGACCGCGGGCAGGAGTTCCAGGGTCTTCGGCGTAGCGGTCATCACAGGGTCTCGATCCAGTTGGTGAGGAGCTGGGCTCCGGCGTCTCCGGACTTCTCGGGGTGGAACTGGGTGGCCCACAGGGCGCCGTTCTCCACCGCCGCGACGAACCGTTCCCCGTGCGTGGCCCAGGTGACCTTGGGGGCGCGGATCACCGGGTTGGTGACTTCCAGGGTCCAGTCGTGCGCCGCGTAGGAGTGCACGAAGTAGAACCGGGCGTCGGCGTCGAGGCCGGCGAACAGCCGGCTGTCCTCCGGGGCCTCGACGGTGTTCCAGCCCATGTGGGGGA
Organism: Streptomyces sp. NPDC053432; assembly: GCF_055585365.1. NCBI lineage: Bacteria > Bacillati > Actinomycetota > Actinomycetes > Kitasatosporales > Streptomycetaceae > Streptomyces > Streptomyces sp. NPDC053432. Next base: position 30,253 of record NZ_JBVJKF010000008.1, read on the forward strand.
CGACGGGGGCCTTGAGCGGGCCGACCGTGCCGGGCCACTCGTCCAGGCCCTCGGTCTCGACGCCGTGCTCGATGCCGCGCTCGAAGAGGATCTGCATGCCGACGCAGATGCCCATGACGGGGCGGCCGCCGGAGAGCCGGCGGCCGATGATCCAGTCGCCGCGGACCTCGCGCAGGCCCTGCATGCAGGCGGAGAAGGCGCCGACGCCGGGGACGAGGAGCCCGTCGGCGTCCATGGCCTTGTCGTAGTCGCGGGTGATCTCGACGTTCGCGCCGACGCGCGCGAGGGCGCGCTCGGCGGAGCGGACGTTGCCGAAGCCGTAGTCGAAGACGACGACGTTCTTGGTGGCTGCGCTCATTCCCAGATTCCTTGGATTCGCAGGACTCCGGCGGCCAGGCACATCGCGGAGCCGATGGCGAGCAGGACGACGACCGACTTGGGCATCTGCTGCTTCTGGAAGGAGTAGACGCCGCCGGCCAGGAAGAGGCCGACGACGATCAGGATGGTGTTGAGCCCGTTCACGCTAGAGGGCGCCCTTCGTGGACGGAAGGATCCCGGCGGCGCGCGGGTCGAACTCGGCGGCGTAGCGCAGGGCGCGCGCCAGCGCCTTGAACTGGCACTCCACGATGTGATGGGCGTTGCGGCCGTAGGGGACGTGGACGTGCAGGGCGATCTGGGCCTGCGCGACGAAGGACTCCAGGATGTGCCGGGTCATCGTCGTGTCGTACTCGCCGATCATCGGCGCCATGTTCTCGGGCTCGGTGTGCACGAGGTAGGGGCGGCCCGACAGGTCGACGGTGACCTGGGCGAGGGACTCGTCCAGGGGCACGGTGCAGTTGCCGAAGCGGTAGATGCCGACCTTGTCGCCGAGGGCCTGCTTGAAGGCGGCACCGAGCGCGAGCGCGGTGTCCTCGATGGTGTGGTGGCTGTCGATGTGCAGGTCGCCGTCCGTCTTGACCGTGAGGTCGAACAGGCCGTGGCGGCCGAGCTGGTCGAGCATGTGGTCGTAGAAGCCCACGCCCGTCGAGACGTCGACCTTGCCGGTGCCGTCGAGGTTTATCTCGACGAGGACCGAGGTCTCCTTCGTGGTCCGTTCGACCCGTCCGATGCGGCTCATGCGTGCTGCTCCTTCTTCAGTGCGCGAACCGCTTCCAGGAACGCGTCGTTCTCGGCCGGGGTGCCCGCGGTGACCCGCAGCCAGCCCGGCACTCCGTTGTCCCGGACCAGGACGCCCTGGTCGAGGATCTTCTGCCAAGCGGTGTGGGAGTCCTCGAACCGGCCGAACTGGATGAAGTTCGCGTCGGACTCGGTGACCTCGTAGCCGATGGCCCGCAGCTCGGTGACGAGGCGGTCCCGCTCGGCCTTGAGCTGCTCGACGTATCCGAGCAGGGTGTCGGTGTGCTCCAGGGCGGCCAGCGCGGTGGCCTGGGTGACGGCCGACAGGTGGTACGGCAGGCGCACCAGCTGGACGGCGTCGACCACGGCGGGGTGCGCGGCCAGGTAGCCCAGGCGCAGTCCGGCGGCGCCGAAGGCCTTGGACATGGTCCGGGAGATCACCAGGTTCGGGCGGCCTTCGATCAGCGGGAGGAGGGAGTCGCGGTGGGAGAACTCCACGTACGCCTCGTCCACGACGACCAGCGAAGGCTTGGCGGCCTGCGCCGCCTCGTAGAGGGCGAGGACCGTCTCCGCCTCGACCGCGGTACCCGTGGGGTTGTTGGGCGAGGTGATGAAGACGACGTCAGGGGCGTTCTCGGCGATCGCCTGCTCCGCCGCCTCCACGTCCAGGCGGAAGTCCTCGCGGCGCGGGCCGGAGATCCACCCCGTGCCGGTGCCGCGCGCGATGAGCGCGTGCATCGAGTACGAGGGCTCGAAGCCGATGGCCGTGCGACCCGGGCCGCCGAAGGTCTGCAGCAGTTGCTGGAGGACCTCGTTGGAGCCGTTGGCGGCCCAGACGTTCTCCTTGGCGACGGGGTGCTTGCCCGTGCGGGTGAGGTAGGCGGCCAGCTCGGTGCGCAGCTCCACCGCGTCCCGGTCGGGGTAGCGGTTGAGGGTGCGGGCGGCGTCGGCCACGCGCTCGGCGATGCGCCGTACGAGCGGCTCGGGCAGCTCGTACGGGTTCTCGTTGGTGTTCAGCTGCACGGGCACGTCGAGCTGCGGGGCGCCGTAAGGGCTCTTGCCGCGGAGCTCGTCCCGGATGGGGAGGTCGTCGATCCCGAAGGTCACTGTCCGGGCACCTTCCATCCGAAGCGCGCCTTGAGGGCCGCGCCGTGCGCGGGCAGGTCCTCGGCCTCGGCGAGGGTGACCACGTGGTGGGTGACCTCGGCGAGGGCGTCGCGCGTGTAGTCGACGATGTGGATGCCGCGCAGGAAGGACTGCACGGACAGGCCGGAGGAGTGGCAGGCGCATCCGCCGGTGGGCAGCACGTGGTTCGACCCGGCGCAGTAGTCGCCGAGGGAGACCGGGGCCCACGGGCCGACGAAGATCGCGCCGGCGTTGCGCACGCGGGCGGCCCACGCGGCGGCGTCGGCGGTCTGGATCTCCAGGTGCTCGGCGCCGTAGGCGTCGACGACCTTGAGGCCGTCCTCCAGGTCGCGCACGAGCACGATGGCGGACTGCCTGCCGGCGAGGGCGGGCTTGATCCGGTCCTCGACGTGCTTGGTGGCGGCGACCTGCGGCTCCAGCTCGCGCTCGACGGCGGCCGCGAGTTCCTCGGAGTCGGTGACGAGGACGGCGGCGGCCAGCGGGTCGTGCTCGGCCTGGCTGATCAGGTCGGCGGCGACGTGCACCGGGTCGGCCGTGGAGTCCGCGAGGACCGCGATCTCGGTCGGGCCGGCCTCGGTGTCGATGCCGATCTTCCCGGTGAAGTAGCGCTTGGCGGCGGCGACCCAGATGTTGCCGGGGCCGGTCACCATGTTGGCGGGCGCGCACTCCTCGGTCCCGTACGCGAACATCGCCACGGCCTGGGCCCCGCCGGCCGCGTACACCTCGTCCACGCCGAGCAGCGCGCAGGCGGCCAGGATCGTGGGGTGCGGCAGCCCGCCGAACTCCCTCTGCGGCGGGGACGCGAGCGCGATCGAGCCGACCCCCGCCTCCTGGGCCGGTACGACGTTCATGACGACGGAGGACGGGTACACCGAGCGGCCGCCTGGGGCGTACAGCCCCACGCGCTCCACCGGAACCCACTTCTCGGTCACGGTGCCGCCGGGGACCACCTGGGTGGTGTGCTCGGTGCGGCGCTGGTTGCGGTGCACGATCCGGGCGCGCCGGATCGACTCCTCCAGGGCGGCGCGGACGGCCGGGTCGAGCTCGTCGAGGGCGGCCTGGAGGGCCTCTGCGTCCACCCTGACCTGCTCCAACGTCACCCCGTCGAACTTCTGCGCGTACTCGATCAGCGCCGCCGTGCCACGATGATGGACGTCCTCGCAGATGGGCCGCACCTTCTCCAGGGCAGCTTCTACGTCGAACTCGGCACGGGGCAGCAGATCGCGCAGGGCGCCGCCCTCGGGGAGGGCGTCACCGCGCAGGTCGATACGAGAGATCACCTTCCAATTCTCTCAGACCGCCTCGATCCACCGTTCGCCCGTATCACTGGCTGATACACGCCCCGGACGTCACAGCCCCCGATAGCGTTGATCCACACGTCGTACCAGCGGAGGGGGGCCGCCATGACCGAGGCACGCGCGGTCGACGCGCCGGCGGATCTTTCCGCCGCGGAACAGCGCATGTGGGAGGCGTTCCGCACGGGCAGCGTGTGCGATCTGAGCGAGCGCGCCGCCGCCGCCCGGGACGACCCGCACGCCGACCACGTGTGGGGCCCGGAGCGCAGCGTCCGCGCCCAGGTGGTGGCCCTGCTGCTGCTCCACGGGCCGCCGCCGGTGCCGGGCCGGGTGGCCTCGCTGAAGCTGCGCGGGGTGCGGATCGCGGGGCGGCTGGATCTGTCCGGTGGGGTGGTCGGCCCGTACGTGGAGCTCCAGTCCTGCCGCTTCGACAGCGAGATCCAGCTGTCCGAGGCCCGGCTCGGCACGCTGCGCCTGGTCAACTGCGCGATACCGCGGCTGGAGGCGGCGCGGCTGCACACGGAGGGCGACCTGCACCTGCCGCGCTGCCGGGTGGCGCGCGGGATCCGGCTGACCGACGCGCAGATCGGCACGGACCTGCTGATCAGCCAGGCGGTGGTGCAGCGCGACGCCAAGGGGAGGGCGATCACGGCCGACGGGATGTCCGTCGCGCAGGACTTCCAGGGCGAGCTGCTCCAGACGTACGGGGAGATGAGCCTGCGCGGCGCGAAGGTCGGCGTGTCGATGAACATGCGCGGCGCCCGGCTCCACAACCCGAACGGCCGGTACGCGCTGAACGCGCCGCAGTTGACCGTCGAGCGCACCCTGTACCTGACCTCGATCTCCATGGACTACGCCACGGGGGCGGTCTCCTCCACTCCCCCGTACGGGCTGGGGGCGACGCCGGTGCGCGGCAGGCGGGCGCAGCGCTTCGAGTGCCGGGGCGGCCTGCGGCTGGACGACGGCCGTTTCGGCGACGCCGTCGACTTCTACGGGGCGCGGTTCGTGCTCGCCGCCGATCAGGAGCTGTCGCTGCGGCGGATCCAGACGCCCGAGTTCCGTTTCGTCGGGGAGCGGCCGGAGCGCGGGCGGGTCGTGGTCTCGGGGGCCAAGGTGGTCAAGCTGGTGGACACCTCGACGAGCTGGCCGGGCCCGGGCGGCGTGTCGATCGAGGGCTTCGTCTACGAGAACCTCGCGCCCCGGGGCCACTTCCCGCTCCCGCGCCGGCTGGAGTGGCTGGAGGCGGCCACGCCCGAGTACTCGCCGGAGCCGTACGAGCGGCTGGCGGCGGTGCTGCGGGCGGGCGGCGAGGACGCGGACGCCCGCGAGGTGCTGCTGGCCAAGCAGCGACGGCGCCGGGCCACGCTGCCGGCGGGGCAGAAGGCGTGGGGGTACCTCCAGGACTGGACGGTGGTCTACGGCTATCGCCCGGGCCGGGCCGCGCTGTGGATGGCGGTGCTGTGGGCGGCGGGGACGCTGCTGTTCTCGCAGCTGCACCCGCCGCCGATCAAGGCGGACGAGCACCCGCAGTGGGACGCCGCCCTGTACGCCCTGGACCTGCTGCTCCCGGTGATCGACCTGGGCCAGCAGGACCAGTGGATGGTGACGGGCGGCTGGCAGTGGGGGGCCACGGTCCTCATCCTGCTGGGGTGGATCCTGGCCACGACGGTGGCGGCGGGGGCCTCCCGCCTGCTGAGGCGGGGGTGACGGGTCCCGCCCCGCGGCCATTACCCTGTGCCTCGTGACCACCGTTCGCCTGCCCCTCTTCCCGCTGAACTCGGTGCTGTTCCCGGGACTCGTCCTCCCGCTGAACGTCTTCGAGGAGCGTTATCGCGCCATGATGCGCGAGTTGCTGAAGGGGAGCTCGGACGAACCGCGCCGGTTCGCCGTCGTGGCGATCCGGGACGGCCGGGAGGTGGCCCCGACCGCGCCCGGCCTGCCGGACCAGACGTCCGTCCCCGAGCGCGGCCCGGCCGCGGGCTTCGGCTCGGATCCGATCCAGGCCTTCCACCGGGTGGGCTGCATCGCGGACGCGGCGACGATCCGGGAGCGGGAGGACGGCAGCTTCGAGGTCCTGGCGACGGGTACGACCCGCGTGCGCCTGCTGTCGGTGGACGCGTCGGGCCCGTTCCTGACGGCGGAGCTGGAGGAGCTCCCGGAGGACGCCGGGGACGGCGCGGGCGCGCTGGCCGAGGGGGTGCTGCGGGCCTTCCGCACCTACCAGAAGCGGCTGGCCGGGGCGCGCGAGCGGTCCCTGACGGGCGCGGAACTCCCCGACGAGCCGTCGGTGGTGTCCTACCTGGTGGCAGCGGCGGCGGTGCTGGACATCCCGGCGAAGCAGCGCCTGCTCCAGGCCCCCGACACGGCGACCCGCCTGGCGGAGGAGCTGAAACTCCTGCGCACGGAGACCGCGGTGATCCGCCACCTCCCCTCGCTGCCGGCGGTGGACCTGACCCGCTCGCCGACGAGCCCGAACTGATGGCGAAGAAGAAGCCCGCGGGCACCCCGGCGATCGTCGCCCTCACGGCGGCCGGGGTGTCCTTCACCACGCACTCCTACGAGCACGACCCGGCGCACCCTTCGTACGGCGAGGAGGCCGCGCAGGCCATGGGCGTCTCCCCGGACCGTGTCTTCAAGACGCTGGTCGCGGACGTGGACGGCGCCCTGACGGTGGCGGTGGTCCCGGTGTCGGGCTCCCTGGACCTAAAGGCGCTGGCGGCGGCGGTGGGCGGGAAGCGGGCGGCGATGGCGGATCCGGCGCTGGCGGAGCGGACCACCGGGTATGTGCGGGGCGGCATCTCCCCGCTGGGGCAGCGGCGGCGTCTGCGCACGGTCCTGGACGCCTCTGCCTCGCTCCACGCCACGATCTGCGTCTCGGCGGGCCGCCGCGGCCTGGAGGTCGAGCTCTCCCCCACGGCCCTCGCCACCCTCACGGCCGCCACCCTCGCCCCGGTGGCCCGCCCGTAGCCTGCGGGGCGCCACTGGTTCTGCCGGGCCCCGCCCGTACCCGTCTGCAGCGCCGCTGTCGGGGGCCGGCCCCCGAACCCCCGCTCCTCAAACGCCGGAGGGGCTGTTTTGCCTCCGGCGGCGCCTCAAACGCCGGCGGGGCTGAATTCGCCCGCCCCCGGCGGACGGCAGGAGCGAAATCCAGCCCCTCCGGCGTTTGAGGAGCGGGGTCCGGGGCGGAGCCCCGAGGGTTGAGCCGCAGGCGACCCCGAGGCGCGCCGTCAGGCGATCGGTGGCTTCGGTTCCGCGTGGACGTGCGGCGGCGGGTAGACGGACCACTCCGGGGACGGGTCCGGGTCGTCCCGGGGGGTCCACAGGGCCGTGAGGCCCAGGTGCACCAGCACCGCCGCCATCGGCCAGGCCAGCAGCACCCCGTGCGCCAGCAACTGCAGCGGCGCGTCGAACGGCACCCCCTTGCCCGCCGCCCGCGCCGCGGCGACGAGGTTCGACGTCGGCCCGAGCACGAGGCCCAGCCGCCATCCCACCAGCCCCGCGAAGAGCGACCCCACCGCAAGCCCGATGACGAGCGGCACGCCGCCAGCCCGCCGCCACAGGAACGTGCCGGCGCCGCTCAGCGCGCCCAGTCCGGCCGCCAGCAGGAAGAACGTCCCGTCGGTCCCTATCCGCCCCTCGCTCTCGCTGTTGCGCAGGAACACGGCCTCCCCGTTGGAGACGTACTGCACCCGCGGCGCCAGCCACGCCCACAGCAGGGCGAGGAGCACGCCGGCCACACCGACCGCCAGGGCCACGGCGGCCCCGTCGCGGACGTCGGCCGGGGTGATGCCCACCCCGGCGCCCCGCTTCTCGGGCGGGGGCGGCGGCGGGTCGGCGGGGGACGGAGGGGTCACGGCTTCGGTCACCCCCACATCGTGCCAGGTGTGCCCGGCACCGGCGCCACCGGCGTCAGCGGACCGCGGCCCGCCGGTACGCCCAGGTGGCGACGGCCAGCGAGAGGACGCCCACGGCCGCGCACACCCCCAGGTCGACGGCGACGGCGGCCCAGTCCGGCGCGGGCGCGAAGGTGCGGGCGAACGCCTCGACCCCGTACGTGGACGGCAGCAGGTCCCGCGCCCACGCGATCGGCTCCGGCATCCGCTCGGGCGGCAGCACGCCGAGCAGCAGCGCCGCCGACATGCCGAGCTGCCCGGCCAGCGTGGCCAGCTCCTGCCGCGGTGCCAGCAGCCCCAGCGCCGCGCCGAGCCCGGCGAGCGCGGCCCCGGCGAGCGGCACCACCGCCAGCAGGATCCACAGCCCGCCCATCGGCAGCCCGAACAGCACGCATCCCAGGACCGCCGTGACCAGCGTCCCCGGCAGCGTGAAGGAGGCGTACGCGGCGGCCGCGCCCAGCACCACCGACGCGGGCGGCACCGGCAGGGTGGCGTAGTGGTCGAGCCCGCCGCCCGCCCGCAGCTGCCCGAAGTACTGCGCGAGCAGGTTCAGCGCGACGAAGGCGACGACGAGCACCGAGGAGCCGGCCACGACGGCCCGGGCCTCCGAGCCGCCGTCCACCACGCCCCGCATCAGGATCATGATGCCGACGGACTGGAAGGTGGCCACGAAGAGCAGCGGGATCCGTGCCACGCGGGCCCGGGAGAGCTGGGCGCGGTACACCGCGGCCAGCGCCGGCAACAGCCGGGCCGGGGTCGCGAGCGGCGCCGCGGCCGCCTGCCGGGCGGCGGAGTGCGGGACGGCCCCGGTCGGCGTGGCCGGCGCGGTCGGCGCGACGCCGGTCGGTGCCGTCCCGGTCGGCACGGCCCCGGTCGGGCCGGCTTCGGTCGGCGTGGCAGTGCCTGCCGGACTGTCGCTCACTGCTTCACCAGCCCTTTCGTCTTGCCGCCGAGCGCGAGGTACACGTCCTCCAGGCTCGGCGTGGCCAGTGTGAAGTCGTCCAGCGAGGCGAAGGCCGGGCCGCCGGTCACGGCCGCGACCGCGGCCCGCGCCGCGTCGGGGCCCAGCCGCAGCACCCAGCGCCGCCCCGACTCCGTGGCGAGCTCGCGCAGCGCCGCGACCTCCGGCACGCCCAGCGGAGCCGATTCGCGCCACACCAGTTCGAGCCGGACCTCGCCCGAGACGGTGGCCTTCAGTCCGGCCGGGGAGTCGCAGGCGATGACCTTGCCCTGGTCGATGACGGCGACCCGGTCGAGGACGGTCTCGGCCTCGATGACGTTGTGGGTGACCAGCAGGACCGTCGCGCCGTGCTGCGCGCGCCGCCGGTCGACGGCCGTCCAGACGGCCCGCCGGGCCACGGGGTCCATGCCGGTGGTGGGTTCGTCCAGGACGAGCACCGGCCGCTCCCCCACCAGTGCGGCGGCGAAGCAGGCGAGGCGCCGCTGGCCGCCGGAGAGCTTCTTCAGGGGCCGGCCGGCGATCGCGGTCAGTCCGAGCTCCTCCAGGACCTCGTCGCGGGCGGCCCGGGCCGCCCGGAGCGGCAGTCCGCGCAGCCGTCCGGTGGTCTCGGCGGCCAGGGCCACCGTGAGCTCGTCGAGGGCGGTGGACTCCTGCCCCAGGTAGGCGAGCAGCCGCGCCGCCCGCTCGGGGTGGCGTACGAGGTCGTGCCCGAGGAGGCTGACGCTGCCCGCGTCGGGGCGCATCAGGCCGGTCAGCTGGCGGACCAGGGTGGACTTGCCGGCGCCGTTGGGGCCGAGCAGGCCGAAGACCTCGCCGCGCCGCACGTCCAGGGAGATCCCGTCGTTGGCGCGGGTCTCGGGCAGGGCGGGGGCGCCGCGCCGGCCGCGTACCGCGGGGTACGTCTTGACCAGGTCGCGTACCGCGCAGACGACGTCGGCGGGCCCTCCCGCGGCTGCCGCCGTACTGCTCTGGTGTTGCGCCGTGCCCGTACTCACGAGGGAGCAGCCTACGCGGCTTCCGGCCCTACTCGGCCGCCGGGGTCGCCGTGCCCGCGGGTCCCAGGGAGAGTCCCACCGGGCCCGCGGCGGGTACGGCGACCACGTGCTCGGCGGCGGCGCGCACGTCGATCTCCCGCCAGAACCCGGCGCGGATGGCGTAGCGGTCGTGCTCGTCGATCTGGTCGTCCTTGTGCGCCAGCAGCCCGAACCGGGCGGCGTAGCGCAGCAGCTCGCCGTCGATGCGGTGCGGGATCCGCGGGTACATGGTGGCGAGCTTCTGCAGGTGCACCTGCTCGGGGAGCCGTTCCATCCAGCGCCGGGCGAAGACCTGCCCGACCTCGAACGGGTCGCCGCCGACGGTGGTGATGTCCTCCTCGCGGTCCGCCCAGCGCTGTTCGGCGCTGGTGAGCTGGGCGAGGGTGGGCAGCGAGGCGGTCTCGGCGGGTTCGCCGAGGGGTCCGGCGCGGTCGATCCAGCCCTTGTCGGAGGACCAGCGCAGGGCGCTCCCGGCGGGCTGGACGCCGGGGTGCCCGGCCGGCACGGGGGGCGGTCCGGTCTGCTGGCCGGGTGCCCGCAGGGCGCCGGCGAGGTCCTTGGGCGTGGGTACGGTCTTGCCGCCGGTGGCGGGCGCCGGTACGGGTACCCCCTCGGCCTCCTCGTCCCCGGCGTCGGCGCCGTTGCGGGCGGCTTCGGCGAGGGCGGCCTCGGGCAGCGGGGCGGAGAGGATGGCGGCGATGTCGGGGCGCGGGGCGGTCGGCGGGGCGCAGAGCCCGGCGAGGTCCTTGGCGCGGACGGCGCGGGTGATCCAGGCCCGGTCGAGGACGCGGCGTTCGTCGGCCTCGGCCACGAGGTCCTCGGACTGGTTGTAGTCCCCGTCGGCGGCCTGTACGGCCCACAGGTGGACGGCGACGCCGTGTTCCTTGGCGGACATCAGGCCGGGCAGCAGGTCTCCGTCGCCGGTGACGAGGACCACGTCGGAGCAGGCCCGGTTGCGGGCGAGTTCGGTGAGTTCCGCGTGCATGGCCGCGTCGACGCCCTTCTGCGCCCAGCGGCCGTCGCTGCGGGTCAGGGCACCCAGCCGGACGGTCACGCGGGGCATGACGCGCAGCCGCCGGTGCTCGGGCTGCGGCACCCGGTCGGGTGCGCCGTCGAACCAGTAGATGCGCAGCAGGGGCTGCTCGGTGTCGGCCTCGGCGCGTTCGCGCAGCCCCTGGATGAGGGCGGTGTGGTCGACGGTGATGCGGGAGCGCGAGGGCTCCCCTGCGAGAAGGCTCGCGGCGGCGCCCAGCAGGTAGCCGGCGTCCACCAGGACGACGCAGCGGTCCACGCGTTCCACCTCTTCCCTGGGGATTCCTCTGAGTTCTTCGGCGGGTCCCCCGAGTCTGCCCGACCGCAAGGGTGTTGACGGCCGGAACTCGATCATCGGCGTGGCGGAAGTTTTGGTTCTACCGGCTACGCGCAGTAATGATCCAAAATGCGCGGTTTCTGGCGCTGTGTGAGTGTGAAGGCGGTCCTGGCCCCTAGACCCTCACGGAGGCTCCCCCCATGGCCAAGAACAAGAACCAGAAGCAGCCGTCGAAGCAGCAGGCCCGCTCTTCGCAGGACCCGTCGAAGAGCTCCATGGAATCCGGCGAGTCGGTACATCCGTCGCCGAGTCCGATGGACATGGCCCACAAGAGCAAGCAGAAGAAGTTCGGCCACAACTGACGCGCCGCTGACGCGCGCGCGGCGCGTTCGGCGCGCTCAGTGACGGAAAGGGCCTGCCCGGTGTACCGGGCAGGCCCTCGCGTGTGTGCGGTTACGGTCTCATCCGGCCAGGCAGGACGGTCCGAGCAGCACCTTGAGGTCGCCGAAGAGGGCGGGGTCGGGCTGGACGCGGTGCCGGTCCAGGCGCAGCACGGTGGTGGTGCGGGGCCCCTGGAGCTTGATCCGTACCTCGGTGTTGCCCTTGTGGTGGCGCAGGATCTCCCCCAGACGGGTCACCATCGGCGGGGTGACCTTGACGGTCGGGATGGTGAGGACGACGGGTGCGTTGGTGCCGGCGGAGGAGAGGTCGGGGACCATCATCTCCATGGCGACGAGGCGCGGGACGTCCTCGCGCTTGTCGAGGCGGCCCTTGACGAAGACGACGGTGTCCTCGACCAGCTGGGTGGAGACGAGCTGGTAGGTCGCGGGGAAGAACATGCACTCGATGGAGCCGGCCAGGTCCTCGACGGTGGCGATGGCCCAGGCGTTGCCCTGCTTGGTCATCTTGCGCTGGAGGCCGGAGATGATGCCGCCGATGGTGACGACGGCGCCGTCCGCGTGCTCGCCGCCGGTGAGCTGGGAGATGCCGGCGTCGGTCTTGTCGGAGAGGACGTGCTCCAGGCCGAAGAGCGGGTGGTCGGAGACGTAGAGGCCGAGCATCTCGCGTTCCTGGGCGAGCAGGTAGGACTTCTCCCACTCGACGTCGGAGAACTCCACGTCGAGCCCGAAGCCGGGCTCGTCGCCGCCGTCCTCGTCACCCATTCCGCCGAACAGGTCGAACTGGCCCTCGGCCTCCTTGCGCTTGACCGCGACCACGTTGTCGATCATCGATTCGTGGTGGGCGACCAGGCCCTTGCGGGTGTGGCCCATCTCGTCGTAGGCGCCCGCCTTGATCAGCGACTCGATGGTGCGCTTGTTGCAGACGACGGCCTCGACCTTGTCCAGGAAGTCGGGGAAGGAGGAGTACTTCCCCTTCGACTTCCTCGTCTTGATGATCGAGTCGACGACGTTCTGTCCGACGTTGCGGACGGCGGTGAGGCCGAAGAGGATCACGTCGTCGCCCTGGGCGGCGAAGTTGGACTCCGACTCGTTCACGTTCGGCGGGAGGACCTTGATGCCCATGCGCCGGCACTCGTTCAGGTAGATCGCGGACTTGTCCTTGTCGTCCTTGACCGAGGTGAGCAGGCCGGCCATGTACTCGGCGGGGTAGTTCGCCTTGAGGTAGGCGGTCCAGTAGGAGACGAGGCCGTAGGCGGCCGAGTGGGCCTTGTTGAAGGCGTAGCCGGCGAAGGGGACCAGGACGTCCCAGAGGGCCTGGATCGCCTGGTCGGAGTAGCCGTTCTTCCGGGCGCCCTCCTGGAAGATCGTGAAGTTCTTCGCGAGTTCCTCGGGCTTCTTCTTGCCCATCACGCGGCGCAGGATGTCGGCCTCGCCGAGCGAGTAGCCGGCGATGATCTGCGCGGCCTTCTGCACCTGCTCCTGGTAGACGATCAGGCCGTAGGTGACCGCGAGGACCTCTTCGAGCGGCTTCTCCAGCTCGGGGTGGATCGGGGTGATCTCCTGCTGCTTGTTCTTGCGCAGGGCGTAGTTCGTGTGCGAGTTCATGCCCATCGGGCCCGGGCGGTAGAGCGCGGACACCGCGGAGATGTCTTCGAAGTTGTCGGGCTTCATCAGGCGCAGCAGGGAGCGCATGGGCCCGCCGTCGAACTGGAAGACGCCGAGGGTGTCACCGCGCTGGAGCAGTTCGAAGGTCTTGGGGTCGTCGAGCGGGAGGGCCAGGAGGTCGATGTCGATCCCCTTGTTGGCCTTCACCATCTTGACGGCGTCGTCCATGATCGTGAGGTTGCGCAGGCCGAGGAAGTCCATCTTCAGCAGGCCGAGCGACTCGCAGCTCGGGTAGTCCCACTGGGTGATGGTGACGCCGTCGGTGTGCCGCACCCAGACGGGCACGTGGTCGGTGATCTTCTCGCTGGACATGATCACGCCGGCGGCGTGCACGCCCATCTGGCGGACCAGGCCCTCCACACCGCGGGCGGTGTCGATGACCTTCTTCACGTCCGGCTCGTTCTCGTACATGCTGCGGATCTCGCCGGCCTCGCTGTAGCGCGGGTGCGAGGGGTCGAGAATGCCGGAGAGCGGGATGCCCTTGCCGAGGACGTCGGCGGGCATGGCCTTGGTGAGGCGGTCGCCCATGGCGTACGGGTAGCCGAGGACGCGCGCCGAGTCCTTGATCGCGTTCTTGGCCTTGATGGTGCCGTAGGTGCCGATCATGGCGACCTTGTCCTCGCCGTACTTCTCCGTCACGTACCTGATCACCTCGACGCGCCTGCGCTCGTCGAAGTCGATGTCGACGTCGGGCATGGAGACGCGCTCGGGGTTCAGGAAGCGCTCGAAGATCAGGCCGTGCGGGATGGGGTCGAGGTCGGTGATGCCCATGGCGTAGGCGACGATCGAGCCGGCCGCGGAGCCCCGGCCGGGGCCGACCGCGATGCCCTGGTTCTTGGCCCACATGATGAAGTCGGCGACCACGAGGAAGTAGCCCGGGAAGCCCATCGAGATGATCGTGTCCATCTCGTACTCGACCTGCTTCATGCGGTCCTCGGGGATGCCGTCGGGGAAACGGCGGTGCATGCCCCGCATGGTCTCCTCGCGGAACCAGGTGACCTCGGTGTAGCCCTCCGGGATGTCGAACTTCGGCATCAGGTTCCGGAACTTGAACATGCCCTCGGTGTCGATCTGGTCCGCGACCAGCTTCGTGTTGGCGCAGCCCTCCTGCCAGGCGTCCGAGGAGTCGATGGCGTACATCTCCTCCGTGGACTTCAGGTAGTAGCCGGAGCCGTCGAAGCGGAAGCGGTCGGGGTCCGAGAGGTTCTTGCCGGTCTGGATGCAAAGGAGGGCGTCGTGGGCGCCGGCCTCGCTCGCGTAGGTGTAGTGCGAGTCGTTCGTCACCAGCGGCGGGATGCCGAGCTTCTTGCCGATCTCCAGCAGGCCGTCGCGGACCCGGCGCTCGATCTCGATGCCGTGGTCCATCAGCTCCAGGAAGTAGCGGTCCTTGCCGAAGATGTCCTGGTACTCGGAGGCCGACTTCAGGGCCTCGTCGAACTGGCCGAGGCGCAGACGCGTCTGGAGCTCGCCGGAGGGGCAGCCGGTGGAGGCGATCAGGCCCTCCGACCACTGGGAGATGGTCTCCTTGTCCATGCGCGGCCACTTCGTGAGCCAGCCCTCCTTGTACGCGTCGGAGGACAGCCGGAAGAGGTTGTGCAGCCCGGTGGCGTTCGCCGCCCAGATCGTCTTGTGCGTGTAACCGCCGGAACCGGAGACGTCGTCCCGCTTCTGGTGCGGCTGGCCCCACTGGATGCGCCGCTTGTTGCGCCGGGACTCGGGCGCGACATACGCCTCGATCCCGATGATCGGGGTGATTCCGGCCTTCTGGGCGGAATGGAAGAAGTCGTACGCCCCGTGCAGGTTGCCGTGGTCGGACATGGCGATGTGCGTCATGCCCATCTCGTTGCAGGCCGCGAACATGTCCTTCAGCCGTGCGGCACCGTCCAGCAGCGAGTACTGGGTGTGGACGTGCAGGTGCGTGAACGGCGTCTTGGACACGGTGTGGGCCTCCGGGGGAGAGAGGGGCGGCAGCTATGAATCCTACGTCCCACGAGTGACACTTCCGGGGCACGGAGAGATACGGTCGGGCGTTGCAGAACCAGGAACACGTGTCCGACGTCCAGTCGGTCAGAACCCGTACCACCCCGTGCACCAGGAGGCATCCGCCATGGCGGTTCCCGAGACGACCGACGAGCAGCGCGCCGAGCAGATACTGGATGTGTTCGACACCGCCTTCGGTGAGCTGCTCGCCGCCGACCCCGCCGCCTTCCAGGTCAAATTCCGCAAGATGGCGGCCTCCGCCTTCGCCTTCTACCGGGGCACGGCCTGTCTCTTCTACTCCGATCTGGAGCGGGAGCGGCACGGCGGACCCTACGTCGACGACCGCACGGGCCGGGTCTGGATCCACGGTGATCTCCACGCCGAGAACTTCGGCACCTACATGGACTCCAACGGCCGGCTGGTCTTCAACGTCAACGACTTCGACGAGGCCTACGTCGGCCCCTTCACCTGGGACCTCAAGCGCTTCGCCGCCTCCGTCGCCCTGATCGGCTACACCAAGGCGCTCAGCGACGAGCAGATCAGCTCCCTGGTGCGGACCTACGCGGTCGCCTACCGGGAGCGCATCCACCAGCTGGCCGCGGGCGCGAAGTACGAGGAAGTCCCCTCCTTCACCCTGGACACCGCCGAGGGCCCCCTGCTGGGCGCCCTGCGCGACGCCCGCTCCCGGACCCGCTTCTCCCTGCTGGACTCGATGACCGAGATCCGCGACCACGAGCGCCGCTTCAGCGAGGGCGGCGGGGCCGTCGAGCTGGACGCGGCCACCCGCTACAAGGTGCTGGCCGCCTTCGACGGGTACCTGGAGACCCTGCCGGAGGAGTCCCTCGTGCGCCCGGACTCCTACCGGGTCAAGGACGTGGTGGGCCGCCGGGGCGTGGGCATCGGCTCGGCCGGCCTGCCCTCCTACAACATCCTGCTGGAGGGGCACAGCGACGCCCTGGAGAACGACGTCGTGATCTACCTCAAGCAGGCGCAGACCCCGGCGGTGTCGCGGCACATCACGGACCGGGCGGTGCGGGAGTACTTCCGCCACGAGGGCCACCGCACGGTGATCTCGCAGCGCGCCCTGCAGGCGCACGCCGACCCGTGGCTGGGCTGGACGGAGCTGGACGGCGCCGGACAGCTGGTCGCGGAGGTCTCCCCGTACGCGGTGGACCTGGACTGGTCCGATCTGGACGACCCGGAGGAGATCGCGGCGGTGGTCGCGGACCTCGGCCGGGCCACGGCCACCATGCACGCCTCGGCCGACGAGGCGGAGAGCGGCCAGTCCCTGGTGCCCTTCTCCACCGAGCGGGCCATCGACGCGGCGATCGCCGCCGACGAGGAGGGCTTCGCGGAGCTGCTGGTCGACTTCGCCCACGCCTACGGGGCCCGGGCGCGCTCGGACCACCAGATCTTCGTGGACCTCTTCCGCAACGGCCGCATCACGCCGTAGGCCCGACCTGTGGCCCGCTTTCACAGACTCACGTGACAGACTCGCGGCGATGGACATATCAGGGGTGAGACTCCGGGGGCTGCGGGCCGCGCTGTTCAGCGCGCTCGTCGTGCTGCTCTCGGCCGGCTCGCACGTCCTCATGTCCAGGGTCCCGCTGCCGCCCGCACCGGTCGGCGGGGCCTTCGCCGCCGTGTTCGCGATCGCCTACGCGCTCGCCGGGCGCGAGCGCGGCTTCGGCTCCATCGCCGGGCTGCTCGTGCCGCTGGAGCTGGCCGCCGACACCGTCTTCACCTCCGGGCAGCACGTCTGCTACGGCCCCGCGGGCGGCCCGGTCGCGGGCCCGCTGCGCGCGCTGGGCCTGGACGCGCTGTGCGGGGGCGCCCCGGTGGGCGGGCCGCTGACCGCGGTGACCGGGCCCGCCGCCGATCCGGCCGCGCTCCTCGCGTCGCCCGGGCCGTGGGCCCCCTGGCTGCTGCTCGGGGCGCACGTCTCGGTCGGGCTGCTGGCCGCCGCCTGGCTGCACCGGGGCGAGCGGGCGCTGGGCCGGCTGCTGCGGGCGGTGGCCGCCTTCGCGTTCCGGCCGCTGCTGCTGGCGGCGGCCGGGGAGACGGCGGCCGCCGGGCCGAAGCCGCGGCCGGCCCGGCCGGCCCTTCCCGGCGCGGCGTCCCGTACGCGGTTCCCCGCGCACTCCGTGGGACGGCGGGGACCTCCCGTGTCCGGCGCGCTCGCGCGCGCCTGAGGCACGTACGGCAGTCCACCCCTTCCCATGTCACACCCCACGGAGATCACGATGAGTGCACGCAACAGCCAGGCGAACAAGGCGGCGGCCCGCGAGCGGCTGCGCATCGAGCGCGAGAAGCAGCTCAAGAAGGACAAGGCGCGCCGCCAGGTGATCGTGGCGGGTGCGGTCGTCGCCGCCCTGGCCCTGGCCGGCGGCATCGGTTACATGGTCGTCAAGGCCAACCAGCCCTCGGAGTGGGACAAGGCCGCCGACGCGGCGCTGGTCGCTCCGAAGAACACCACCGGGGACAACGGCACGACCGTCGTCATCGGCAAGGCCGACGCCAAGAAGACCCTGGAGCTCTACGAGGACGCGCGCTGCCCCGTCTGCGCGCAGTTCGAGCAGACCTCCGGCGCGCAGATCAAGAAGGACGTCGACGCGGGCAAGTACAAGATCCAGTTCATCGGCGCCACCTTCCTGGACAAGGGCTTCGGCGGTTCCGGCGCGAAGAACGCGCTGAGCGCGCTGGGCGCGGCCCTGAACGTCAGCCCCGAGGCGTTCCTGGAGTACAAGTCGGCCCTGTACTCGGCGGAGAACCACCCCGAGGAGAAGGACGACAAGTTCTCCAAGGACGACTACCTGCTGAAGGTCGCGGACCAGGTCCCGGCGCTCAAGGGCAACGCCGAGTTCAAGAAGGCCGTCGAGGACGGCACTTACAACCGCTGGGCGATCGAGATGTCCAAGGTCTTCGACAAGAGCGGTGTCCAGGGCACGCCGACGCTGAAGATGGACGGCAAGAAGATCGAGACGCCGCAGACCGCGGAGCAGTTCACGGCGGCGATCGACAAGGCCCTGCAGGGCTGAGCCCCGGCCGTTCCGGAGGATCATTTCCGGACAGGCCGGGTCAACGGGCGGGCGGACCACCAGAGTTCGCCCGCTCGTTGCGTTTTCGCGCCTGTTCCGTCGGCTGTACCCGCCAGTAATGTGATCGTCCGTGACCAGTCATCTCAACTCTTCCGACACCTCGACGGCCCCCCGCCGCCGGACGGTCGTCCTCGCCGCCGCGGCCACGGCCGCGCTGGCCCCCCTGACCTCCCTGGGCGCCGCCCCGGCCCACGCCGCCGCGAGCGCACCGGCGTTCCTGCACGGCGTCGCCTCCGGCGACCCGCTGCCCGACGGGGTCCTGCTGTGGACCCGCGTCACCCCGACCCCCGAGGCCGTGCCCGGCTCCGGGCTCGGCCCGGCCACCTCCGTGAGCTGGGAGGTGGCCACGGACAAGGCCTTCTCCCGGGTCGTCGCCGGCGGCACGGCCACCACGAGCGCCGACACCGACCACACGGTCAAGGTGGACGTGCGCGGGCTCCAGCCGCAGACCGCGTACTGGTACCGGTTCACCGCCGGCAGCGCCGTCTCCCCCGTCGGCCGCACCCGGACCACGCCAGGACACGACGTCACCACGGCCGGGGTCCGCTTCGGCGTGGTCTCCTGCGCCAACTGGGAGTCCGGCTACTTCTCCGCGTACCGCCACCTGGCCGCCCGTACCGACCTGGACGCCATCCTGCACCTGGGCGACTACATCTACGAGTACCAGAGCGGGGGCTACCCGGAGGCGAAGTACGTCGTGCGCCGGCACGAGCCCGAGCACGAGATCCTCTCGCTCGCCGACTACCGCACCCGGCACGGCAACTACAAGACGGACGCCGACCTCCAGGCCCTGCACCACGCGCACCCGATCGTCGCCATCTGGGACGACCACGAGTTCGCCAACGACGCCTGGTCGGGCGGCGCCGAGAACCACACGCCCGGCGCCGAGGGCGAGTGGGCGGCCCGCGCGGCCGCCGCCAAGCAGGCCTACTTCGAGTGGATGCCGGTACGCGCCTCCATCGCCGGCACCGTCTACCGGCGGCTCCGCTTCGGCACCCTCGCGGACCTGCACCTGCTCGACCTGCGCTCGTTCCGCTCGCAGCAGGCCAAGGTCGGCAACGGTGCGGTGGACGACCCGGATCGCACCATCACCGGGCGCGCCCAGCTGGACTGGCTCAAGGCGGGTCTCGCGGGTTCGAACGCGACCTGGAAGCTGGTCGGCACCTCGGTGATGATCTCGCCGGTGGCCTTCGCCTCGCTGCCCGCGCACCTGCTGGGGCCCCTGACGAAGCTGCTCGGCCTGCCCGAGGGTGGCATAGCGGTCAACGTGGACCAGTGGGACGGGTACACGGACGACCGCAAGGAGCTGCTGGGCCACCTGAGGGACCGGAACATCAAGAACACGGTGTTCCTGACCGGCGACATCCACATGGCGTGGGCGAACGAGGTGCCGGTGAACATGGCCACGTACCCGGGTTCGGGCACGGCCGCCACGGAGTTCGTCGTCACCTCGGTGACCTCGGACAACATCGACGACATCCTGCACGTGCCGGCGGACACCGCCTCGCTGGTCGCGGAAGCGGCCATCAAGGCCGCCAACTGGCACGTGAAGTGGCTGGACATGGACTCCCACGGCTACGGCGTCCTCGACGTGACGGCCGAGCGCTCGCAGATGGACTACTACGTCGTTTCGGACAAGCGGCGCAAGGACGCCACCTCCGCGTGGGAGCGCTCGTACCGGACGCTGAACGGGACGCAGAAGGTCGAGCGGGTGTGGCAGCCGGTCCGCTGACCCCGGCCGGTTCCACAGACTTTCCGGACAAAATAACTGACTGACCGTCAATTTTGCGCCACAGAGGGGCGCCTGGTGCAGACCAGGCGCCCCTCCGTCATGACAAGCAACAAATCTTTTACGTAGGACTCTTGACCCCTGCATGTCATGAACACATAAGCTTCCCGCCAACGTGGAGAGATCGTCTTCACGCCAAAACCCCCCACGCGAGGAGCACACGTGCGCGCTGTCGCCCGCATATCCCCCCTTCTTCGCCGCCGCCTGATGGGCACGGCGGTGCTGGCCGGAACCCTGGCGTTCACCCCGCTCGCCGCCCCCACCACCCTGGCCGCCGCCAAGACCCCCGCCGAGGCGTGCGCCCAGGAATCCGGCGCGGCCGCCAACGCCCGTACCGCCCGCCCCAAGGAGGAGCACGCGGCCGAGCCCAACGAGCTCACCGACGCGCAGGCCAAGGCCATGGACGCCGACCTCAAGGCGAAGCTCGACAAGGCCCTGAAGAACCAGCCCCAGCGCGGCCTGGCCGGCGCCGAGGCCGTCACGAGCATCCCGGTGTACTTCCACGTGGTGCACTCCGGCACCACCGGAAAGCTGACGTCCACCCAGATCAACAACCAGCTCTCGGTCCTCAACGCCGCCTACGGCGGCCAGGGCACCGGGAACGTGAACACGAACTTCCAGTTCACCCTGGCGGGCACCGACTACACGGACAACGCCACCTGGTACAACCTGACCTCCGGCTCCCAGGCCGAGAAGGACATGAAGACCACCCTGCGCAAGGGCGGCGCCGGCGCGCTGAACTTCTACACCGCCAACCTCGGCGGCGGACTGCTCGGCTGGGCGACCTTCCCGAGCTCCTACAACTCCGCCCCCAACATGGACGGCGTGGTCGTGCTCGACACCTCGCTGCCGGGCGGCTCCGCGACCAACTACAACGAGGGTGACACCGCGACCCACGAGGTCGGCCACTGGATGGGCCTCTACCACACCTTCCAGGGCGGCTGTAACGGCAACGGCGACTACGTCTCCGACACCCCGGCCGAGAAGAGCGCCGCCTACGAGTGCCCGACCGGCCGTGACAGCTGCGCCAGCAAGCCCGGCGCGGACCCGATCCACAACTTCATGGACTACACGTACGACTCCTGCATGTACCAGTTCACCGCTGGTCAGGTGGCCCGCATGAGCAGCAGCTGGACCGCCTACCGCGCGGGCTGACCCCCGCCGCGTGAAGACGGGTGCGGGGCACGGACCGGCGAACGCCGGCCGTGCCCCGCACCCCTTTTCCCGCTCCTACAGGGAATCCAGGAACGCCAGGGCGACCTTCCATGTCTGCTCGGCGGCCTCGGCGTCGTAGTCGTCCAGCCCCGGGTCGGTGAACAGGTGCCCGGCGCCCGGGTAGCTGTGGACCTCCACGTCGGCCCCGGCCCGCTGCATCCGCAGGTACCAGGCCGTCAGCCAGTCGTGCGGCTCGAAGGGATCCGGGTCCGCGATGTGCAGCTGGACGGGCAGCTCGTCGACCGAGGCGTCCTCCTCCAGATCCGCCGTCCCGTGCAGGAGCAGCAGGCCGCGCGCCTTCTCGTCGGCCATCGCCAGGTGCTGGGCGACGGAACCCCCGAAGGAGAAGCCCGCGTACACCAGGCCCTCGTCGGAGTGGGGCGCGGAGGCCAGCACCGCGCGCTTGAGCAGCTCGTCCCGGCCGATCTCGTCCCGGTGGGCCATGCCCTCCTCGACGGTCTCGAAGGTGCGCCCCTCGAAGAGGTCCGGCACCTGGACCTGGTGCCCGGCCGCGCGCAGCCGGTCGGCCGCCGCGTGCACCGCGGGCCGCAGCCCGTACGTCGAGTGGAAAAGCATGATGTTCATGCCCCCATCGTGCCAGTTCGCCCGGGCGCCTTCCCGATACGTTCTCCCCCATGGAGATCGAGAGCGTTCTGCGTCCCGTGGCGGTCCTCGGCGGCTCGCTGGCGGTCACCCTGATCGCGGGCTGGGCCGCCGACCTGGTGCTCCGCCGGCTGGCCGCCCGCCACCCCGAGACCCCGCTCTGGGGTCTGCTGCGCCACTGCCGGCTGCCCTTCCAGGTGGTGCTCTGCACCTCGCTGCTCAGGGCCGCGTACCGGCAGGCCGGGATCCTTCCCGACCACGCCTTCGCCCTCGGCAGCGTCCTCAACCTGGTGCTGATCGCCTCGGTGGCCTGGCTGGCGGTCCGCATCGCGACGGCCGCCGTCGACTCGGTGTACGCGCGCTACGCCGCGACCGCCGCGGACGAGGCCCGGGTCCGCCGGGTCCGCACCCAGGTCACGCTGATCCACCGGGTGGTCAGCGCGGTGGTGATCGTGGTCGCCGTCGCGAGCATGCTGCTGACCTTCCCCCAGATGCGGGGCATCGGCGCCTCGGTGCTGGCCTCGGCGGGCGTCCTCGGCATCGTCGCGGGCATCGCGGCCCAGTCATCGCTGGGCAACCTCTTCGCCGGACTCCAGATCGCCTTCGGCGACACCGTGCGGATCGGGGACACGGTGGTGGTCGACAAGGAATGGGGCACGGTCGAGGAGATCACGCTGACCTTCCTCACCGTCCGCACCTGGGACGAACGCCGCATCACGATGCCTGTGTCGTACTTCACGAGCAAGCCGTACGAGAACTGGTCCCGCGGCGGCGCGGAGATGACCGGGACGGTCTACCTGCACCTGGACCACAGCGCGCCGGTCCCGCTGCTGCGGGACCACCTGGAGCAGCTGCTGCCCGGCATCCCGGAGTGGGACGGGCGGGCGTGGGCCCTGGTGGTGACGGACACCACACCGCACACCATCCAGGTCCGGGCGACGGCCACCGCGAAGGACGCCTCCGACGTCTGGACGCTGCGCTGCACGATCCGCGAACACCTGGTCGCCTGGCTGTCCACCCACCACCCCGACGCCCTCCCCCGCCTGTCCCCACCCGACCCGACCCTCTGACCCACCAGGTGCACCCCCCGCGCCGCCGGGATCGGGCGCGCACCGGGTGCCCCCCAGGGCGTCGTGCACGGCTGCCGCGGGGTCGGCCCCGCTGCCGCCCCCGCGCCGTCGGGGCCGGGTGTGCGGCGGGGTGCCCCCGCAGGGCGTCGAACGCGAGTGCCCGGCTGACCGGCCTCCTGCCACCCCCGCGCCGCCGGGGCCGGGTGTGTGGCGGGGTGCCCCCGCAGGGCGTCGAACGCAACCACGTCGCCACATGTCCGCTGCCTCTGCAGGTTCGACGCCCGAGGAGGTACCCCGGCGCGCGCCCGGCCCCGGCGGCCCTTGCCTGGCGGGCCGGGCCGGGGTGCCGCTGCGCGGGGCTGGTCCCCTACCCGCCCTTCCACCGTTCCCTGGGGCTCCGCCCCAGACCCCGCGCCTCAAACGCCGGCGAGGCTGGATCTGGGTTCGCCCAGGCCCGGACCTCAAACGCCGACGAGGCTGGATAGGGCACGCCCAGGCCCGCGCCTCAAACGCCGGCGAGGCTGAATCGGGGCCCCGCGGCAAGCGCGGACGGGCTGAAGATCCAGCCCCGCCTGCGGTTGAGGCGCGGGGCGGGGCCGAGCCCCGGCAGCGCCGCTCCTAAGGGCTGCGCAGACTCCGTACGTCCAGGTGCCGCAGGACCCGGTCGACGATCTCCGGATCGGCGCCGGGCTCGCTGCGCGCGGACAGCACTTCGTGCCGGGCGGCCGACATCATCTCGCGCTGGATCCGCTGGATGTCCCGGAGCCGCTCGACCCGCTTCGCGTACGCCTCCCGCCGCTCCTCGTCGACCATGTCGGGGCTGATCCTGGCCCCCACGTCGTACGCGCGCCGCTGCAGCAGTTCGACCAGGTCCTCCGGCAGTTCCTCGCTCTCCTCGATCTCCTTCAGCCGGCGCTTCGCGGCCTTCGCGGCGCGGATCGCGAGCTTCCGCTGGGTCTCCGCCTCGGCGTCGGCGTCGGCCTCCACCCCCAGCCGCCGCACCAGCCAGGGCAGGGTGAGCCCCTGGCACACGAGGGTCGTCATGATCACCGCGAAGGCGATGAAGACGATCTCGTCCCGCGCCGGAAAGGGGTCACCGGCATCCGTCGTGAACGGGATCGCCAGCGCGAGCGCCACCGAGGCCACCCCGCGCATCCCGGCCCACCACATCACGACGCTCTCCCGCCAGCTCAGCGGGATCTCCTCGTCGAGGTCGCGCAGCGAGTGCAGCCGCTTGGCGAGCCAGGCGGCCGGCAGCAGCCACAGCAGCCGTACGACGACGACCACCCCGACGACGGCCGCGGCCCACCCGACCAGCTCCCACGGGCGGCCCGCCGGCGCGGCGAAGACGTTGTGCAGCTCCAGCCCGATCAGCCCGAACGCCACCCCGGTGACCAGCATGTCGACGACTTCCCAGAAGGTGTGCCCGGCCAGCCGTCCCAGCACGTCGTCGGCGTCGGACGCGTACTCCGCGAGGAACAGGGCCGTCGTCAGCACGGCCAGCACCCCCGAACCCCGCAGTTCCTCGGCCAGCACGTAGGAGACGAACGGCACGAGCAGCGTCAGCCCGATCTGCAGCGTGGCGTCACCGAGCCGCCCCATGAGCCGGTTGGCGGCCCACCCCAGCGCCAGCCCGACGGCGACGGCGACGACGGCCGACAGCACGAACTCCCCGAGCGCGTCGGGCCAGGAGAAACTGCCGCTGACGGCGGCGGCGACGGCCACGTGGTAGAGCACGATGGCGGTGACGTCGTTGAAGAGCCCCTCGCCCTCCAGGATCGACACCAGTCGGCGGGGCAGCCCGAGCGACCCCGCCACTGCGGTGGCGGCGACCGGGTCGGGCGGCGCGACGAGCGCGCCGAGCGCGATGGCGGCGGCGATCGGCAGGCCGGGCACGACGGCGTGCGCGACGAAGCCGACGGCCGCGGTCGTCACGAACACCAGGGCCACGGCCAGCAGGAAGATGGGCCGCACGTTGGCGGCGAACTGGCGCCAGGAGGTGCGCTGCGCGGAGGCGTACAGCAGGGGCGGCAGCAGCAGCGGCAGGATGTACTCGGGCGGGATGTCGACGTTGGGCACGGCGGGCACCAGCGCGAGGACGGCTCCGCCGATGGTCATCAGGACGGGCGCGGGCAGCCCGAGCCGGTCCCCGAGCGGCACGCTGACCACGGCCCCGAGCAGCAGCACGAACAGCAGAGCAAGCTGATCCATCCCCCCAACCCTGCCGCACCGCCTGCCGCGGGCACCTGAGCCCCGCCGATGCGCAGGCCGCGGGGCCGGGTCCCGCTGCGCGGAGCCACTCCCCGC
Organism: Streptomyces sp. NPDC053432; assembly: GCF_055585365.1. Taxonomy (NCBI): domain Bacteria; kingdom Bacillati; phylum Actinomycetota; class Actinomycetes; order Kitasatosporales; family Streptomycetaceae; genus Streptomyces; species Streptomyces sp. NPDC053432. The sequence continues at coordinate 55,135 of NZ_JBVJKF010000008.1, forward strand.
CCCGCCCTTCCTCCGTTCCCCGGGGCAGCGCCCCGGACCCCGTACGGGCGCTTCGCGCCCGCGCCTCAAACGCCGGCGGGGCTGGATTGCCCGCAGGGCGATTCCAGCCCCGCCGGCGTTTGAGGCGCGGGGTCCGGGGCAGCGCCCCGGCAGCGGCGCCGCACCCGTACGGCTACGGCAACGGCTTCCGCATGGAACGGTGCGGAATGCCCGCGTCCTGGAACTCCGGCCCGTACGCCACGTACCCGAGCCGCTCGTAGAAGCCGAGCGCATGCGTCTGCGCGCCCAGGTCCACCGCCGCCAGCCCCAGCGCGACGGCCTCCGCCTCGATCGCCCGCACCAGCGCCACCCCCACGCCCAGCCCGCGCGCGGACTTGGCGACGGCCAGCCGCCCGAGCGAGCCGACCTCCGGCGAGCCGGTCTTGGCCAGCGCCTCGGGCCCGTGCAGCAGCCGCCCGGTGCCCAGCGGCTCACCGTCCGGGCCCACGGCCAGCACGTGCACGGCGCCCGCGTCGTACGCGTCGTACTCGATCGACTCCGGCACGGACTGCTCGATCACGAACACCTCGGTCCGCACGGCGAAGCACGCCGCCATGTCGGCCTCCCCCGAGGCCACCCGCACCTCGAAGCCGGCGGCCGAGGCCGCGGAGGCCGTCACTCGCTCTCCGCCCGGATCACGTCCAGCGCGTGCTGCAGGTCCGCCGGGTACTTGCTCTCGAACTCCACCCACTGGCCGTCCGCCGGGTGCTCGAAACCGAGCCGCACCGCGTGCAGCCACTGCCGGGTCAGCCCCAGCCGCTTCGCCACCGTCGGGTCGGCGCCGTACGTCAGGTCGCCGACGCAGGGGTGCCGGTGCGCGGACATGTGCACGCGGATCTGGTGCGTGCGCCCGGTCTCCAGCTTGATGTCGAGCAGCGAGGCCGCGCGGAACGCCTCGATCAGGTCGTAGTGGGTGACCGAGGCCTTGCCGTCCTGGGTCACGGCCCACTTGTAGTCCGCGTTCGGGTGCCGGCCGATCGGCGCGTCGATGGTGCCGCTCATCGGGTCCGGGTGGCCCTGCACCAGCGCGTGGTAGCGCTTGTCCACGATCCGCTCGCGGAACTGGTTCTTCAGCGAGGTGTACGCCCGCTCCGACTTGGCGACGGCCATCAGGCCGGACGTGCCGACGTCGAGGCGGTGCACGATGCCCTGGCGCTCGGACGCGCCGGAGGTCGAGATCCGGTAGCCGGCGGCGGCGAGCCCGCCGATGACCGTGGTGCCGGTCCAGCCGGGGCTCGGGTGGGCGGCGACGCCCACCGGCTTCATGATGACGACGATGTCGTCGTCATCATGGACGATCTCCATGCCGGGGACCGGCTCGGCGACGACCTCGACCGGGCGCGCCGGGGCGGGCATCTCGACTTCGAGCCAGGCGCCGCCGTGCACGCGCTCGGACTTCCCGACGACGCTTCCGTCGACCGCCACCTTCCCCTCGGCCGCGAGTTCGGCCGCCTTCGTCCGGGAAAACCCGAACATACGGGCAATGGCGGCGTCGACGCGCTCGCCTTCGAGGCCATCGGGAACGGGCAGGGTGCGGATCTCGGGATTGGTACTCACCCGTCGAGTATGCCTTGTCAGTCCTTGTGGACGGTGCCGTCCGGGTCCAGGCCCCTGAACGACAGCAGCACGATCAGGATGCCGCCGCACACGATCGCCGTGTCCGCGAGGTTGAAGACGGCGAAGTGGGCCGGGGCGATGAAGTCGACGACGGCGCCCCGGAAGACGCCCGGCGAGCGGAAGATCCGGTCGGTCAGATTGCCCAGCGCACCGCCGAGCAGCAGGCCCAGCGCGATCGCCCACGGCAGGCTGTAGAGCTTGCGCGCCAGCCGGACGATCACCACGATCACGGTGGCCGCGATGCAGGTGAAGATGATCGTGAAGGCCTCGCCGAAGCCGAAGGCGGCCCCCGCGTTGCGGACGGCCTCGAACTTCAGCAGGTCGCCGATGATCTCGATCGGCGGCTGGTGCTCCAGCTTTGCCACGACCACCATCTTGCTGCCGAGGTCCAGCAGGTACGCGAGCACCGCCACGACGAGCAGCGCGACGATCCGCCGGCGCCCCTTGGGCTGCGCGGCCTCCGGCTGGGCATCGTCCCCGACCTCCGGCGTACCGATGATGCTCTCCGCCTCTGCCACGTGAGTCCCTCGAACTAGCTCGAACCGGCTTGCTGACCAGACACGAGGGTACGTCAGGCCGCCGCCGGGCCGGCCTCCCACCGCCCGCCCGTTTCCCGGCCGCCCGCCGGCCCTCACGGAGTCAGTGCCTCCGTTCCTGCTTCTGCTTGCAGTCCACGCACAGGGTGGCCCGCGGGAAGGCCTGCATCCGCGCCTTGCCGATGGGCTTGCCGCAGTTCTCGCAGAGCCCGTAGGTGCCGGCGTCCATGCGCTCCAGGGCGCGCTCCGTCTGCTCCAGCATCGAGGTGGCGTTCGCCGCGAGGGCCAGCTCGGACTCCCGGGTGATGTTCTTGGTGCCCGTGTCGGCCTGGTCGTCACCGGCGCCGTCGCCCGAGTCCCGCATGAGGCCCGAGATGGCGACCTCCGAGGCGTCGAGTTCCGCGCGCAGCCTCAGGACCTCCGTCATCAGCTCGCTGCGGGCCTCCTCGACCTCCTGGGGGGTCCAGGGGTCCTCACCCGGCCGTACGGCGAGCTCGCCCGGTTCGGTGACCGTCACCCTCGCCTTGGGCAGTCCGCTCGTGGCGGCCGCGGCCGTCTTCCTGGCCGTGCCGGTGCTCTTCTTGGCAACCACTTTCCGGACTCCCGTCTTCTTCGCGGCCTGCGCCGCCCCCTCGGCTCCGGCCTTCTTGGCCGGTGCCTTGCGCGTGGTCTTCACGGCGGTCGTGTCATCGGCGGCGGAGGCCGTCTTCGCCGCCACGGCCTTCTTGGTGGTGCTCTTGGCGGCGGTCTTCCCGGCAGCGGCCTTCCTGGTCGGCGCCTTCCCGTCCGCGGCGCTCTTCGCCGAGGCCTTCCTGGCCGGCTCCTCCCCGGCGGCAGCCGGTGCGGCAGCCGTCCTGGCAGTACTCCCGGCGGTACTCCCGGCGGTCTTTTTCGCCACCATGGCCGCGGCCCCTTCACATACTGTGATCTTTGCTCGCGAATCGTGCCGGAACGATAAATCGACTCCAGTCCCGCGGCAACGGGGCACGCTTCCGTCGAGGCCAACCTGCATCCGTTGTGCCCAGCAGGGGCCCCCGTAATCCGCCCCACCCGCCCCACCTGGATCCCTTCGGGCCCGTCAGCCCGTTCGGGTCACCCCCGGCGCCCCCGGCTGCCGCCTGCGGGAGCCCGTACGGCGGGCCCGTACGGCAGCCCGTACGAACCCCCGCGCGGCCCCCCGTAAAGCGGTCTGCCGACCACCGCCCGGGCCCGTACACTGGGCCCAGCGAGAGGCATGGATGGGGACGAGTAGCGTCGGACGCAGCCAGGAGCGACCCGGGGACGGTGAGAGCCCGGGGGCGAGCGCGATGCGAAGGATCACCCCGGAGCCGCCGGAAGAAAGCCCGCAGGGCCAGTAGAACCGGCTTCGCACCCCAATGAGGGGGCCACCGGTGCGCCCGGAGGCCAAGGAGGGTGGTACCGCGGGAGCACACAGGCTCTCGTCCCTCCGGACGGAAGTGACACACCGCCGGAGGAAGAGTTCAGCCTCATGACCACACCGCCGCAATACCGCCCGGTACCCGCCCAGGTCGACCTGTCCGCCCTTGAGCACGGGGTCCTCGACTTCTGGCGCGAGAGCAAGATCTTCGCCAAGACCCTGGAGCAGTCCGAGGGCCGCCCCGAGTGGGTCTTCTACGAGGGCCCGCCCACCGCGAACGGCATGCCCGGTGCCCACCACATCGAGGCCCGCGTCTTCAAGGACGTCTTCCCCCGCTTCCGCACCATGCGCGGCTACCACGTGGCCCGCAAGGCCGGCTGGGACTGCCACGGCCTGCCGGTCGAGCTCGCCGTCGAGAAGGAGCTGGGCTTCAACGGCAAGCAGGACATCGAGGCCTACGGCATCGCCGAGTTCAACGCCAAGTGCCGCGAGTCCGTGACCCGCCACACCGACGCGTTCACCGAGCTCACGACCCGGATGGGCTACTGGGTCGACCTGGACGACGCCTACCGCACGATGGACCCCGAGTACATCGAGTCCGTGTGGTGGTCGCTGAAGGAGATCTTCGGCAAGGGCCTGCTGGTCCAGGACCACCGCGTCGCCCCGTGGTGCCCGCGCTGCGGCACCGGCCTCTCCGACCACGAGCTGGCGCAGGGCTACGAGACCGTCGTCGACCCCTCGGTCTTCGTCCGGTTCCCGCTGACGAGCGGCCCGCTCGCCGGCCGCGCCGCCCTCCTGGTGTGGACGACCACCCCCTGGACCCTGGTCTCCAACACGGCGGTCGCCGCGCACCCCGAGGTCACCTACGTCGTCGCCACGAACGGCGAGGAGCACCTCGTCGTCGCCCAGCCCCTCCTGGCGAAGGCCCTCGGCGAGGGCTGGGAGCCCACCGGCGAGTCCTTCACGGGCAAGGAGATGGAGCGCTGGACGTACGAGCGTCCGTTCTCCCTGGTCGAGTTCCCCGAGCCGGCCCACTACGTCGTCAACGCCGAGTACGTCACGACCGAGGACGGTACGGGTCTGGTCCACCAGTCCCCCGCCTTCGGCGCCGACGACCTCGCGGTCTGCCGCGCCTACGGCCTGCCCGTGGTGAACCCGGTCCGCCCCGACGGCACCTTCGAGGAGGAGGTCCCGCTGGTCGGCGGCGTCTTCTTCAAGAAGGCCGACGAGAAGCTGACCGCCGACCTCGACGCGCGCGGCCTGCTCTTCAAGCACATCGCCTACGAGCACAGCTACCCGCACTGCTGGCGCTGCCACACGGCCCTGCTCTACTACGCGCAGCCGTCCTGGTACATCCGCACCACCGCCGTCAAGGACGCGATGCTGCGGGAGAACGAGAAGACGAACTGGTTCCCGGACTCGGTCAAGCAGGGCCGTTTCGGCGACTGGCTGAACAACAACATCGACTGGGCGCTGTCCCGCAACCGCTACTGGGGCACCCCGCTCCCGATCTGGCGCTGCGAGGAGGACCACCTCACCTGCGTCGGCTCCCGCGCCGAGCTGAGCGAGCTGACGGGCACGGACCTGTCGGCCCTGGACCCGCACCGCCCGTACATCGACGACGTGACCTTCACCTGCACCGCGGAGGGCTGCGCGCACACGGCGGTCCGCGTGCCGGAGGTCATCGACGCCTGGTACGACTCGGGCTCGATGCCGTTCGCGCAGTGGGGCTACCCGTACAAGAACAAGGAGATCTTCGAGAAGCGCTACCCGGCGCAGTTCATCTCGGAGGCCATCGACCAGACCCGCGGGTGGTTCTACACCCTGATGGCGGTCGGCACCCTCGTCTTCGACAAGTCCTCCTACGAGAACGTGGTCTGCCTGGGCCACATCCTCGCCGAGGACGGCCGCAAGATGTCCAAGCACCTGGGCAACATCCTCCAGCCGATCCCGCTCATGGACCAGCACGGCGCGGACGCGGTGCGCTGGTTCATGGCGGCCGGCGGCTCCCCGTGGGCGGCGCGCCGCGTCGGCCACGGCACGATCCAGGAGGTCGTCCGCAAGACCCTCCTCACGTACTGGAACACGGTCGCCTTCCAGGCCCTGTACGCCCGTACGTCGAACTGGGCGCCCTCCGCGGCCGACCCGGCCCCGGCCGACCGCACGGTCCTCGACCGCTGGCTGCTCTCCGAGCTCCACACCCTCGTCTCCGAGGTCACGGACGCCATGGAGGCCTACGACACCCAGCGCGCGGGCAAGCTCCTCTCCTCCTTCGTGGACGACCTGTCCAACTGGTACGTCCGCCGTTCGCGCCGCCGCTTCTGGCAGGGCGACGCGGCCGCGCTGCGCACGCTGCACGACGTGGTCGAGACGGTGACCCGACTGATGGCCCCGCTGACCCCCTTCATCACCGAGCGGGTCTGGCAGGACATGGTCGCTCCGGTCACCCCGGAGGCCCCGGAGTCGGTGCACCTGTCCACGTGGCCCGAGGCGGACGCCACCCAGGTGGACCGGACCCTGTCCCAGCAGATGCTCCTGGTCCGCCGCCTGGTCGAGCTGGGCCGCGCCACGCGCGCGGAGTCGGGCGTCAAGACCCGTCAGCCCCTCTCCCGGGCCCTGGTCGGCGCGGTGGGCTTCGAGGCACTCTCCCCCGAGCTGCAGGCGCAGATCACGGAGGAGCTGAACGTCTCCTCGCTGGCCTCCCTCTCCGAGGTCGGCGGCTCGCTGGTCGACACGACGGCGAAGGCGAACTTCCGGGCGCTGGGCAAGCGCTTCGGCAAGGGCGTCCAGGACGTGGCGAAGGCGGTCGCGGCCGCCGATGCCGCGGCCCTCTCCCTGGCCCTGCGCGCGGGCTCCGCGGTCGTCACGGTCAACGGTGAGGAGGTCACGCTCACCCCCGAGGAGGTCATCATCACGGAGACCCCGCGCGAGGGCTGGTCGGTGGCGTCCGACTCGGGCGCGACGGTCGCCCTGGACCTGGAGATCACCCCGGAGCTGCGGCTGGCGGGCCTGGCGCGTGACGCGATCCGCCTGATCCAGGAGGCCCGGAAGAACTCCGGCCTCGACGTGGCGGACCGCATCGCCCTGCGCTGGTCCTCCTCGGACCCGGAGGTCGTGTCGGCCCTGACGGACCACGCGTCGCTCATCGCGGACGAGGTCCTGGCCACGGACTTCGCCTCGGGCGACGCGGACGCCACGTACGGCGAGGCCTTCACGGACGAGCCCCTCGGCCTGACGTTCCGCCTCCGCAAGGCGTAACGCCCGGCCCCTGTGGCCCGGCCCCCGTCACGGGGTCCGGGCCACACACGTTTCCCGCCTCGAACGCCGACGAGGCTCATCAAGCCCCGCCGCCGTCTGCGGCGCAGGGGCCCGGGGACGGAGCCCCGCCTCAAGCCCCGCCGGCGTTCGAGGCGCGGGGTCCGGGGGCGGAGCCCCGACCCAAGCCCCGCCGACGTCTGCGGCGCGGAGGCCCGGGGACGGAGCCCCGCCCCAAGCCCCGCCGACGTCTGCGGCGCGGAGGCCCGGGGACGGAGCCCCGCCTCAAGCCCCGCCGGCGTTCGAGGCGCGGGGTCCGGGGGCGGAGCCCCCGGGAAACGGAGAAAGGCGGGGCGGGGAGCGGCTCCGCGCAGCGGCACCCGCCACCCCCGCCCGCCCGCACACGGCACGCAAACGGGCCGGGCCCGGTGCCCCCGAAGGGGAACCGGGCCCGGCCCGTGAAGGCGACTGCCGACAGACGCGGCGGCGGCGCCTAGTTGTCGTCCTCGTCGATCAGGAAGCCCCGCATGGGCGACGGCGCCTGCATCGGCTGCGGAGCCGCCGGCCGGACCGGAGCCATCGGCTGGGTCATCGCCGGGGACATCTGCTGCTGGCCGCCGTAGGACGGGCCGCCCATCGGCGAGGGACCGCCCATGGGGGACGGGCCGCCGCCCATCGACGGGCCGCCCATGGAGTGGCCCATGGCGCCGGCCGGAGCCATCGACGGGGACGGCGACGGCGGCAGCGCCGGACCGGCCGGACCGCGCGGCGGGGCGAGCGAGTCGTCGGCCTGGGTCTCCAGCTGGCGCAGCTGCGACTCCAGGTAGGACTTCAGACGCGTACGGTACTCACGCTCGAAGCCCCGCAGGTCCTCGACCTTGCGCTCCAGCGTGGCGCGGGCGGACTCCAGGGAGCCCATCGCGACGCGGTGCTTCTCCTGCGCGTCCCGCTCCAGCGCGTCGGCCTTGGCGCGGGCGTCCCGCTCCAGGCCCTCGGCGCGGCTGCGCGCCTCGCCGACGATCTTGTTGGCCTCGGAGCGGGCCTCGGCGATCGCCTGGTCGGCGGTCTGCTGCGCCAGCGACAGGACGCGGGCGGCGCTGTCGCCACCGGGACCCTGCTGCGGGAGCTGCTGCTGCGGCTGGCCCATCGGCTGCATCGGCTGGCCCATGCCCTGCATCGGCTGGCCCATCGGCTGCATCTGCTGGCCCATGGGCTGCATCTGCTGGCCGAGCGGGTTCTGGCCGCCCATGGAGGGCTGGCCCATGCCCTGCTGACCCATGCCCTGCGGTCCGCCCATGGGGTGCTGCTGCATGGGGCCGCCCATCGGGCCGGGACCCTGCGGTCCGTGTCCGCCGGGGCCGGCCGGAAGCTGCGGCGGGCCGCCCGGAAGCTGCGGCGGACCCATCTGGGGCTGCTGCGGCGGGCCGGATATGGCCGCGGGCACGGGGGCGCCGGGGCCACGCTGGTCCTGGGGCTCGGGCTTGCGCATGCCCTGCTGCTGCTGGTTCTGCGCGGCGGCACGCGTGGCGGCAGCCAGCTTGGCGCGCAGGTCCTCGTTCTCGCGCAGCAGGCGCGTCAGCTCGGACTCGACCTCGTCGAGGAAGGCATCGACCTCGTCCTCGTCATAGCCTTCTCGGAGGCGGACGGTCGTGAACTGCTTGTTCCGCACGTCCTCGGGAGTCAGCGGCATGTCTTCTTCACCTCTACGTAGTCGTCGGCAGTCGGCAAGACCGTATCGGGACTGTCCCCGCGCGCGCGGAGAAGCTCATCGTTCACACGCTTCTCGCAGCGGTGCTCACGAAGCTGATGAGGATGTAAACGATGATCATCAGAACGAAGAAGGACAGGTCGAGTGCCACGCCCCCGAGACGCAACGGCGGGATGAACCGCCGAAGAAGCTTGAGCGGTGGATCGGTAAGAGTGTAGGTGGCCTCCAGGACGACCACCATCGCCTTGCCCGGTGCCCATGAACGTGCGAACTGGAACACGTAGTCCATGACCAGCCGGAAGATCAGCACGATGAGGAAGCACATCAGCGCGATGTAGACCACCTGCAGTGCGACGCCCATCCCGCGCTTCCCTCTCCCCGTTTCCCGCTCTGTTCCCGGTCCCGTATCTGACGGATCGGTCTAGCTTTGGTTGAAGAACCCGCCCTCCGCGATGCGGGCCTTGTCCTCCGCCGTGACATCGACGTTAGCAGGCGACAGCAGGAACACCTTCTGTGTCACGCGTTCAATGCTGCCGTGCAGACCGAAGACGAGTCCGGCGGCGAAGTCCACGAGACGCTTCGCATCCGTGTCGTCCATCTCCGTGAGATTCATGATCACCGGAGTGCCCTCACGGAAGTGTTCCCCGATGGTACGGGCCTCGTTGTAGGTCCGGGGGTGCAGCGTCGTGATGCGGTACGGCTCCCGCTCGGAGACGACCTTGGGCATGATCACGGGGGCGTTCTTCTCCAGGTTCGAGCGGTCGGGTGTGATAGACGCCACGGGGGCGATTCGCGCAGGACGTCCATTTTCAACAGGGATTGAGACGGGTTCGCGCTGCGGCGGGGGCTGTACGACTCGTACCGGTTCGTCCGGTACGGGCGTTTGATGCACGGGCTGCTGTCGGCGATCCCGGTCCCGGGCCACGCGCTCCGGTTCCGGCTCGGGCTCGAACTCGTCGTCGGGGTCGTACCCCGGGTTGTCGTACCGGTCGTCCTCCACGAGGCCGAGGTAGACCGCCATCTTGCGCATCGCGCCGGCCATTCTCTGAGTCCTCCGCTCTGTGGTGGATCGCCCTGTCGCAGGTGCCGCCGTGTCACGAATGTCACCAACTGCCCGCGATCCACGTGGCCCGCCCGCCCATTTGCGGGAATGACCATATTTTCTGCTGTGGTTCGACTTTCTTCGCGACGTTACCCGAGGCGGGGTCTCGCGCCGAGTACCGCAGTGCCGACGCGTACATGTGTCGCACCGGCCGCAACGGCCTGCTCCAGGTCTGCGCTCATCCCGGCCGACACCATCGTGGCAGCAGGATGGTCCGCGCGCAGGCGGGATGACAATTCCATCAGCCGCTCGAAGGCGGCCTGTTCGCGTCCCGCGTACTGCCCGGACAGCGGAGCGACCGTCATCAGCCCGTCGATCCGCAGCCCCGGCGCCTTCGCGACGAGGTCCGCCAGCTCCGCCAGCTGCTCCGGTGCCGCGCCGCCGCGGGACCCGCGCTCCCCCGACTCCGCGTCGAGGGCGATCTGCACGAGGCAGCCGAGCTCGCGCCCCGCTCCCTCCGCGGCCGCCGAGAGGGCGGTCACGAGCTTCGGGCGGTCGACCGACTGCACCACGTGCGCGTATCCCGCCACGGAACGGACTTTGTTGGTCTGCAACTGTCCGACGAAGTGCCAGTTGAGCGGCAGATCCGCGCAGGCCGCGGCCTTCGGCGCGGCGTCCTGGTCACGATTCTCCGCAACATGACGGACGCCCAGCTCCGCCAGCAGTCGTACGTCGCTCGCGGGGTAGGTCTTGGTGACCACGATGAGGGTCACCTCGTCCCGCTCGCGTCCCGCCGCCGCGCAGGCGGACGCGATGCGCTCCTCCACCCGCTCCAGGTTACCGGCGAGTTCCGACTTACGATCCGTCATCAGTCCAACCAGACATATCCGGCAAGCCGCCCGGTCACCCGGTCACGGCGGTACGAGTAGTGGTCCCTCGACTCCAGTGTGCAGACCGGGGAACGGTGGACGTCCACCACCCCCGCCTCGGCGAGCTGCGCGTGCACCCCGGCGACCACGTCGACGGCCGGCGTCCCCCACCTGGTCTCGGCCCGGGCGGCCGGCACCGCTTCGGCGACGGCCTCCCGCATCTCGGCGGGCACTTCGTAGCAGCGTCCGCAGATCGCCGGTCCGGTACGGGCGGTGATCCGGGCGGGCTCGGCGCCGAGGGAGACCATGGCCTCCAGGACGGCGGGCACCACTCCGGCGACCAGTCCCGGCCGCCCGGCGTGGGCGGCGCCCGCGATCCCGGCGACGGGGTCGGCGAGCAGGACGGGCGTGCAGTCCGCGGTGAGCACGGCGAGGGCCAGCCCCCGACGGGCGGTCACCACCGCGTCCACCGCGGGGACTGCGGAGTCCCCGCCCCAGGGGCCGGGGACCACGGCGACGTCCCGGCCGTGCACCTGGTTCATCCAGACCACGTGGTCCGGCTCCAGGCCCAGGGAGTTCGCGGCGAGTGCCCGGTTCGCCAGAACGGCGGCCGGGTCGTCTCCGACCGCGCCGCCGAGGTTGAGCTCTTCGTACGGAACGGCGCTCACTCCGCCCCACCTGTCGGTGAAGGCGAAGTGGGCGCCGCCCACGTGGTGCTGCTCCGGTGTCACTTCAAGAAGTCCGGTACGTCCAGTTCCTCGGCCGGGCTGTCCTGGTACGGACGGGCCGTGGGGACCTGCGGCGCGGGGGGCTCGACCATGGCCGGGGCCGGCTCGACCGGGACCGGGGGCTCCTCGCGCGGCGGGACCGTGCCGAGTCCGCCGAAGGCCGGACGGACCGGCTCCGGGGCGCGGACGGGGGCCGGGGCCGGCTCGTCGCGCTTCGTGGAAGCGGCGCCGATGACGTTGTCCCGGCGGGCCGGGGGCTGTCCGCCGTCGAACCCGGCCGCGATGACGGTGACCCGTACCTCGTCGCCGAGCGCGTCGTCGATGACGGCACCGAAGATGATGTTCGCCTCGGGGTGCGCGGCCTCGCTCACCAGCTGCGCGGCTTCGTTGATCTCGAAGAGACCCAGGTCCGAGCCGCCGGAGATGGAGAGCAGCACGCCGCGGGCGCCGTCGATGGACGCCTCCAGCAGCGGCGAGGAGATCGCCATCTCGGCGGCGGCCACGGCGCGGTCGTCGCCGCGGGCCGAGCCGATGCCCATCAGGGCCGAGCCCGCCTCGGACATCACGGACTTGACGTCGGCGAAGTCGAGGTTGATCAGGCCCGGGGTGGTGATCAGGTCGGTGATGCCCTGGACGCCGCTGAGCAGCACCTGGTCGGCCGACTTGAAGGCGTCCAGGACGCTGACCTGGCGGTCCGAGATGGACAGCAGGCGGTCGTTGGGGATGACGATGAGGGTGTCGACCTCTTCGCGGAGCTCGGCGATGCCGTCCTCCGCCTGGTTCGCGCGGCGCCGGCCCTCGAAGGTGAACGGCCGGGTGACCACACCGATCGTCAGGGCGCCCAGCGAGCGCGCGATGTTGGCGACGACGGGTGCGCCGCCGGTGCCGGTGCCGCCGCCCTCGCCGGCGGTCACGAAGACCATGTCGGCCCCCTTGAGGACCTCCTCGATCTCCTCGCGGTGGTCCTCTGCCGCCTTGCGACCGACGGCCGGATTTGCTCCGGCGCCGAGGCCCCGGGTGAGTTCACGGCCGACGTCGAGCTTGACGTCGGCGTCGCTCATCAACAGCGCCTGCGCGTCCGTGTTGATGGCGATGAACTCGACGCCCTTGAGACCGACCTCGATCATTCGGTTGATGGCATTGACACCACCGCCGCCGACACCGATGACCTTGATGACTGCGAGGTAGTTCTGCGGTGCTGCCACGTCGAAGGCCTCTCGCCTCGATTACGTGTCGTCGCCTCGCGGTCTGCGTTGCGACGACTGATGCCGAAATAGGGACGGTCCGAACGCGCCGACCCGAACCCTCACCCTGAAGTTTAGGGTTAGGGGTGTGCCTGTTCCTCGGACTCTTCCGAACAGGACACTAAGTCGACAAGTAGCGCGTGTTCAACGAACACGCCGAACCTCCCGTTTTTCTTTTCACCCTATGTGATCACCCGTATCGCTGGCCAACCAGGGTGCTCCGCTGTTCGACCGGGAGTCAACTCCCGGACACCGCAGGGGCGGTGGGAACGCTCACGTCGAAGTGACCGGCCTTGGGCGCGGCCTTGAGCAAAGCGGTCAGCGCGCGCCCCTTCGCTTCGCTCTGCTCACCGCTCCCCCACGTCACGGACCGCCCCCCGGTGAGCTCCAGGACCACCGAATCGTACGAACCCACCTTGACCTGCACCGTCTGCTTCGCGACCGGCTCCGGGAGGGCTCCCGCGATGAGCACGGCCTCGCGCAGCAGCCGTTCCTCGTCGAAGCGGCGGGCGCTCGGGGAGCCTCCCGCGTTCAATTCGAGGACCGGGACACCGGCCGGCGCTTTCGGAACCGTGTCGAAACGCACACCCGCTGCGTCCACTTCCACGAAGTTGGCGTCCTTTTTGATGAGCAGGACCGGTTTGCGTTCCGTCACTTTCAGCCCGATTCCGTGCGGCCAGGCCCGCACCACGTCGACCGAATCGATGCGGGGCAGACGGCCGCGGACGCGGTCGGCGATCTCGTCGGTGTCGACGCCGACGAGGGGCGCGCCGACCGGCACCGCCGCGGCGGCGACGACCTGTTCGGGGGTCAGCACCTCGGTGCCGGCGGCGGTGACCTTCTCGACGCGCAGCCAGGAGGAGCCGTAGAGCACCCACATGCCGCCCCCGGCGAGGAGCAGTGCGGCCGCGAGGGCGGCCAGCAGCACGGGGCCGCGGCGCAGGCGTGCGCCGGGGCCCCGCGGGCCGGACCGCTTCCCGGGCTCGGACGCCTTGGGCGGCTTGGGTGTCCTGGGCGCCCTGGGGGGCTTCGGAGAGCCGGTGCCACCCTTGCGGGCGGGCCGGTCAGAGCCCGGGTTGCCGCGTTGCGCGGTCGTTGCTCCGGCCACTCCTGTGCCTCCTGCCTCAGGCGCTCCTGTGCGCCGCGATCGCCTCGTACACCATCCCGACCAGCAGCTCGTCGGCGTCCCTGCGGCCGAACTCGCCTGCGGCTCGGGACATCTCGTACAGGCGGTGCGGGTCGGACAGCACCGGCAGGACCTGGCCGAGCACCCACTCGGGCGTCAGTTCCGCGTCGTCGACGAGCAGGCCGCCGCCGGCCTTGACCACCGGCTGGGCGTTGAGCCGCTGTTCGCCGTTGCCGATCGGCAGCGGGACGTAGGCGGCGGGCAGCCCGACGGCGGAGAGTTCGGCGACGGTCATCGCGCCCGCGCGGCACAGCATCATGTCCGCGGCGGCGTACGCGAGGTCCATCCGGTCCACGTACGGTACCGGCACGTAGGGCGGCATCCCGGGCATGTTGTCGACACGCGGCAGTTCGTTCTTCGGACCGACGGCGTGCAGGATCTGGACGCCGGCGCGCTGGAGGTTCGGGGCGACCTGCTGGATCGTCTCGTTGAGGCGGCGGGCGCCCTGCGAGCCGCCGGAGACCAGCAGCGTCGGCAGGTTGGGGTCCAGACCGAAGGCGGCGCGCGCCTCGAGGCGTACGGCGGCCCGGTCGAGAGTGGAGATGGAGCGGCGCAGCGGGATGCCGACGTAGCGGGCGCCGCGCAGCTTGCTGTCCGGGGTGGAGACGGCGACGGCGTGCGCGTAGCGGGAGCCGATCTTGTTGGCCAGACCGGGGCGGGCGTTGGCCTCGTGGACGATGATCGGCACCCCGAGCCGCTTGGCCGCGAGGTAGCCGGGGAGGGCCACGTAGCCGCCGAAGCCGACGACGCAGTCGGCCTTGGTGCGGATCAGGATCTCCTCGGCGGCCTTGATGGTGCCGCGCAGCCGTCCGGGGACGGTGATGAGCTCGGGCGTGGGCTTGCGGGGCAGCGGGACGGCGGGGATCAGGCCCAGCTCGTAGCCGCGTTCCGGCACCAGGCGGGTCTCCAGTCCGCGCTCGGTGCCGAGGGCGGTGATGCCCACTGAAGGGTCCTGCCTGCGCAGGGCGTCCGCGAGGGCGAGCGCCGGCTCGATGTGGCCGGCGGTCCCCCCACCGGCGAGTACGACATGCACCGAAATTCACCGCTCTCCGGACGGACGCCTCTTGACGCGCCGTCTCATCGACTTCCATCTCACCCCGGTCCGCCACCAGCCCGTCTTCGGCTGTCGCATCGCCAGGGCCGCGCGCGCCGCCGGCTCCTCCCGCGCGAAGGCGATGAGGAGTCCGACCGCGAACATGGTCGGCAGCAGGGCCGACCCTCCGTAGGAGAACAGCGGGAGCGGGACACCGGCGATCGGCAGCAGGCCGAGCACCGCACCGATGTTGATCACGGCCTGGGCCGTGATCCAGGTGGTCACGCCTCCCGCGGCAAACCGTACGAAGGAGTCCTCCGTGCGTCCGGCCACGCGGATACCCGCATAGCCTAGAGCCGCGAACAGGGCGAGCACCGACAGCGTCCCCGCCAGACCCAGTTCCTCCCCGGTGATGGCGAAGATGAAGTCGGTGTGGGCTTCGGGTAGTTGGCCCCATTTTTCCACACTGGCACCCAGCCCGGAACCAAACCATCCACCGGATGCGAGGGCGTAGATCCCGTGGACCGCCTGCCAGCAGAGGTCGTTCTTGCCCGGGTCCGTCGCGCCGATGCACTCCAGCCGGTCCATCCGGTGGGGGCTCGTCTTGATGAGCAGGGCGACGATCGCACCAGCGAAGACCAGCACCCCGACGAACATCCGCGTCGGCGCCCCCGCCAGCCACAGCAGGCCGAAGAGGATGGCGCCGAGGATCATCGCGGTGCCCATGTCCCCGCCCAGCATGATCAGCCCGAGCAGCAGGAAGGCCACCGGGACCAGCGGCACCAGCAGGTGCTTCCACTGGCTGAGCAGCCCCTTGTCGCCCTTGCGCGCCAACAGGTCGGCGCCCCACAGGATCAGTGCGAGCTTGCCGAACTCACTGGGCTGCAACATGAACGGACCGCCAAGGGAGATCCAATTCTGGTTGCCGTTGATGGCCACCCCTATCCCGGGGATCTGGACGAGGACCATCAGGAAGAGCGTGCCGGCGAGCACCGGATAGGACAGCGCCCGGTGGAGTTTGACGGGCATCCGGGAGGCGGCGAACATCAGCCCGGTGCCGATGAGGGCCGCGAGGAACTGCTTCTTGAAGAAGTAGGCGTCGCCCAGCCCGAGCTGGAGCGCCTTGATCATGGAGGCCGAGTAGACCATCACCAGGCCGAGCACGGTGATGAGGAGCGAACTGCCGAAAATCAGGTAATACGCCGTAAGCGGCCGGTCCCAGGCCCTGCGCAACTTCCGCTGCGTACGCCGGAAACCGGCCAGCGGCCCGCGCCCGGCGGGCCGCTTCGGGGTCACCGCCGGGCGCTTGCGGCCCTGCGCCCTCACGGCGGAAGGCCGCCGCCCCGGCAGCATCTGCTTGGCCGGCATCTGTGATCATCCCCTCCACTCGTACGGAGCGAGCCGCCGGCCGGAGGGAACCGCTCCCGGAGCCCCCGGCTCAGGCCGTGTTCGCGTCGCTCCCGGCGGCCAGTTCACGCACCGCGTCTGCGAACGCGTCCCCACGCTCGTTGTAGTTCGCGAACATGTCCATCGAGGCGCAGCCGGGCGCCAGCAGGACCGTGTCGCCGCGCTCGGCGAGCCGGGCCGCTTCCCGGACCGCTGCGAGCATCGCCCCAGTGTCGGTCCGGTCGAGGTCGACGACCGGGACCTCGGGCGCGTGTCGCGCCAACGCCTCGGCGATCAGCGCCCGGTCGGCGCCCATCAGCACGGCGGCGCGCAGCCGCTTCGCGGCCTTGCGGACCAGCTCGTCGAAAGTGGCGCCCTTGGCGAGGCCGCCGGCGATCCAGACGACCGGCTCGAAGGAGGCGAGGGAGGCCTCGGTGGCGTGCGTGTTGGTGGCCTTGGAGTCGTCGATGTAGGTGACCCCGTCGACCTCGTCCACGTACGCGACGCGGTGGGCGTCCGGGCGGAAGTCGCGCAGCCCGTCGCGGACCGCACGCGGCTCCACGCCGAAGGCGCGGGCCAGGGCCGCCGCGGCGAGCGCGTTGGCGATGTTGTGCGGGGCGGGCGGGTTGACGTCCTCGACGTGCGCGAGTTCCTGGGCGTTCTTCTGCCGGTTCTCGACGAAGGCGCGGTCGACGAGGATGCCGTCGACGACACCGAGCATGGAGGGACCCGGGGCGCCGAGGGTGAAGCCGATGGCGCGGCAGCCCTCTTCGACGTCGGCCTCCACGACCAGGTCCTCGGTGGCCTTGTCCGCCACGTTGTAGACGCAGGCCACCGTGTTGCCCTCGTAGATCCGGCCCTTGTCGGCGGCGTACGCCTCCATCGAGCCGTGCCAGTCGAGGTGGTCCGGGGCCAGGTTGAGCACGGCCGCGGAGTGGACGCGCAGCGAGGGCGCCCAGTGCAGCTGGTAACTGGAGAGCTCGACGGCGAGTACGTCGTACGCCTGCTCGCCGAGGACCACGTCGATGATCGGGGTGCCGATGTTCCCGACGGCGGCGGTGCGCAGCCCCGCGGCCTTCAGGATCGAGGCCAGCATCTGGGTGGTGGTGGTCTTGCCGTTCGTCCCGGTGATGGCGAGCCATTCGGCCGCGCCGGCGGTGCCCGGTGCACCGCCCGGGGCGCCCTTCGGGGCGGCCTGGGCGCGGGCGGCGCGGAGCTCCACACCCGCTTCGCGCAGGCGCCAGGCGATCTCGACGTCGCCGACGACGTCCACACCGGCCTTGGCCGCCTCCAGGAAGAGCGGGCTGTCCGGCTTCCAGCCGGGCGAGGTGACGACCAGCTCGGTGCCCTCGGGGAGGGTCTCGCCCGCGTGCCCGCCGCTCTCCAGGCGGCCCAGGCGGACCTCGATGCCCAGCTCCGCGAGCTCGGCGGCCTTCGCGCGGTGCGCGTCGCCGTCGCCGTTGTCGACGACGGTCACGGCGGCACCCAGCCGGGCCAGGGCCCGGGCGGCGCTGATGCCGCTGATGCCCAGGCCCGCGACGGTGATCCGGCCTGGCAGACCGAACCGGCCCAGGGCATCGGGGCCGAGCGCGTCGGCCAGGTCGGTGGTGCTCACTTGTCGGCTGCCCATCCCGCGTAGAAGAGGCCGAGTCCCACGATCACGCACATGCCCTGGATGATCCAGAACCGCACGACGACGAGGACTTCGGACCAGCCCTTGAGTTCGAAGTGGTGCTGCAGCGGTGCCATCCGGAAGACGCGCTTGCCGGTCAGCTTGAAGGAGCCGACCTGGATGACGACCGACATGGTGATGAGGACGAACAGGCCGCCGAGCAGGGCGATCAGGAACTCCGTGCGGGAGCAGATCGCGAGGCCGGCGAGCGCGCCGCCGAGCGCCAGCGAACCGGTGTCGCCCATGAAGATCTTGGCGGGCGAGGTGTTCCACCACAGGAAGCCGAAGCAGGCGCCCATGAGGGCCGACGCGACGACCGCCAGGTCGAGGGGGTCGCGCACCTCGAAGCACGCGTTGGGGTTGGTCAGCGTGGCCGCGTTGGCGCAGGACTCCTGGAACTGCCACACCCCGATGAAGGTGTACGCGCCGAAGACCATCACCGCGGCGCCGGTGGCCAGACCGTCGAGGCCGTCGGTCAGGTTCACGCCGTTGGACATGGCCAGGATCATGAACAGCGCCCAGACCACGAACAGCACCGGTCCGATCGACCAGCCGAAGTCCGTGACGAACGACAGCTTGGTGGAGGCCGGGGTGAGCCCGCGCGAGTCCTTGAACTGCAGTGCGAGCACCGCGAAGGCGATGCCGACGATCAGCTGGCCGGACATCTTGGCCTTGGCGCGCAGACCGAGCGAGCGCCGCTTGACGATCTTGATGTAGTCGTCCAGGTAGCCGACCAGGCCCATGCCCGCCATCAGGAACAGGACGAGCAGGCCCGAGAAGGTCGGCTCACTGCCCGTGATGACCTTCGTCAGGACGTACGCGACGATCGTGGCCAGGATGAAGGAGATACCGCCCATGGTGGGCGTTCCCTTCTTGCCCGCGTGGCCGCGGGGGCCGTCGTCGCGGATGAACTGGCCGTAGCCCTTGCGGGCCAGCAGCTTGATGAGCAGCGGGGTGCCGATGACAGTGAGGAACATGCCGATGACACCGGCGAACAGGATCTGCCTCATCGGCCGGCGACCTCGCCCTCGAGCAGCGCCAGCGCCACCCGCTCCAGACCGACCGACCTGGAAGCCTTCACCAGCACGACGTCCCCCGGGCGCAGTTCACTGCGCAACAGGTCGACCGCCGCCTGCGCGTCGGACACGAGCACCGACTCCTCACCCCACGAACCCTCGTTATATGCGCCCAGTTGCAGCCAGGACGCTTCCCTGCCCCCGACTGCGACGAGCTTGCTCACGTTGAGCCGGACGGCGAGCCGTCCCACCGCGTCGTGTTCGGCGAGCGATTCGTCACCGAGTTCGGCCATGGGACCGAGCACCGCCCACGTACGCCCCCCGTTCGCCCTGGCCGGGCCGCCCATCGCGACAAGTGCGCGCAGTGCGGCCCGCATGGACTCGGGATTCGCGTTGTAGGCGTCGTTGACGATCGTCACACCGTCCGCCCGCTCGGTGACCTCCATCCGCCACCGGGACAGCGTGCCCGCCCCGGAGAGCGCGGTGGCGATCTCCTCGACGGACATTCCCAGTACATGGGCTACGGCGGCCGCGGCGAGCGCGTTCGACACGTGGTGCTCACCGTACAGCCGCAAGGTCACATCGCTGCACCCGGTCGGTGTGTGGAGTGTGAAGGAGGGCTGTCCCGAAGGCGTCATCCGGACCTCGGTGGCCCGGACTTCGGCGTCGTCGGCCTCACCGAACAGGACGGTACGGGCCTTGGTGCGGGCGGACATCGCACGTACCAGAGGGTCGTCGGCGTTGAGGACGGCGATGCCGCCCTCGGCCTCGGCCGGGAGGGCCTCGACCAGCTCTCCCTTGGCCTGTGCGATCTGCTCGCGGCCCCCGAACTCGCCGATGTGGGCGGTGCCGACGTTGAGGACGAGGCCGATCCTCGGCGGGGTCAGGCCGGTGAGGTAGGCGATGTGGCCGATCCCGCGGGCCCCCATCTCCAGGACCAGGTGACGGGTTTCGGCGGTGGCCTTGAGCGCGGTGAGCGGCAGGCCGATCTCGTTGTTGAGGGATCCGGGTGTCCACACCGTGGGCGCGTGGGTCTGGAGCACCTGGGCGATGAGGTCCTTGGTGGAGGTCTTCCCGGCGGAACCGGTCAGGGCCACCACGTCGGTGCCGAGCCGCTCGACGACGGCCCGGGCGAGGGCGCCGAGCGCCTTCTCCACGTCCGGGACGACGACGGCGGGCACGCCGACCGGCCGGGCCGCGAGGACGGCCGCGGCTCCGGCGGCGACCGCGCGCTCGGCGTAGTCGTGGCCGTCGACGTGCTCGCCCTCGAAGGCGGCGAACAGGCTGCCGGCCTCCACCTGGCGGGAGTCGATGACCACGGGTCCGCTGATCCGCACCGACGGATCCGGTATGTCGTGGGGCCGCCCGCCGGTGATGTCGGCGATCTCGGCGAGGGAAAGGGCGATCACTGGTTCACCTCGGCCTGTCGGGCGCTGCTCTGCTGGGTCTCGATGGCCGCGCGGAGCACCTCGCGGTCGTCGAAGGGGCGTACGACGCCCGCGGTGTCCTGGCCCTGCTCGTGACCCTTGCCGGCCACCAGCACGGTGTCGCCGGGCTCGGCGCGCGCGACGGCGGCGGCGATGGCCGCGGCCCGGTCGGCGTCCACGAGGACGGTGCCCCGCTCGGCGGCCGGCACGGACACCGCGCCCTCGAACATCGCGGCAAGGATCTTGAGGGGGTCCTCGGAGCGCGGGTTGTCGGAGGTCAGGACGGCCACGTCGGCGTACCGGGCGGCCGCGGCGCCCATCGGGGCGCGCTTGGTGGTGTCGCGGTCGCCGCCGCAGCCGAGCACGATGTGCAGCTTGCCGGTGGTGACCTCGCGCAGCGCGCGCAGGACCGACTCGACGGCGTCCGTCTTGTGGGCGTAGTCGACGACGGCCAGGTACGGCTGTCCCGCGTCCACCCGCTCCAGCCGGCCGGGGACCCCGGGGACCGCGGCGATGCCGTCGGCGGCGGTCTGCGGGTCGAGGCCGGCGGCGGCGAGCGTGACGATCGCGGCGACGGTGTTGGCGACGTTGAACGGGCCGGGCAGCGGCGCGGTGGCCCGTACGCGCTGTCCTCCGGGGCCCAGCAGGGTCAGCGTGGAGCTCGCCGGCCCGAAGACCACGTCCTCGGCGCGCCAGTCGGCGGCCGGGTCACCGACCGCGGAGAAGGTGACGACCGGGACGGTGGCCTCCTTGGCGAGGCGGCGGCCGTACTCGTCGTCGAGGTTGACCACGCCCAGGCGGGCGCGGCGGGGGGTGAAGAGCCCCGCCTTCGCCTGGAAGTAGTCCTCCATGTCGGTGTGGAACTCCATGTGTTCCGGGCTCAGGTTGTTGAAGACGGCGACGTCGAAGACGCAGCCGTCGACCCGGCCGAGCACCAGGGCGTGGCTGGAGACCTCCATGGCGACGGCCTCGACCCCGCGTTCGCGCATGACCGCGAAGAGCGCCTGGAGGTCGGTGGCCTCGGGGGTGGTGCGCTCGGACTTGATGCGCTCGTCGCCGATGCGCATCTCGACGGTGCCCACGAGCCCTGTGCGGCGGCCCGCGGCGCGCAGGCCGCCTTCGACGAGGTACGCCGTGGTGGTCTTGCCGGAGGTACCGGTGATCCCGATCTGGAGCAGGTCCTCACCGGGACTGCCGTAGACGGCGGCGGCGAGCTCGCCCATCCGGGCGCGCGGGTCGTCGACGGTCAGGACGGGCAGTCCGGTGGCGGCCGCGCGCTCCTCCCCCGCGGGGTCGGTCAGCACGGCGGCCGCGCCGAGGCCCGCGGCCTGGGCGGTGTAGTCGGCGCCGTGGGTCCTGGCGCCGGCGAGGGCCGCGTACAGGTCGCCCGGGCGGACGGCACGGGAATCGTGCGTGATGCCGGTGATCGCCGCGTCGGCCGGCTCGGGCAGCCCCAGCAGGGCTGCCAGCTCGCCGAGCGCGGTCGGGCGGACGGACGCGGGCCGCGGCGCTCCCGGCGGCACTGCCGGGGCGTCCTTCTGGGTGGTTCTGGGCTGATCAGCGTGGGGCACGGCGGTGAGCGTACCGGGCGCGGCGGGCCGCCCGCGAAGTGAGGGCCCGGCCTCCGCGCCGTCGGCCGACTGGTTCCCTGGTTTCGGGGTGATCGTTGTCACTGATGGTGCCTCACGCTTTTCGGGCCGGGACGGCCGGTCACCGGCCCGGCTGCGCAGCGGGCTGCTGGCCGGGTTCGTAGGTGACCGGAAGTCCGGCGGGGGCGGATCCTGTGGGGGCGACTTGGAGGGTCTTGAGGGCGAACTCCATGACCTTCTTGTAGATGGGGCCGCAGATCTGGCCGCCGAAGTAGCTGCCCTTGGTGGGGTTCTGGATGGCGCAGTAGACGGTGATGCGGGGGTTGTCGGCGGGCGCGAACCCGGCGAAGGAGGCGGTGTAGCCCTTGTAGCGGCCGGTGGCCGGATCCACCCGGTTGGAGGTGCCCGTCTTGCCGCCGACCCGGTAGCCGGGGATCTTCGCCTTGGTCCCGGTGCCCTCCTGGTCGTCTACCACCGATTCGAGCATCTCGGCCAGGGTCTTGGCGGTCTCCTTGCTGATCACCTGGTGCCGCTCGGGTGCCGGGGCGGGCGTGAAGCGGCCGTCGGGGCCCTTGGTGCCCCGCACCAGAGTCGGCTCGACGCGGACGCCGTCGTTGGCGATGGTCGAGTACACGGAGGCCGCCTGCATGGCGTTGAGGGACAGGCCCTGGCCGAAAGGGATCGTGTACTGCTGGGAGGTGGACCAGTCCTCGGGCTTGGCGAGGATGCCCCGGGACTCGCCGGGGTAGTTCAGGCCGGTGGGCCGGCCGATGCCGAACTTGGTCAGGTAGGAGTACAGGACCCGGTTGGCCTCGGGCTGGGTGGGGCCGAGCTGGCCGGTGGCCAGGATCGTGCCGATGTTGGAGGACTTGGCGAGGACCCCGTTGAGGGTCAGGTACCAGGTCGGGTGGTCGATGTCGTCCTTGAAGAGCCGGTCGCCGCGGTGCAGCCGGTTGGGGACCTCGACGTGCGTCTCCGGCGTGGCCTTCTTCTCCTCCAGTACGGCCGCCATCGACATCACCTTGGCGGTGGAGCCGGGCTCGTACACGTCCTGGAGTGCGGCGTTGCCCATGGCGGCGGAACGGGCCCGGGTCAGGTCGTTGGGGTCGAAGCCGGGGGCGTTGGCCATGGCCAGCACCTCGCCGGTGCGGGTGTCCTGGACGACGACGTAGCCGCGGTCGGCACCGGACTTCTCGACCTGCTCGGCGATGGCGCTCTGGGCGGCCCACTGGATGTCGCGGTCGATGGTCAGCTCGACGTCCTCGCCGGGCACGGCGGGCTTCTCGCTGGAGCCGGCCGTGGGGACCTTGCGGCCGCCGGACTGGGCGTAGGTGATCTCCCCGTCCTTGCCTGACAGCTTCTTGTCGAGGGAGGACTCCAGCCCGCCGGCGCCCTTGCCGTCGGCGTTGACGTAACCCAGTATCCCGGCGGCGAGGTCGCCGTTCGGGTACACGCGCTTGCTGCTGTCCTCCTTGAAGACGCCCGCCAGGACGTTGGCGCCGGGGCCGTTGTTCTTCTTGTCGGCTGCGGCCTTCTCGGCGAAGACCCGCTTGAGGTCCTTGATCTGGTTCCAGACCTGCGGGGTCTGCCGGTGGGCCAGCACCACGTAGCGGGAGTTCTTGGTCCTCAGCTTGGCGGTGAGCGCCTTGGCGTCCGCGCCGAGGATGGGCCCGAGGAGGGCGGCGGCCTGCTCGGGGGCGTCCGGGGCCTTGCTCTCCTGCGGGGTGAACATCTTCGGGTCGGCGGTGATGTCGTAGGCGTCGACGCTGGTGGCCAGGGCCACGCCCCTGCGGTCGGTGATCTCCCCGCGTTCGGCGGCCAGCCTGACACTGGTGTAGCGGTTCTTGGAGGCCTCGGCGGAGAAGGCGGAGGCGTCGACGGCCTGCACCTGGAGCAGCCGGACGACGAAGGCGAGCATGACGAGGGTCAGCCCGACGCTGACGAGGCGCAGCCGGGGGCGGGGACTGCCGAGGCGGATGGTGTGCGGTGTGCGCTGCGGCGCGGGGCGCCGGGTCGCGGGCCGCGACGCGGGCCGCGCCGGGCCGCCGCCGCGCGGCCTCCCGGGCCCCGGTACCCGCCGCGGATCGCGCGGCGCGGGGCTCACAGCGCCACCGCCGCCAGGCCGCGCCGCCGCTGCACGAGCACGTCTGGGCTCCGCCCGGAACCCCTGGGGCTCCGCCCCGGACCCCGCTCCATAAACGCCGGAGGGGCTGGAATTCGGCTCACGCCGCCGGTTACCAGCGACACGACCACCCGCAGGGCGAATCCAGGCGGGGGACAATCCAGCCCCGCCGGCGTTCGAGGCGCGGGGGTCCGGGGGCGGAGCCCCCAGGGGGTCCGGGCGGGGCCCGGGGAACGGTGGAAGGGCGGGGTGGGGCAAGGCCCCGCAGGGATCCGCGTCACGACGTCACCTTCCAGGAGCGGGCTGGGTCGCCGGGGAGGATCCCCCGGGGTTGGGGCTCGGAGCGGCGGCCGGAGCCGAGGACTGGCCGGCCGGGCCGGCGGGGGCGGCCGGACCCGGTACGGCGGTGGAGGGAGACGGGGACGGCGACGGCGGCGGCTCCGCCTCGGCGGCGGTCCCCGCGACCTTGCCGTCCGCGCCGATGAAGACCGGGCTGCCGCCGGGGACCAGGCCCAGCTCCTGCGCCCGCCGCTGCAGCGCGTCCGGCGCCGAGTACCCGTCCACGTCCCGCTGGAGCGCCTGCTCCTCGTCCGTGAGGGCGGTGGTCTCCTTCTTCAGCTTCGTCAGCTGGAAGGAGCCCTCGTTCAGCGCCGAGTTGAGCAGCAGCAGGCTGATGAGGCCGCCGGCCAGCAGGGCCACGACCAGCAGCACGAACGGCGTCCGCGCCGCCTGCCCTCCCGGCCGGGCCGGACGGACGGGGCGGGAGGGCCGGACCGGCCGCCCCCCTCGCGCCCGGCGCGTCAGCGTCGCGAACCTCCCCGGCCCGGCACCGGCTCCGGCCCCTGCTCCGGCGGCTTTCGTCACAGCCGCGCCTCCCGGATGCGCTCGACCCCGCGGAACCTCGCCGGCGCGGCCCGCCGGTTCTCGGCGACCTCCTCCTCCGTCGGCAGCTCCGCCCCGCGCGTCAGCAGCTTCAGCTTCGGCTGGTACTTCTCCGGTACGACCGGCAGCCCCGGCGGCGCCGTGGAGGCGGCGCCCGCGGCGAAGACCTGCTTCACCAGGCGGTCCTCCAGCGAGTGGTACGAGAGCACGGCGATCCGGCCGCCGACCGCGATCCGGTCCACCGCCGCCGGGATCGCCTTCTCCAGGCCGGACAGCTCGCCGTTGACCTCGATGCGCAGGGCCTGGAAGGTCCGCTTCGCCGGGTTGCCGCCGGTCCGCTTCGCCGCCTGCGGCAGCGAGTCCCGGATCAGCTCCACGAGCCGGGCACTGTTCGAGAACGGCTCCTTCTCCCGCTCCCGGACGATCGCCGACACGATCCGCTTGGCCTGCTTCTCCTCGCCGTACTGGCGCAGGATGCGGACGAGCTCGCCCGGGGCGTATGTGTTGAGCACCTCGGCGGCGCTGATGCCCGTCGTCTGGTCCATGCGCATGTCCAGCGGTGCGTCCTGCGCGTACGCGAACCCGCGGTCGGCCTCGTCGAGCTGCATGGAGGAGACGCCGAGGTCGAAGAGGATGCCCTGGACCGCGGGGATCCCCAGGGCGTCGAGGACCTCGGCCAGGTCGGCGTAGATCGCGTGCACGAGGGTGGCCCGGTCGCCGAAGGGCGCGAGGCGCTCGCCGGAGAGCCGCAGGGCCTCCTTGTCGCGGTCGAGGCCGATCAGGTGCACCTCGGGGAATCGGGTCAGCAGGGCCTCGCTGTGGCCGCCGAGGCCGAGGGTGCAGTCGACGACGACGGCCCCCGGCTTCTGCAGCGCCGGGGCCAACAGGTCCAGGCACCGCTGGAGCATCACCGGGACATGTCGGGACTCGCTGGTCAAAGCGCCCTCTCAGATAACGGCGCGGCAGGCATACGCCGCGCCGCGCACGCGGAGTGTTACCAGGGGGCCGGGCGGCCGGTGAGGGCCGGGCTCCGGCCGGTTCGCGTCACTTTAGTGCAACGGTCGCCGCGGTCAACGAACCGCCCCGCGTGCGGTGCGCCCCTCTCGCACGGAACCCGCGAATGCCGCGAATCACCCGTACGGCCCCCTCCTGCAACCCCTGTGGATTAGCTCACAACAAAACCGGTTGACCTTCTTTGTCCCTCCTCACCCCATGCCCGGACCTGCTGTGACCACTAACGTCGTATCCATGACGACTTCCGCATCCGTGCCCGCAGAGTCCGCGCAGAAGGCTTCCGGCGCAGGCAGTGTCACCGACCGACTGGTAGAGGCGAACCGCGCCTACTCCTCGGAATTCACCGACCCGGGCATGGACGCCCGCCCCGTGCTCCAGGTGGCGATCGTCGCCTGCATGGACGCCCGCCTCGACCTGCACAAGGCGCTCGGCCTGGAGCTGGGCGACTGTCACACGATCCGCAACGCGGGCGGCGTGGTCACCGACGACACCATCCGCTCCCTCACCATCAGCCAGCGCGCGCTCGGCACCCGCTCGGTGATACTGATCCACCACACCGGATGCGGTCTCGAACGTCTGACCGAGGACTTCCGGCACGAGCTGGAGGACGAGGTCGGCCAGCGCCCGTCCTGGGCCGTCGAGGCCTTCCGGGACGTGGACCAGGACGTTCGCCAGTCCATGCAGCGCGTGCGCACGAACCCGTTCCTGCCCCACCGCGACGATGTGCGAGGCTTCGTCTTCGACGTGCACACCGGGCTCCTGCGGGAGATCGATCCCAGCTCTTGAGTGACACAAGGCCGTAACGCCGTCAACAATGCGGGGAGACGCCACCCGGGGCCTCCCGGGCCGGTGTCCGCGTTTTGGGGTGGGCCGGTCATGCGCCAAGGGCGTCGGCCCTGGATTTTGGGCCGAGGAGTACCAAGGTGACGACGTATGACGACCGAGCGAGCCTCGCGGATCTGACGAGCACGGCGGAGCGGGTGCGCCACTCGGTCGAGAGCGTGATCGAGGGCAAGCCCGAGGTCGTCCGCCTCGCGCTCACCGTGCTCCTCGCCGAAGGGCACCTGCTGATCGAGGACGTCCCCGGCGTCGGCAAGACGATGCTCGCCAAGACCCTCGCCAAGTCCATCGACTGCTCGGTGCAGCGCATCCAGTTCACGCCGGACCTGCTGCCCTCCGACATCACCGGCGTCAGCATCTACGACCAGCAGCGCCGCGAGTTCGAGTTCAAGCCCGGCGCGATCTTCGCGCAGATCGTCATCGGCGACGAGATCAACCGCGCCTCCCCCAAGACCCAGTCCGCGCTGCTGGAGTCGATGGAGGAGCGCCAGGTCACCATCGACGGCACCACCTACGCGCTGCCGAGCCCCTTCATGGTCGTCGCCACCCAGAACCCGGTGGAGATGGAGGGCACCTACCCCCTCCCCGAGGCCCAGCGCGACCGCTTCATGGCCCGCGTCTCCGTCGGCTACCCCGGCCCCGACGCCGAACTGCAGATGCTCGACGTGCACGGCGGGCTCTCCCCGCTCGACGACCTGACGGCCGTCGCGCACGCCCACGAGATCGTCAAGCTCATCGAGGCCGTCCGCGAGGTGTACGTCGCCGAGCCCGTCAAGCGGTACGTCGTCGACCTGGTCTCCGCCACCCGCACCCACCCCGACCTGCGCCTGGGCGCCTCGCCCCGCGCCACCCTGCACCTGCTGCGCGCCGTGAAGGCCTCCGCCGCGCTCTCCGGCCGGGACTACGTCCTGCCCGACGACGTCCAGGCGCTCGCCGCCCCGGTCCTCGCGCACCGCCTGCTGCCCACCGCGCAGGCCCAGCTGAACCGGCGCACCGCCGAGCAGGTCGTCGCCGACATCCTGCAGCGCACCCCCGTACCCGCCGCGCACCCCCGCGGCGAGATGCCGCCCGGCGCCGGCATCCGGAGCTTCTGATGAGCACCGGTGCCCCGCGCGGCGCCGGTGGCGAGGACGGCGGCGGCACCGGCGGGCTGCGCTCGTCGCTGTCCGGCCTGACCACCCGCGGCCGCTCGTTCCTGGCCGCCGGGATCGCCGCGGCCGCGTGCGCCTACGTACTGGGCCAGAGCGAACTGCTGCGGGTCGGCGTGCTGCTCACCGCCCTGCCGCTGATCTGCGTCCTCGCCCTGCACCGCACCCGCCACCGGGTGTCCGCGAGCCGCCGGCTCAGCCCGGGCCGGGTGCCCACGGGAGGCGAGGCCCGGGTGCAGCTGCGCATGGACAACGTCTCCCGCATGCCCACCGGACTGCTGATGCTCCAGGACCGGGTGCCCTACGTCCTGGGCCCGCGCCCGCGCTTCGTCCTGGACAGGGTGGAGCCCGGCGGGCGCCGCGAGGTGTCCTACCGGGTCCGCTCCGACCTGCGCGGCCGCTACCCGCTGGGCCCGCTCCAGCTGCGCCTGACCGACCCCTTCGGGCTGGTCGAGCTGACCCGCTCCTTCAGCGCGTACGACACCCTCACCGTCATCCCGCGCACCGAGCCCTTGCCGCCGGTCCGGCTGACCGGCGACTCCTCCGGCTACGGCGACGGCGGCCGCCGCTCGCTCGCCCTGGCCGGCGACGACGACGTCATCCCGCGCACCTACCGGCGCGGCGACGACCTGCGCCGGGTGCACTGGCGCTCCACCGCCCGCTACGGCGAGCTGATGGTGCGCCGCGAGGAGCAGCCGCAGCGCAGCCGCGCCACCGTCCTGCTGGACACCCGTGACATCGCCTTCGAGGGCGCGGGGCCCGACTCGGCCTTCGAGTGGGCCGTGTCCGCGGCCGCCTCCTCCCTGGTGCACCTGCTGGAGCAGGGCTTCTCGGTGCGGCTGCTCACCGACACGGGGACCTCGGTGCCGGGCGAGGGCGCCGGCGGCTTCTCCTCCGGCGGCCACGAGTCCGCGGAGGCCGCCGGGCTGATGATGGACACCCTGGCGGTGATCGGGCACTCGGACGGCGCGGGCGTCTCCCGTGCCCACGACGCGCTGCGCGGCGCCGGTCAGAGCGGTGGCGGGTTCGGCGGCGACGGGCTCCTGGTCGCCTTCTTCGGGGACCTGGACGACGTACAGACCGAGCTGGCGGCCAAGATGCGCCAGCGTGCCGGAGCCGCGGTGGCCTTCCTCCTGGACTCGGCGGCCTGGACCGGCGAGTCCGCGCTCGCGCAGGACCTGCCCCCGCTGGAGGAGCGGCTGCGCAGGCTGCGCGACGCCGGCTGGACGGCCGTGGCCGTCCGGCCCGGGGTGGCCTTCGGCGAGCTGTGGCGACAGGCCGGGGCCGCTCCCCTCGGCACGGGAACCCCGGGAGGACGCGGATGAGCGGGCGGGCGAGACTGACGCTGTTCGCGGCACTGGCGACACTGCTCACCTCGTGGTCGCTGACCCCGCTGGTGCAGTCGGCGGGCTGGCTGCTCCAGGCGGCACTGCTGCTGGCCGTGCAGAGCGCGGTGGGGGCCGGGGCGCGGCGGGTGCCGCTGGCCCGGTCGCTGACCGTGGCCGCGCAGGCCCTGGTGTCGCTGCTGCTGCTCATGTTCCTGTTCCTCGGCAAGGGCGAGTCGACCGGCCAGGGGCCGTTCGCCTACCTCGTCACGGACTTCGGGGGGCTGTACGCGCGGGGCGCGCAGGACGTGAGCGAGTTCGCGATCCCGGCCCCGCTGACGGACGGCATCCGGCTCCTCCTGCTGTCCGGGGTGCTGCTGATCGGGCTGCTGGTGGACGCGCTGGCGATCACCGCGCGGACGGCCGCGGCGGCCGGACTGCCGCTGCTCGCGCTGTACTCGGTGGCCGCGGGCCTGTCGGGCGGGGGGAAGGCCTCCTGGTTCTCCTTCCTGCTGGCGGGCTGCGGCTACCTGCTGATGCTGCTGGCCGAGGGCCGCGACCGGCTCGCCCAGTGGGGCCGGGTCTTCGGCGCGGCCCCCCGCGACCGGGTCTCGGCCGCCTCCGGTCTGGGCGGCGGTGCGGGCGGGCAGGCGACGGCCCCCGTGCGGACCGGGCGGCGGATCGGCGCGGTGGCGCTCGGGGTCGCGCTGGCGGTCCCGGCGGCGCTGCCCGCGCTCGGCGGCGGCCTGCTGGGCCCGCGGGGCGAGGAGAGCGGCGGCAGCGGTCCGGGCGGCACGATCTCGGCCGTCAACCCACTGGTGTCCCTGCAGAGCAGCCTGAACGCGCAGGACAACCGGGTGGTGCTGAAGTACCGCACCGACAACCCCCAGCAGAGCGAGCAGTACCTGCGGATCCTGGCGCTCGACGAGTTCAACGGCGTCAAGTGGGAGGCCTCCGGGCGGGCCCTGACGGACGTCCCGGAGCAGCTGCCGAAGCCCCCGGGGCTCAGCGCGGCGGTCCGGGCGGGCGCGACCGAGGTGCGTACGAGCGTCTCGGCGGCGGACAGCTACACCCAGCGCTACCTGCCGATGCCCTATCCGGCGACGCAGGTGGACATCGGCGGGAAGTGGCGGTTCGAGCCGGAGGGCCGGACCCTGGTCGGCGACCAGCTGGCGAAGGACAGGTTCCAGAACGTCCAGGGCGCGCAGTACACCGTACGGAGCCTGCTGCTGAAGCCGACGGCCCAGCAGCTCTCCAAGGCCCCGGAACCGGGGCAGGCCGTCCTGGCCGAGTACACCAAGCTGCCGGACAACCTGCCGCCGGTGGTCGCCGAGACCGCCCGCCAGGTGACGCAGGGGTCGAAGGACAACTACACGCGGGCGGTCAGGCTCCAGGACTGGTTCGCGGTGAACGGCGGCTTCCGCTACAACACGAAGACCGCTTCGGGCACGGGTTCGGAGGCGGTCGCGCGGTTCCTCGCCGAGAAGGAGGGCTTCTGCGTCCACTTCGCGTTCTCGATGGCGGCGATGTCCCGTTCGCTGGGGATCCCGGCGCGGGTGGCCGTGGGCTTCACGCCCGGCGAGAAGCAGGCGGACGGCAGCGTGAACGTCTCGATGCGGGACGCGCACGCCTGGCCCGAGCTGTACTTCGAGGGCGTGGGCTGGACCCGGTTCGAGCCGACGCCCCGGTCGGGCATCACGGTGCCGGACTACTCCCGTCCGCAGGCGCAGCCGGCCCAGCCGTCGGCGCCGGCGCCGCTGCCCTCGGCCAGTACGCCCGCGCCCTCCGCCGCCCCGTCGAAGGCGGACGACTGCCCGCCGGAGCTGAAGAAGCTCGGCGAGTGCGGTGCGGCCGTGGCGGCGAAGGGTCCGGCGGGCGGCGGGCCGTCGGCGACGACGGTCGTGCTGTGGTTGGTGGGCGTGCTGGCGGTACTGGGCCTGCCGCTGCTGCCGATGCTGTGGCGGAGCAGGCTGCGGGCGCGCCGGCTGGGCTCGGGTGAGGTGCTGGCGGCCTGGCGGGAGCTGGGCGACGCGGCGTGGGACGTGGGCGTGCCGCCGGACGGGGCACTCTCCCCGCGGGGGGCGGCGGCGCGGGTCGTGGACCTGGGCCGGCTGGACCCGGACGCTGCGGCCGCCGTGCACCGGGTGGCGGGCGCGGTGGAGCGGTCGCTGTACGCGCCGCCGGGCACCGAGGTCTCGTACCCCGGCCTGTCCGCCGACGTCCTGCTGGCCCGCACGGGCCTCCTGGCGGCGGTGACCCGCTGGTCGCGCCTGCGCGCCGTCCTGCTCCCGCGCTCGGCGGCCCGGATCGGCTGGTCCGTGTCCGCCCGCTGGTCCGCCGTGACGGCGGCGGCATCGGCCCGGCTGGCCTCCGTACGTGTGCGGTTGCCGCTCCGGGGCCGCGGCTGACGCCGGAATCCAGCCTCGTCGGCGTTTGAGGCGCGGGGGTTCGGGGCGGAGCCCCCGACAACGGCGCCGCACCCGGCACCCGGCCCGCAGCATCCGGCACGCGGCACCCGGCACCCGACCCGCGGACGCGGAACGGCGAGGCTCGATCCCCCCGAGCCCCGCCGTATCCGCACCACACCCCCGTAACCGGACCGGGAGGCACCCGACCCGCTCCGCAGCCCCGTGTCGGCGGTGCGGGCCGGGTCTCCCGTCCGTTGTCCCCAGTCTGGCGTCCGCACAGGTGGGGGCCCATCCGCGCGCCTACTCATATCCGCGTCTAGGTACGGATACTCAGTCGCCTCGGCGGGGCCCCACCAGTTCTACGGGCTCCGCCCCCCGCGCGGACACCGCCGACCGGGGGGGGTCAGTGCCCGCTGACCCGCCCCCGCAGCAGCAGCGACAGCGCCGAGTGGACATCGTCCAGGGACCGCTCGCGCTGGAAGGACTGCCAGTCCAGCGCCGCCACCAGCACCATCCCGACCAGCGCAGCGGCCGTCAGCGGCACGTCGATCTCGGCGCTCAGTTCACCGCGCTCGACACCCTCCGCCA
The DNA here is from genome assembly GCF_055585365.1 of Streptomyces sp. NPDC053432. NCBI lineage: Bacteria > Bacillati > Actinomycetota > Actinomycetes > Kitasatosporales > Streptomycetaceae > Streptomyces > Streptomyces sp. NPDC053432. The sequence continues at coordinate 87,187 of NZ_JBVJKF010000008.1, forward strand.
GCACCTTCTCCACGACGGCCACCGCCTCCTGGCGGACCACCATCAGCGTGGACTGCCAGGTCCGGTTGGTCCGCCACAGCTCGGCGACGTACAGCTGGGTGAAGGCCGGGTAGCGGTCGATGAAGACGAGGCCGGCCCGGATCATTCCGTCGAGCGCCTCGACCCGCGTGCCGCCCCGCGCCTCCGTGGTCTCGGCGGCCTCCCGCAGGGACGCGGTCAGCAGTCCGACGCCGTGCCGCAGCAGCTCCTCGAAGAGCTCGTTCTTGCTGGCGAAGTTGTAGTAGACGGTGCCCTTCGCCACGCCCGCCCGCTCGGCGATCTCCTCGACCGTGGTCGCCGAGAACCCCTGCTCCGCGATGAGCGTCACGGCCGCCTCGTAGAGCTTCTGCCGCGTGGCCTGCCGTCGGCCGCCCGCGCTGGTACCGGTGGTGCTGCCGGTGCTGCTTTCCATGGCGCTGATTCTCACAGGTCAACCGCTCCCTACAGGCTCAGTTCCGGGTGCAGCCGGTCCATGGTCCACACCTGCTTGCCGCGCGCGGCGAGCGCCGTGAGCGCGAGGGCTCCCACCGTGAAGGCGAGCAGGACCCCGCAGCCCTGCCAGACCGGGGTGAGCGGCCCGCCGCTGATCAGGTGGCGCAGGCTCTCGACGATGTACGACATGGGCAGGTACGGGTGGATCGCGTTGAAGAAGCCGGGGCTGGTCTCCACCGGGTAGGTGCCGCCCGCCGAGGTCAGCTGGAGCATCAGCACGGCGAGGACGAGGATCCGCCCGGCCGCGCCGAACTTGGCGTTGAGCCACTGCACGATCGCCGCGAAGCAGGCCGTGACCAGCATCAGGAAGCCGATGGTGAGGGCCGGGTGGGCCATCTCCAGGCCGAGTCCGAAATGCAGTACGGACATCAGCGCGCCCACCTGCGCCGCGCCGAGGCCCGCCACGGGCAGCCAGCCGGCCAGGGCGATCCGCCACGGCGAGGCGCCGGCGGCCAGGGCCCGCTTGTTGAGCGGGGCGATCAGCATGTAGGCGACCATCGCGCCCACCCACAGCGAGAGCGGGATGAAGTAGGGGGCGAAGCCGGTGCCGTAGTTGGGCGCCTTGTGCAGGGACTGGTTGGCGAGCCGGACGGGGTCGGCCATGACCTCCGTGCGGGCGTCGCGCTGCTGGTCGTCGTAGTCGGGGATCTTGTCCACGCCCTCGTGGAGGCCGCCGGCGAGTTCGCCGGTGCCGTCGACGAGCTTGTACATGCCGCCGCTGAGGCTGTGCGCGCCGTCGCCGATCTTGCCGACCCCCTCGCCGATGGCCGCGGAGCCGTCGGTGGCCTTGCCGAGGCCCGCGTGGAGCTGGGCCATGCCGGTGGCGACCTTGTGGGCGCCGTCGTTGAGGGCCTTGACGTCGGCGACGGCCTGGTCGAGCCTGCCGGCCAGGGCCGGGGCGCCCGCGGCGAGCTTGCGGGCCTGCTTCTCCAGGTCGGCGAGCTGCTTGCGCAGGGCGGCCAGGTCGCCGCCCGAGTCCTTGACCAGGGTGTCCACGTCGCCGGTGAGCCGGGCGGCCTCGGCGGTGGCGTCCTTGAGCTTCTTCATGTCGGCGCACGCGGCGGGCAGCGGCTTGGGCGCCGAGCCGGTGCAGGTGCGGGTGTAGGTGTCGGCGGCCAGCGCGGCGGCCTGCTTGCTGACCTTGGCGGCGGCGGGGGCCTTCTTGCCGAAGGTCTCCAGGTGGTTGCCGACGACCTGCGCGGTGTCCGCCACGAGCAGGGCCGTGTCGGCGAGCTGCTTGGGGTTGTCCAGGTAGGGACGCACCTGGGACGCGGTGCCGTTGACCTTGTCCGCGACCTGCTGGGTGCCGGCGGCGACGTCCTTGCTGCCCTTCGCCAGCTTGGCGGACGCCTCGTTGAGCTTCTTCAGCCCGCCGGTCAGCTCGCCGTTCTTCTCCTCGACCGTGTCGAGTCCGGCGGCGATCTCCTTGGCACCCTCCTGGGCCTTGCCGGCGCCGTCCTTGAGCTTGTCGGCGCCGTCGGCGGCCTCGGCGGTCTTGTCGTGCAGGTCGGAGAAGGAGACGAAGATCTTGTCGAGGAAGCCGCGGGAGGCGTTGGTGGACGCCGCCGAGCGGACCTCGGAGAAGACGGTCCGTGAGATCGAGCCGACGATGTAGTTGTTGGCGTCGTTGGTGCGGACCTGGAGGGCTCCGGTGGCGGGGTCCTGGCCGGAGCTGGAGGCGATCTTCTGGCTGAAGTCCGCGGGCATGGTCAGGGACAGGTAGTACGTGCCGTTCTCCAGCCCCTTGGCGGCCTCCTCGGCGCTGACCTCGCGCCAGTCGAAGGTCTTGCTGTCGTGGAGCTTCTTGGTGATCTCGCCGCCGGCGTCGATGTGCTTGCCGTCGACGGTGGCGCCCTTGTCGGAGTTGACGAGGGCGACGGGCACCTTGTCGAGGCGGCTGTACGGGTCCCAGAAGGACCAGAGGTACAGGGCTCCGTAGAGCAGCGGCAGCAGGAGCAGCGCGACGAGAGCGGCCCGGGGCAGCTTCCCCCGCCCGAACCGCTTCAGCTCAAGCGCGGCCAGCTTCGGCGAGCGCATCGTCCGCCCCCTTCGTGTCTTCGGTGTCGGTATCGGTGTCGGTGTCGCTGTCGGTTTGGGTCACGGCCGGGACCGCGGGCCCGGCGGTGCGCAGGACCACCGCGTCGGCCGGGGCCTCGCTGCACACCGCGAGGACGGTGGTGCCCGCGGCGGCGATCCGGCGGAGCATGGCCCAGGCCTCGTCGCGTTCGGCGTCCGAGAGCTTCAGGTCGAGGTCGTCCAGGGCCAGCAGACCCGGCCGGCCCATCAGCGCGATGGCCACGGACAGCCGGACGGATTCCAGCCGTTCCAGGTCGCGTACGGAGGTCCGCGCGCCCTTCGGCAGCGTGTCGAGGTCGAGTCCGGCGGCGGCGAGCGCGGCGTCGATGCGGGCCGCGGACGCGGCGCCGCGCTCGTCGCGGGGGCGCAGCAGGGCGCGGACCGATCCTTCGTAGCGGCGCTGGAGGAGGGCGCCCTCGCGCAGTTGCTCGCCGACGGTGAGGGCCTGGTCGAGCTCGTTGACCCCGGTGACGGGGCCGAGGGCCGCGGTCTTGCGGACCGCGGTCATCCGCTTCGGCAGCCGGTGGCCGCCGATCTCGGCGTGGCCCTCGGTGGCCTTCATCCGTCCGGTGAGGGCGAGGAGCAGGCAGGTGCGGCCACTGCCGGAGGGGCCTTCGACCGCGATGAGCGAGCCGGGCGCCGCGTCGATGCCGATTCCCCGGAAGGCCCAGCCGCGCGGGCCCTTGAGTCCGAAGTTCTCGGCTGTGACGGCCGCGCCGTGCGGGCTGTCCACGCCGTCCCCCCTTCTTTTTGAACTGACCGGTCAGTTCAAAAACTACCACCCCTTTCCGCACCACGCGCGCCGGAGGGGGCAGTTGCTGTGCCGGCGCGACAAAACTGCAGGTCAGCGCGATTGTCAGTGGCGCCCGTCACGATGGGGGCAGGCAGCAACACCCGTGCAAGGCATCGACAGGAGGTTCGTCATGGCCACACCGTCCCCGTCCCCTGTCCACCCCGTCCCGCGCAAGTCCGCGGCCGATCCGGCCGCGCTCGACCTGCTCGAAAAGGCCCGCGGCGGCCTGGCCGAGGCGGCGCGGCTGACCCGGCCCAACGAGCGGTACGCCACCGCCCACCTGGCCGCCCTGCGCGTCGCCGCGGCCGTGCTCGCCGCGCGAGGCCGGCCGGAACCGGTCACCCCGCGGCGGCGGCCCCGCATCCGCAGCGCGTGGGAGGTGCTCCCGGAGATAGCGCCGGAGCTCGCCGAGTGGAGCGCGCTCTTCGCCTCCGGCGCGGCGCGCCGGGCCCGGGCCGAGGCGGGGATAGCGGGCGCGGCGAGCGCCCGCCAGGCGGACGATCTGGTGCGCGCCGCCTCGATGTTCCTGCGCCTGGTGGAGCGGATGCTCGCCCTCCGGCCGCCGGCGCAGACCCTCCCGGGATCCTTGCCGGGACCTCGTCCGGAGCGTCCGGACGCGGGATGAGCTGCCGGGCTGCGCAAGGCAATAGGGTGGGACCGGGTGGGGCACTGACGGCCCACCCGATTCCCTAGCGCGCCGAGGAGCCATCAGCCGTGTCGGACAATTCCCGCCCCCGCGCCTCCCTTCGCACCGCCGTGGTGTGGGAGGTCCTCAAGGAGGCTCTCGACCGCCGGGTGAAGGCGACCGGGCGGGATGTGCTGGACGTGCTCGACACCGGTGGCGGTACCGGCAAGTTCGCGGTGCCGGTGGCCCTCCTGGGCCACCGGGTCACCGTGGTCGACCCCAGCCCGAACGCGCTGTTCGGGCTGGAGCGCCGGGTCTCCGAGGCGGGCCTGTCCGACCTGGTCCGCGGTGTCCAGGGAGACGCCCAGGGCCTGTTGGAGGTCGTGGAGCAGGGCGCGTACGACGTGGTGCTGTGCCACGGCGTGCTGGAGTACGTGGACGACCCGGCCGAGGGCGTCGCCAACGCGGTGGCCGCCCTGCGCCCCGGCGGCACGCTCAGCCTGCTGGCCGCCGGCCTCGGCGGTGCCGTGCTCGCCCGCGCGCTGGCCGGCCACTTCACCGAGGCCCGGACCGCCCTCACCGACCCGGCCGGCCGCTGGGGCTCCGGCGACCCGGTGCCCCGCCGCTTCACCGCCGAACAGCTTTCCGAGCTGGTCGGCGGGGCCGGCCTGGAGGTCGGCTCGGTCCACGGCGTACGGATCTTCGCCGACCTCGTCCCGGGCGTCCTGGTGGACACCGAGCCGGGTGCGGTCGAGGCCCTGCTCCGCCTGGAGGAGGCCGCCGCGGAGCTCCCCGCCTTCCACGCCGTCGCCACTCAGCTGCACGTACTGGGCGAGAAGCAGGGCTGATCTGCGATCTTCGGCGCATGGAGTCGGCCACACACCCTCCGCCACGGCGCTCGGCCCCGTATGATCGGGTAACCGAACGGCATGGCGGACGGATCATTGGGGAACAATCGCCTCAGTGGCCGCTCGCAGGGCCGGACGGACACGCAGTTCTTTCCGGCAGTGCTTTTTTGGAACGTGGCGTAGAGGGCGGGTATCACGGGGGCGGTTCCCCGCCTATCCTGAAGGGGACCCCTGGTCGCTACCCCCCGCGACCGACGGATGAGGAGGACTCCCGTGCCGCTCTCGGAGCACGAGCAGCGAATGCTCGAGCAGATGGAGCGAGCGCTGTACGCCGAAGATCCCAAGTTCGCGACAGCGCTTGAGGGAAGCGGACTGCGTACGTACACCCGGCGACGGGTCTACCAGGCAGTCGCAGGCATTGTGGTGGGTATCGCGCTCCTCATGACCGGTGTGATCATTCCGAACGTGCTCTGGATCAGCGTGGTGGGTTTCCTCGTCATGCTGGGATGTACGGTTCTCGTGGTCACCGGTTGGCGCAAGGCCCCCAAGCCTGGCGAGCAGCCCGTCTCCGGCAGTGCAGGCGGTTCGGCCCACGGCCGGGGCCGCCAGCGTCGGTCGATGATGACCCGCATCGAGGAACGGTGGCAGCGCCGCCGTGACGAGCAGGGGCACTAGCACCACCGGCCCCGTGACGACGTGAGCGAGGGGACGGCCGCCGCCCGGTGGCCGTCCCCTCGGCGTTGTGCGTCCCGTCACCGGTGCGCTCCGCGATTCCGCACCCGATCCACACCCGTTCGGCCCCCGACTGCGGCATGATGATCGCGTGAATGTGCTCCCCCTGGTCTTCACCAGCGGCTGGGCCAGCGGGATCAACGCATACGCCGTGGTCCTCCTGCTCGGCATCTTCGGCGCGACCGGCATGACCGACGACGTCCCCGCCTCGCTGCAGCGCACCGACGTACTGATCGTCGCCGGCGTGCTGTTCCTCTGCGAGGCGGTAGCCGACAAGATCCCGTACATGGACTCGGTATGGGACTCGGTCCACACCGTGATCCGCCCCGTGTCCGGTGCGGTGGTGGGAGCCCTGCTGGCCGGGCAGAGCGGTTCGCTCTCCGACATCGCCGCCGGCGCCATCGGCGGCTCCACCGCGCTGGTCAGCCACTTCATCAAGGCCGGCACCCGGATGGCGATCAACACCTCGCCCGAGCCGTTCAGCAACATCGTGGTCAGCACGGCCGAGGACCTCGGCGTGGCGGGCATCGTCATCTTCGCGATCTACCACCCCGCGGCCGCCGCGACCGTCGCGGCCGTCATACTCGCCGCCGGTCTGGCCCTCCTGGTCTTCCTCTGGACGAAGATCCGCCGCTTCCTGCGCCGGCGCGCCCAGCGCCGCGAGGAGAAGCGCATGGGCCCCGCCGCCCGTGAGACCGCAGGGGCCCCGCCGTACCGCTGACCGGGCTCGATAGGCTCGGCCGCATGGCACGAATTGCGGTGATCGGCGCCGGGATGGGCGCAATGGCGGCGGCGGCCCGGCTGGCCGTGGCAGGACACCGGGTGACGGTGTACGAACGCGGGACCACCTACGGCGGGGCGCTCGGCAGGTACGAACGCGACGGCTTCGCCTTCGACACCGGTCCCGGGCTGCTGCACCTGCCCGCCGTCTACCGCGACCTGTTCGTGAAGACCGGCAAGCGGTCCCTGGAGGACTGCGTCGACATGGTCCAGGTGGACCCCGCCGTCCGGCACGTCCTGCCCCACCACGGCATCGACGTCACCCTGCCCGGCGCCTCGCGCGGCGGGGTCGCCGCCGCCCTCGACACCGCCTTCGGCCCGGGCGCGGGCGAGCGCTGGAACGATGTGCTGGGCCGCGCCCGGGACGTCTGGGACGCCACCCGCCGCCCGCTCCTGGAGGAGCCGCTGCGCACGGGCGAGGCCCTGCGGGCCCTGGGCAGCGACCCCTACCCCGCCCTGCGCAGGAGCGGCCTGCTGCGCCGCCGCACCCCGACGCTCGCCGAAGTGGCCGAGCGGGAGCTGGGCGGCGCGCTCGGCGAGGTGCTGACGGGCCTGGTCCGCTCGTACGGGCTCGACCCCGCCACCGCGCCCGCCTCCGCGGCCGTGCTCCCGTACATGGAGCAGACCTTCGGCAGCTGGTACGTGCGCGGCGGTATGCGGGCCCTGGCCACCGCCGTGTACGAGCGCTGCCTGGAGCGGAAGGTCGCCTTCGTCTTCGGCGCCGGGGTGCGGGAGGTGCTCGCGGCCGCCGGCCGGGCGTCCGGACTGCTGCTGGCCGACGGCACCGAGGTCGAGGCCGACTCCGTCGTCTGCGCGATCGACCCGCGCCGGCTGCCCGCCCGCTCCCTGCCCCGGCCCCCGGAGACGGTGCCCGCCCGCGGGGCGGGCACCGCGAGCCGGGTCACGCTGCTGCTCGCGCTGCGCGGGGCCCGCCCCGCCGACGCCGTGCACCGCACGCTGGTCCACGCGCGGGGCGCCGACGTCACCGTGATGCGGCCCGACGACCCCGCCACCCGGCCCGACGCGGACCACGAGGCGGTCACCGTGAGCGCCGTGTGCGGCTCCCGGGTCCCCGGGGACCGGGAACTGCTGGAACTCGCCGCGAAGGCCGTTCCAGGGCTTCAGGAGCGCCTGCTGTGGCACGAGGTGCGCACCCCCGCCGACATCGAGGCGGCCACGGGCGCGGTCGGCGGCTCGGTGCCCCCGCCCGCCCTCGCGGGTGCCGGGGGCCGGCTGCTCCGACCGGCCAACACCACGGCCGTGCCCGGCCTGTACCTGGCGGGCGGCTGGGCGCACCCGGGCGGCGGGCTGCCGCACGCCGGGATGACCGGGGCCCTGGTGGCCGGGCTGATCGTGGAAGGCGCGGAGTTCCGCGGCTCGCAATGAGCCGCGGGGTCCGTCAGTAGCGGTACTGCTCGTACTCGCCCGTCCCCTGGGACGGGTACGGGTAGCCCTGCTGCTGGTCCTCCGCCGGGTACGGCTGCCCGTACGCGTCGGTGGTCCGCTGCTGCGGGACCCAGACCCCGCCGGGCGGGGTGTCCATGGAGTACTGCTGCCCCTGGTCGCCGTAGGGGGCGTAGCCCGCGGCGTACGGGTCGGCGCCGGGCGGGATCGTTCCGCCGGTGCCGATGTAGGGGTCGGAGTAGGCGGCGTACACCTGCTGCTCGCCCCCCGGGTAGCCGTTGGAGTAGTCGTAGCCGCCCTGGCCGCCCTGGGACTGCGAGGGGTCGTAGTACGCGGCGTACTGGTGGGCGTCCTGCTCGGCCGTGGTGAACGGCGAGGCGAAGGCCGCCGTCTGCGCGGCGTCCTGGGCGGACCGGTCGGGGGCGAAGCTCTGGATCCCGTAGGACCCGGTGTCCTCGGGCACCGGCTCCGGGTTGTAGACCTCGGGGGCCTCGGGCCGGTCCCGGCCTTCGCCGCGGCCGTCGCCCCGCCCCTCGTACTCCAGGCCGGTGACCTCCAGGGAGGGTTCCTGCTTCACCGCGGCGCCGGAGCGCCGCCGCCTGGTCTGCCGTACGGGTTTCCCGCCGCGGCGCAGCGCCCAGCCGGCCACGAACCCCTTGCGGAAGGAGAGCGTGACGAGCGTCTGGCCCACGGCGAACATGGCCGCTCCGGCGCCGATGACCAGCACCGACGGCAGCACGACCCCGGCGACCACGCCGAGGAACCCCGCGAAGGCGAGCAGGCGCCAGCGGAGCCGGGCCTTGTACTGCATCAGGACCTCGGCGAGCAACCACAGCGCGACGATCCCGAACGCGATGTAGAGGACCGTCATTCCCATGCGTGGCCCCTCTCGGTACGGCCGCCCATGGCGTACGGCCGGTCAGGCCCGCTGGTGCAGGCCCAGGTTCTCGTAGATTTCGAGAGTCGCCGTGGAATTGTTCAGCGTGATGAAGTGCAGCCCCGGTACACCCTCGGACAGCAGCCGCGCGCAGAACTCCGTGGCGAACTCGATGCCAATGGAGCGTACAGCGGCCGGGTCGTCCTTGACGGCGAGCATGCGCTCTTTCACGTCCGCAGGGAAGACCGCGTTGCTGAGCTGGGGCAGCCGGTCGAGCTGCTTGATGCCCACAACAGGCATGATCTCGGGGATGATCGGGGTCTCGCAGCCCGCCTTTTCGACGCTGTCGCGAAGCCGCAGATAATTCTCCGGGTCGAAGAACATCTGCGTGATGGCGTAGTCGGCCCCGGCGCGGCACTTGTCCACGAAGTGCCGGATGTCCGTGTCCCAGTCCAGCGAACGCGGGTGCATCTCGGGGAAGGCCGCGACGCCGACGCAGAAGTCCCCCGATTCCTTGACGAGTCGGACGAGGTCCGCGGCGTAGTGCACGCCCTCGGGATGTGCCACCCACTCGCCCATCGGGTCGCCCGGCGGGTCCCCGCGCAGGACGAGCATGTTGCGGATGCCGGCGTCGGCGAACTGGCCGATGACGTGGCGCAGCTCGGCGACCGAGTGGTCGACGGCCGTGAGGTGTGCGACCGGGGTCAGGGTGGTGTCCGCGGCGATCTGCTCGGTGGCCCGGACGGTGCCGCCGCGGGTGGAGCCGCCGGCCCCGTAGGTCACGGAGACGAAGCTGGGAGCCACCGCCTCGACCCGGCGCAGCGCGTTCCAGAGGTTGCGTTCGCCCCTCTCGGTCTTCGGCGCCCAGAACTCGAAGGAGTAGGAGCGCCCGGACGCGAGGAGGTCCCGGACCGTGTGTGCACGGTCCGACCAGGTGGAAGCGGTACCAGAGGCCATACGGGCAGGTTAGACGCGGCATGGCGCAGTCCGAAGCGGTGTCCGTCTTTTGGACAGCTTTTTGGACACCCCCGTCGGGGCTTGGCTACTGGCCGAGGCGGGCCCGTACGCGCTTGGCGAGCTCGGCGGCGGCCGCGCCCGGGTCGGAGGCCTCGGTGACGGCGCGGACGACGACCACGCGGGTGGCGCCGGCGTCCAGTACCTCGTCCAGGTTCGAGGCGTCGATGCCGCCGATGGCGAACCAGGGCCGGTCCTGCTCCAGCGAGGCCGCGTACCGGACGAGCCCGAGGCCGGGGGCGTAGCGGCCGGGCTTGGTGGGGGTGGGCCAGCAGGGGCCGGTGCAGAAGTAGTCCACGCCGGGCTCGGCAGCGGCCGCGTCGACCTCGGATTCCGCGTGGCAGGAACGGCCGATCAGCACTCCGTCGCCGAGGATGGCGCGGGCGGCGGGTACGGGGATGTCGCCCTGGCCGAGGTGCAGGACGTCGGAGCCGATGGCGTGCGCGACGTCGGCACGGTCGTTCACGGCGAGGAGCTTGCCGTGCCGGCGGGCGGCCTCGGCGAACACCTGGAGGTGCTCGAGCTCCTCCCCGGCCTCCATGCCCTTGTCCCGGAGCTGGACGATGTCCACGCCTCCGGCGAGCACGGCGTCGAGGAACTGGGGGAGGTCACCCTGCTTCTTCCGGGCGTCCGTGCACAGATAGAGCCGGGCGTCGGACAGCTGCTGCATGGGTGTACCCCCCGTGATGGAGCGCGGTGCACGGGCACGGGGCCCGTACACCGCGGTGTTTCAGATGGTTCGGATGATGCGGCCGAATCGGATGAACCGACTCAGAGGGCGAGCGCCTGCGCCCGGCGCTTGACCTCCGTGCCGCGATTCTCGCTCAGCGCCTGCGCGGGGGTGCCGGGCAGGGTCGGATCCGGGGTGAACATCCACTCCAGGATCTCCTCGTCGGAGAAGCCGTCGTCGCGGAGGACCGTCAGCAGGCCGACCAGACCCTTGACGACCTTGTCGCCGTCGATGAAGGGTGCGGGGACCTGGAGGGAGCGGTTCTCGCCGCGGCGCACGGCGACCAGCTGACCTTCCTTGACCATCTGGCGGACCCGGGTCACCTCGATGTCGAGCATCTCCGCGATGTCGGGGAGGTACAGCCAGGAGGGAACAAGGGCATCGATCTTTGCGTCAATCTCGGTCACACCCCAAGCCTGCCATCTCCACTCCGCCGCCGGTACCTGACCCACCCCGTCCGGGTACCACCCCCGCGCCGACCCCCGCCGCTTCAGCCCCGCCGCCGTTTGAGGCGAGGGGTCCGCGGCGCAGCCCCGTCGGCGCTTGAGGCACGGGGTCCGCGGCGCAGCCCCGCCGCTCCAGCCCCGCCGACGCTTGAGGCGCGGGGTACGGGGCGGAGCCCCACCGCTCCAGCCCCGCCGGCGTTTGAGGCGCGGTGTCCGGGGCGGAGCCCCGCCGCTCCAGCCCCGCCGACGCTTGAGGCGCGGGGTACGGGGCGGAGCCCCACCGCTCCAGCCCCGCCGGCGCTTGGGGCGCGGGGGCCAGGGCGCAGCCCCGCCACCTCAGCCCCGCCGACGCTTGAGGCGCGGTGTCCGGGGCGGAGCCCCGCCGCTCCAGCCCCGCCGGCGTTTGAGGCGCGGGGTACGGGGCGGAGCCCCGGGGAACGGAGGAAGGGCGGGGCGGGGAGCGGCTCCGCGCAGCGGCCCCCCGCCCCACCCGGCCCCGCCCCGGCGGGCCCGGCCCGGCCCGGCCCGGCCCGGCCCGTCACACGGCTACGCGACCGCCGACTTCAGCGGAACCCCCGGGTCGGAGACCTTCGCCGGGTCGACGGCCGCCCCCGTCTCGATCAGCCGCCGCCCCTGCGCAAGATCCCGCGGCCTCCCCACCGCGAGCACCGCGACCAGCACCCCGCCCCGCAGCCAGCACACCGACCACGCCTCCCCGGCCGGGTCCCCGCGCCACAGCAGCTCGTCCGCCCCGCCGTGATGCCCGGCGTACTGCACGAAGCGCCCGAACTGCTCCGACCAGAAGTACGGGACTGGGTCGTACACCGCCCCCGCTTCCTCCCCCGCCAGGATGTTCGCCGCGACGGCCCGCGGCCCCTGCAGCGCGTTGTCCCAGTGGTGCACCAGCAGCCGCGCCCCGTACCGCCCCGAGGGGAACGACGCGCAGTCGCCGACCGCGTACACCCCGGGCACGGAGGTGCGCAGGTGCTCGTCGGCCGTGACCGACCCGTCGGCCCCGAGCTCCACCCCGGTCCCGGCCAGCCACCCGGTGGCGGGGCGGGCGCCGATGCCCACGACCACCGCCCCGGCCGGCAGCTCCCGGCCGTCCGCCAGCAGTACGCGCCCCGCCTCGATCCCGGCGACCTTCGCGCCGGTGAGCAGCTCGGCGCCCGCCTCCGCGTACCAGCGCCCCATCGGCGCGGCGACCTCCTCGGGCAGCGCCCCCGCCAGCACCCGGTCGGCGGCCTCCACCACCGTCACCGCGCAGCCCGCCTCCCTGGCCGCCGTGGCGAACTCGGCGCCGATCCAGCCCGCCCCGACGACCACGACCGAGGGGGCCTCGGCCAGGACCGGCCGCAGCCGGGCGGCGTCGTCGAGGGTGCGCAGCAGGTGCACGCCGGGGACACCCCCGGTCCCCGGCAGGGTCAGCGGCTCGGCACCGGTGGCCAGCACGAGGACCTCGTACGGGACGGGGCCCGCCTCGGTGTCCAGTTCCCGCTCGTCCGCCCGCAGCCCCGTGACCTCGGTGCCGAGCCTGAGCTCGATGCCGAGCCCCTCGAAGTCCACGTCGAAGGCGGAGTCCTCGGCCTTGCCGAGCAGGACCGCCTTGGAGAGCGGGGGGCGGTCGTAGGGCTGGTGCGGCTCGGCGCCCAGCAGGGTCACGGGGCCGGCGTACCCCTGCTCCCGCAGGGCGACCGCGGTCTGCACACCGGCCATTCCGGCGCCGACGATCACGACGCCGCTCTGATTCTTCTCCGTCTGCTCACTCACTCGGACACCCTAATCATCTGACGCCCCGTCAGGAATAGGTGCCGCCTTACCCGCCGTCGGCGGCCGGGTTAGTCTGGCCACCGTACCTATCGCGGGAGTCCGGCGCACCGGGCTGAGAGGGAGGCTGGACGGCCTCCGACCGTACGAACCTGATCCGGGTCATGCCGGCGAAGGGAGGGGCTGGACGCCCATGTTTTCATCTCGGAATCGAACGGGACCGGAATCCGGACCCGTATCGGGACCCGAATCGGGACCCGCATCCCGGCCCGAATCGGGACCCCTATCCGGACCCGTATCCGGACCCGTATCGGGACCCCTATCCGGACCCGTATCGGGACCCGAAACGGGATCCGGATCCGACGTCCTCGTCATCGGCGGCGGGATCATCGGCCTCGTCACCGCCTGGCGGGCCGCCGAACGCGGCCTGCGCACCGCGCTCGCCGACCCGGCCCCCGGCGGCGGCGCCGCCCAGGTCGCGGCCGGCATGCTCGCCCCCGTCACCGAACTGCACTACGGCGAGGAATCCCTGCTGGGCCTCGGCCTCGCCTCCGCCGAGCGCTACCCGCGGTTCGCCGCCGAGCTCGCCGAGGCCAGCGGCGGCATGGACATCGGCTACCGCGCCTGCGGCACCCTCGCCGTCGCCCTCGACTCCGACGACCGCCTCCACCTGCGGGAACTCCACGCCCTGCAGCGCCGCTGCGGCCTTGAGTCCGAGTGGCTCACCGGCCGCGAGTGCCGCCGCCTGGAGCCCATGCTGGCCCCCGGCGTCCGCGGCGGCCTGCGCGTGGACGGCGACCACCAGGTCGACCCGCGCCGGCTCGCGACCGCCCTGCTGGCCGCCTGCGAGCGCGCCGGGGTGATCATCCACCGGGCGAACGCGGAGCGGCTCGTGGTCACCGCCGACCGCGCGGCCGGCGCCGTGCTCGACGACGGTACGGCGCTGCGCGCCGCCCAGGTGGTCCTGGCCGCGGGCTCGCTCAGCTGCAAGCTGCCCGGCGTACCGCCGGAGGCGGCCGTACCCGTCCGGCCGGTCAAGGGCCAGGTCCTGCGCCTGTCCGTCCCTCCTGCCTACGCCCCGTTCCTCTCCCGGACCGTACGGGCCGTCGTGCGCGGCAGCCACGTCTACCTGGTGCCGCGCGAGAACGGGGAACTCGTCCTGGGCGCCACCAGCGAGGAACTCGGCTGGGACACCACCGTCACCGCCGGCGGGGTCTACGAACTCCTCCGCGACGCCCACGAGCTGGTGCCCGGCATCACTGAACTCCCCCTCGTCGAGACCAGGGCAGGCCTGCGCCCCGGCTCCCCCGACAACGCCCCGCTGCTCGGCCCGACCGAGCTGCCGGGCCTGCACCTGGCCACCGGCCACTACCGCAACGGGGTCCTGCTCACCCCCCTCACGGGCGACGTACTGGCGGAGCTGCTGACCACCGGCGAACTCCCGCCGGTCGCCCGCCCCTTCTCCCCCCGCCGGTTCTCCGCCGCACGTCAGGAGTCCTTCGCATGACCATCTCCGTCAACGGCGAGCCGCGCGAGATCGCGGCCGGCACCACCCTCGACTCGGTGGTCGCCACCCTCACCACCGCCCCCTCCGGCGTCGCCGCCGCGCTCAACGAGACCGTGGTCCCGCGCGGCCAGTGGCCGGCCACGGCGCTGGGCGACGGCGACCGGGTCGAGATCCTCACCGCGGTCCAGGGCGGCTGAACCACATGAGCGGCACGAACGACATGAACACCACGAACGCCATGGCGGACGATCTCCTCACCCTCGGCGGCCGGACCTTCTCCTCCCGCCTGATCATGGGCACGGGCGGTGCCCCGAGCCTGGACGTCCTGGAGCGCGCGCTGATCGCGTCCGGTACGGAACTCACGACCGTCGCGATGCGCCGTCTGGACCCGACGGTCCAGGGCTCCGTCCTCTCCGTCCTCACCAAGCTCGGCATCGCGGTCCTGCCCAACACGGCGGGCTGCTTCACCGCCGGCGAGGCCGTCCTGACGGCGCGCCTCGCACGGGAGGCGCTGGGCACGGACTGGATCAAGCTGGAGGTCGTCGCGGACGAGCGAACCCTCCTGCCGGACGGCGTCGAACTCCTCGACGCGGCCGAGATCCTGGTCGACGAGGGCTTCACCGTCCTCCCGTACACCAACGACGACCCGGTCCTGGCCCGCAAGCTGGAGGACGTGGGCTGCGCGGCGATCATGCCGCTCGGCTCCCCGATCGGCTCGGGCATGGGCATCCGCAACCCGCACAACTTCGAGCTGATCACCGAACGGGCGGGCGTCCCCGTGATCCTCGACGCCGGTGCCGGCACCGCGTCGGACGTGGCCCTCGCCATGGAACTCGGCTGCGACGCGGTGATGCTCGCCTCGGCGGTCACCCGCGCCCAGTCCCCCGCCCTGATGGCGGCGGCCATGCGCGACGCGGTCTCCGCGGGCCGCCTGGCCCACCGAGCGGGCCGCATCCCCCAACGCCGCTTCGCCGAAGCCTCGTCCCCCACGGAGGGGCGGGCGGCCCTGGACCCGGAGCGGCCGGCGTTCTGAGGGGCGGGACGGTTACGGTTCCACGCCCGGTCGGGGCCCTCACTGCGGGTGGGGGTGGCGGGCGGCGTCGCGGGAGGGGAGTTGGGCGTTCGGGCCGGGCGCTCGACGGCGGTCCGCGACCCGGCCTGGAGGCCGGTCGGGGGTCGGGAGGCGGGCGGTGGCGGTGCCCCGGCCGGTCGGCAGCGAGGAAGGGTTGGGGATTTCCCGTCAGTCCCACTGTCCTTCCGCGTCGGGCCGCCCTGTCAAGGGCGCTCCCTGCGGTCGCGTCGCTTCGCGATCGCCTTCGGCGACCCTTGACAGGCCGTCCCGCCACGGAAAGACAAGGACTGCCGGGAAACCCCCAAAAGAACGGGCCGGGCGGAACAGCCCATAAACGACCCAGCCAGAGATGCGCGAGGCGGTGGGGGTAGGACGCGCTCGCCCTCGGGCCGCTCCATCTCGCCCTCCGAACGGGGCAGGCGGCCGAGACTCCTCCCCACCTCGACCACAAGAGCCTGAACCGGAGGAAGGGCGCCCCAGATCGCTACGCGCTCCTCCCTGACGGCGTCCACGGTCGTCTTGGGCTAAGCCGCCAACGATCGCTACGCGCTCCTCTGTCTCGGCGTCCGATGGCCGTCTGGGGCCGATACCCCACCAAACCTCGGCCAGAAAGCCCCATGGAGGTGTGTCAAGTCCCGAAAATGCGGGTCATGACGCAATGTACCCGGCCGGGGTTAATTGGGACTTGGGATCACACAGATCCACCCGCGACATATTGCGCGGGCGATTACTTCCCGCCCCACCGGAGGTTAATTCTCATGACCCACTCATTCCGAAAACAGCGTCTCGCCCTCCTTACAGCCTCGACCGCTCTGGCCGCAGCAGGCGCACTTTTGCCCGCCAACGCATTCGCCGCACCGACGGCAACGCACGGCGTCGCCTCGACGGCACCAAGCAGCAGCGACCACGGCGGGGACTGGGGCTACTGCTACCGCCACCATCGCGGTCACCACAAGTGGGACTGGAATTGGAACTGGCTGTGGGGCTGGAACTGGGACTACTGCAACAACCATCACAGCCACCACCACCGGTACCACTACGACTAAAGCAGTTACGCCGACGGTCCGTGCTGGACAGCGAACAAACCAGCACGGACCGTCGAACGGTCAGGCATCGAAGGCGTATTCCGGCACGTAGGAAGGTCCAGGGTCATTTCATGGACTTCGACCGCCCGCCCTAGGCGGTACAGACGGAATGACAGGCGTGCTTGTGGTGACACGTCCGGGCGCTCTGACCCGAGTACAGCTCGACATGGCCGTTGTCTGAGGCGTCTTCTCCCCAGACGGCCTGCAGTCGCCGTCATCGAGGAGCGCGTAGCGATCTTTTGCGGCTTATGTCCAGCCCCAATCGACCGTGGACGCCGTCAAAGCGAAGCGCGTAGCGATCTGGGGCGAGATCAGCCCCGGACGGGGGTCAGACGCTGAGAGATGGGGAGCGCGTAGCGATTTGACGCGCTCTGCCTGCCGCCAGGCTCTTGTGGCCGAGGTTTGGACGGGTCTCGGCCGCCTGCCCCGTTCGGAGGGCCAGATGGAGCGGCCCGAGGGCGAGCGTGCCCCACCCCCACCACCTCGCACGTCTCTGGCCGGGCCGCTTATGGGCTCTTCCGCCCGGCCCGTTCTTTTGGGGGTTTCCCGGCAGTCCTTGTCTTTCCGTGGCGGGACGGCCTGTCAAGGGTGGAGCGCAGCGACATCGCGAAGCGACGCGACGAAGGAGCGCCCTTGACAGGCCGGCCCGACGCGGAAGGACAGTGGGACTGACGGGAAACCCCCAACCCTTCCTCGCTCCCGACCGGCCGGGGCACCGATCCCGCCCGCCTCCCCACCACCGACCAGCCTCCACCCCACGCCCCGCCCCACGCCCGGCCCGACGCCCCACCCGACGCCCGGCCCGAACCGTCACCCCCCTCCCGCGACGACGCCCGCCACGCCCCCACTCGCACCCGGAGGCGGGTGGCAGCCGCCGACCCGGCGGCGCGGCCCGCAGGGGCCCAGGCCCCGACCGGGCGTGGGCCCCTGCGCGCCGCCCCACGTCACAGCTGCGCTGCAAGAACGACCGCCCCCGTCTGGGCGCATCCGGCCGCCAATAGAATCGGCGGGTGGATACGACCCTGGATGACCCCCTCGTCGGGCGCGTGCTCGACGGCCGCTACCGCGTAGACGCCCGCATCGCGGCCGGCGGCATGGCAACGGTCTACCGGGCCGTCGACACCCGGCTCGACCGCGTGCTCGCGCTGAAGGTGATGCACCCGGCCCTCGCCGCCGACGCGGCCTTCGTCGACCGGTTCATCCGGGAGGCCAAGTCCGTGGCGCGGCTCGCGCACCCCAACGTGGTCGCCGTGTTCGACCAGGGCACGGACGGGCCGTACGTCTTCCTCGCCATGGAGTACGTGTCCGGCTGCACCCTGCGCGACGTGCTCCGCGAGCGCGGTGCGCTGCGGCCGCGGGCGGCCCTCGACATCCTCGAGCCGGTCCTCGCCGCCCTCGGCGCGGCCCACCGGGCCGGGTTCGTGCACCGTGACATGAAGCCCGAGAACGTCCTGATCGGTGACGACGGCCGGGTCAAGGTGGCCGACTTCGGGCTGGTCCGTTCCGTGGACTCCGTCACCAACACCACCGGCTCCGTCCTCGGCACCGTCTCCTACCTGGCCCCCGAGCAGATCGAGAGCGGTGTCGCCGACACCCGCGTGGACGTCTACGCCTGCGGTGTCGTGCTGTACGAGATGCTGACCGGCTCCAAGCCGCACACCGGCGGGACCCCCGCCCAGGTGCTCTACCAGCACCTCCACGAGGACGTGCCGCCGCCTTCGGCCGCCGTCCCGGGGCTCGCCACCGGGCTCGACGAGCTCGTCGCCCAGGCCACCGCGCGCCACCCCGAGCTGCGCCCGCACGACGCCGCCGCGCTGCTCGGCCTCGCCCTGGAGGCCCGTGCGCAGCTCGGTGACGCCGAGCTGGACGCCGTACCGCCGCAGGCGCGGTCCGAGGAACGGTCGTCCGCGGAGGACCGCACCGGCGTGATCCCGCGCCCGGTGGCCGCGCAGCAGCCCGTGCACCACACCTCCCGTCTGGAGATGCCCCCGACTCCGTCCCCGACCTCGACACCGGCGACGCACCGGCCGGCCGCCGCGGCCTCCCGGCTGCCCCGCCGTGGTGTGCTGCTCGTCGTCGCGGGGGTGCTGCTGGCCCTCGGGCTGGGCACGGGCGTCTGGTACATCAGCTCCGGCCAGTTCACGAAGGTCCCGAACCTCCTCGGCAAGACCGAGGCCGAGGCCCGCTCCCAGCTGTCGGCGGCCGGGCTCGGGGTGAAGGGCGTCGACCGGAAGTTCAGCGACGCCTTCGACCGCGGGACGGTGATGAACACCGACCCGCCGGGCGGCAAGCGCATCCGCGGCAACGGCGCCGTGACGATCACGATTTCGCGCGGCCCCCAGCTCGTGGCCGTGCCCAACCTGAAGGAACGCCCGCTGGAGGAGGCCAAGAAGGAGCTGACGAAGGCCGGGCTGGCCCCCGGCGTCGTCACCCAGGCCTTCAGCCAGGACATCGCCCAGGGCTCGGTGATCAGCACCGACCCGGCGGGCGGCGAGAAGCGTGCGCCGGACACGGCCGTCTCGCTCGTGGTCAGCAAGGGCCGCCCGGTCGGCGTCCCGAGCGTGGTGGGACTTCCCGCCGATCAGGCGAAGGCGAGCCTGGAGGGCCTGGGCTTCAAGGTCGAGACGGCCCCCGAACAGGTCAACTCCCCCGCCGCGGCCGGTACGGTCGCCAACCAGTCGGTCAGCGCCGGCGCCCAGGCCGCGGCCGGTGACACGATCACGCTGACCGTGTCCAAGGGCCCCCGCCAGCTCCCGGTCCCGGGCGTGACCGGCCAGGAGGTGGACGCGGCGCGCAGGACGCTGGAGGCCGCGGGCTTCAAGGTGAAGGTGGAGCGGCCCTTCCTCTCCTTCAGCAACACCGTGGACACCCAGTCGGTGCCTGCCGGGCAGACCGCCCCCGAGGGCAGCACGATCACCATCAAGACCAAGGGGCTGTAGGCCGCAGTGATACGCAATCCAGTGGGCGGGCACGTCCCCGTGGCGGGCGGCCTCGCCTCGGTCGGGCTGGCCTACGCCCGTGAGATGGGTGCCGAGGCGGTCCAGGTCTTCGTCGCCAATCCGCGCGGCTGGGCCACCCCGGTCGGTAATCCGGCGCAGGACGAGCGGTTCCGGGCGGAGTGCGCGGAGGCGTCGGTCCCGGCGTACGTGCACGCCCCCTACCTGATCAACTTCGGCTCCCACACCGAGGCGACCGTCGAGAAGTCGGTGGAGTCGCTGCGCCACTCGCTGCGCCGCGGCCGGGAGATCGGCGCGCTCGGGGTGGTCGTGCACACCGGCTCCGCGACCGGCGGACGTCCGCGTGAGGCGGCGTACGCGCAGGTCAGGGAGCACATGCTGCCGCTGCTGGACGAGCTGACGCACGAGGACGACCCCTTCCTGCTGCTGGAGTCCACGGCCGGTCAGGGTTCCTCGCTGTGCTCGACGGCCGAGGAGTTCGGCCCGTACTTCGACGCGCTCGACCGCCATCCGATGCTCGGGGTCTGCCTGGACACCTGTCACGTCTTCGCGGCCGGACACGACCTGGCGGAGCCGGGCGGCACCAAGCGGACCCTCGACCTGCTCGTGGACACGGTCGGCGAGGGCCGGCTGAAGCTGGTCCACGCGAACGATTCCAAGGAGGGTGTCGGCGCGCACAAGGACCGGCACGCGCAGATCGGCCAGGGCCACATCGGCCGGGACGCCTTCGCGGAGCTGTTCACGCACCCGGCGATGGAGGGCGTACCGCTGATCATCGAGACGCCCGGCGGCAAGGAAGGACATGCGGCGGACGTGGCGCTGCTGAAGGAGCTGCGCGGTATGGAGTGATCCGGTGATCCCTTGAGGAATACCCCAGGGGGGTATACGGTTCTGTCAGAACGACGGAACCGCCACCCGGCATTCCCATGAGGGGGTTGTTGTCATGGAGCAGACGCACGCGCACGACGAGCACCATCAGCACCACGGACACGAGCACCACGGCGGCCACGCAGACCACGAGGCCCACCAGGGACACCAGGTCCACGACCAGCACGCCAACCACGCCGGGCACGCCGCACACGGCGACCACGCGGCCCACGCCGACCACGGCGCGCACCAAGGCCACCACGGCCACGGCCACGGCCCCGTCAGCTGGGCCATGGCCGCCAAGGCCACCCTCCACTGCCTCACCGGCTGCGCCATCGGCGAAGTGCTCGGCATGATCATCGGCACCGCGCTCGGGTGGGGCAACGTGTCGACCATGATCCTGGCGATCGTGCTGGCGTTCTTCTTCGGCTACGCCCTCACCCTGCGCGGGATCCTCGGCGCCGGCGTCGACTTCCGTACGGCCGTCCGGGTGGCGCTGGCCGCCGACACCCTCTCGATCGCCGTCATGGAGCTGATCGACAACGGGGTGATCGCCCTGTGGCCCGGCGCCATGGACGCGCACCTGTCGGACGCGCTGTTCTGGATCGTGCTCGCGATCTCGCTCGCGATCGCCTTCGTCCTCACCACCCCGGTCAACAAGTGGATGATCGGCCGCGGCAAGGGTCACGCGGTCGTCCACCAGTACCACCACTGAGCAGTACCACCATCGGGCGATTCCCCCGACGGCGTCCGCTACAGCTCCGGGCCGTCCCCCGGCTCCTCCTGATAGGAGTAGCGCTGTTCGCGCCAGGGGTCGCCGATGTTGTGGTAACCCCGCTCCTCCCAGAAGCCCCGGCGGTCCGCGGTCATGTACTCGATCCCGCGGACCCACTTGGGGCCCTTCCAGGCGTACAGGTGCGGGACCACGAGCCGCAGCGGGAACCCGTGCTCGGCGGTGAGCAGTTCACCGCCCTCGTGAGTGGCGAAGACGGTCCGGTCGGAAGCGAAGTCGGCCAGCCGCAAGTTGGAGCTGAAGCCGTACTCGGCCCACACCATCACGTGCGTGACCTGCGGGGCGGGCGGTGCGAGGGCGAGCACGGTACGGGCGAGCACACCGCCCCATTCGGCGCCCTGCATGCTGAACTTCGTCACGCAGTGGAGATCCGCCACCACCGACTCGAAGGGCAGGGCCGTGAACTCCTCGTGGTTCCAGCAGTGCTTCTCACCGTCGGCCGTGGCCCCGAAGACGCGGAACTCCCAGCGCTCCGGCTTGAACTTCGGTACAGGCCCGTAGTGGGTGACGGGCCAGCCCCGCTGGAGCCGCTGCCCCGGGGGGAGCTCCGGCTGCTCTGCTCCCGGAGATTCCCGGCTTTCCGGCTGACCCATGACTCCATGGTGACAGACTTGGCGGGGTGGTCATGACCAGGTCTGGGCCAATGCGGGCCGGTTTCGGGGCAAGTCCTGGCAACTCCCACTAAGGAGGCACTTACTGGACGCTCCCCAGTGGCGGTGCAAGGATGCGCCCACCTGCCCCGTCACATAGCTGACATTGCCTGGAAGGAGCCTCTGCGATGCAGGGCGACCCCGAGGTCCTTGAGTTTCTGAACGAGCAGCTGACCGGCGAGCTGACGGCCATCAACCAGTACTGGCTGCACTACCGCATCCAGGACAACAAGGGCTGGACCAAGCTCGCCAAGTACACGCGTGAAGAGTCCATCGACGAGATGAAGCACGCGGACAAGCTCACCGAACGCATCCTCATGCTGGACGGCCTGCCGAACTACCAGCGCCTCTTCCACGTGCGCGTCGGCCAGACGATCACGGAGATGTTCCAGGCGGACCGCCAGGTCGAGGTCGAGGCCATCGACCGGCTCAAGCGGGGCATCGAAGTCATGCGCGGCAAGGGCGACATCACCTCGGCGCGGCTCTTCGAGGAGATCCTGGAGGACGAGGAGCACCACATCGACTACCTCGACACCCAGCTGGAGCTCATCGAGTCCCTGGGAGAGCCCCTGTACATCGCCCAGCTGATCGAGCAGCCGAGCTGACCCCTGCCCTTGCGGGAGGACTAGGCCGCTTCCGCGAGCCGGGGCGCGAGCGCAGGCGCCTGCTCCGCCGCGGGTGCGGCCACCGCCGCGATCGCGGGCACGGCCGTGAGCTCGGGTACGGTCACCGCCGCCAGCTCGGGGTCCGCGGCGAGGACGGCCGCGGCGTTGCCCTTGTCCAGCTGCTCGCGGCGCGGGCAGGCACCGCGGCCGAGTATGCCCTGGATGGTGCGCACGCACGAGCCGCAGTCCGTGCCGGCCTTGGTGGCCGAGGCGATCTGGCGCGGGGTGCAGGCCCCGGCAGCCGCGTGGTCCTTGACCTGCTGGTCGGTGATCCCGAAACACGAGCAGACGTACACGCGGTGCACCTCCCTGAGCGGAATGGTTCTTCGAGCCATCCCCTAGATCGGTGAGGCTTACCTAACCGTACCCAAAGTTAGGGTTCCCTAAAAGACCCGGATACGCGGATGGGGCGCGGATCACATCGATCCGCGCCCCATCGTCACGGGCTGCTGCCCGCCCGTAGCCGCTTACTGGTCGCGGTACATCTCGGCGACCAGGAACGCCAGGTCCAGGGACTGGCTGCGGTTGAGCCGGGGGTCGCAGGCCGTCTCGTAGCGCTGGTGGAGGTCGTCGACGAAGATCTCGTCGCCGCCGCCCACGCATTCGGTGACGTCGTCACCGGTGAGCTCGACGTGGATGCCGCCCGGGTGGGTGCCGAGGCCCTTGTGGACCTCGAAGAAGCCCTTGACCTCGTCGAGCACGTCGTCGAAACGGCGCGTCTTGTGGCCGGAGGCCGCCTCGAAGGTGTTGCCGTGCATCGGGTCGGTGACCCAGGCGACGGTCGCACCGGACGCGGTGACCTTCTCGACGAGCTCCGGGAGCTTGTCGCGGACCTTGTCGGCGCCCATGCGAACGACGAAGGTCAGCCGGCCCGGCTCGCGCTCGGGGTCCAGGCGGTCGATGTAGGTCAGCGCCTCGTCCACCGTGGTGGTCGGACCGAGCTTGATGCCGATCGGGTTGGCGATCTGCGAGCAGAACTCGATGTGCGCGTGGTCCAGCTGGCGGGTGCGCTCACCGATCCAGACCATGTGGCCCGAGGTGTCGTACAGCCTGCCGGTACGGGAGTCCGTACGGGTCAGCGCGCCCTCGTAGTCGAGCAGCAGCGCCTCGTGGGAGGCGTAGAACTCGACGGCCTTGAACTCGGCCGGGTCGGTGCCGCAGGCCTTCATGAAGTTCAGCGCGTTGTCGATCTCCCGCGCGAGCTGCTCGTAGCGCTGCCCGGAGGGGGAGGACTTCACGAAGTCCTGGTTCCAGGCGTGCACCTGGCGCAGGTCGGCGTAACCACCGGTGGTGAATGCGCGCACCAGGTTCAGCGTCGACGCGGACGCGTGGTACATGCGCTTCAGCCGCTCCGGGTCCGGGATGCGGGCCTCTTCGGTGAAGGCGAAGCCGTTGACGGAGTCACCGCGGTAGGTCGGCAGGGTGATGCCGTCGCGGGTCTCGGTGTCCTTGGAGCGCGGCTTGGAGTACTGACCCGCGATGCGGCCGACCTTCACGACGGGCACGGAGGCCGCGTACGTCAGGACGGCGCTCATCTGGAGCAGCGTCTTCAGCTTGGCGCGGATGTGGTCGGCGGACACGGCGTCGAAGGCCTCGGCACAGTCGCCGCCCTGGAGCAGGAACGCCTCGCCCTTGGCGACGGCTC
This sequence comes from Streptomyces sp. NPDC053432, assembly GCF_055585365.1. NCBI lineage: Bacteria > Bacillati > Actinomycetota > Actinomycetes > Kitasatosporales > Streptomycetaceae > Streptomyces > Streptomyces sp. NPDC053432. Next base: position 111,051 of record NZ_JBVJKF010000008.1, read on the forward strand.
CCAGTCGGGCGCGCAGCTGGTCACACTCGCCCGCGAAGACGAGCGGCGGATACGACTCGAGGTCCGCGACGACAGCGCGCAGAGCCTCGGCATCGGGGTACGAAGGCTGCTGCGCCGCGGGAAGGTCTCGCCAGGTCGCCTTGGCGGCGGGGGCTTGGGTTTCAGCGTTCACGGTCACCTCGTAAACATTACGTCGTCATTCGTCACGTCCAGCCTCGCGCCCACCTGGTGAGACGGAAGTGGCTCGAAGGTTGACGGAGCCCGGAAATACGGAATCCATGGTTCATACCGCTTCATGAGACGGATCCTGCGCCTGGAGGACGATCTGGGCTAAGGTGCGCAGCATGTACGCGCACTCGAACCAGAACTGGTGGTGGACCGCTCCGGGCGGCCCACTCCTCGCGCGTACGTAAACGACACTACCGACGCGAAGGCCGCCCCGAGGGGCGGCCTTTCGTGTTCGGTGAAGAAACACCGCCCACGGACACCGGGCCGCTCCTCCCACCGGAAGGACGACCCGCCCATGTCCATGGCACTCAGCCGCCTGCTCGACGACTCCTGTCCCCCGTTCGCCCTGCTGCGCCGGCGCACCCCCGGCCGTGACCACGACACCGTCGAGGTGCTCCTCGGCCCGGTCCACGAGGCCGGCCACCTCTGCGACCTGCCGGTGCGGGAGCTGCCCACCCTCGCCCTCGTCCCCTTCCGGCAGATCCGCGAGCGCGGGTTCGACGTGCGCGACGACGGCACGCCGCTGAGCGTGCTCGTCGCCGAGGAGGCGTACGAGATCCCGCTCGCCGAGGCGCTGGCCGCGCTGCCCGCGCACACCGTCCGGGTCGACGGCGGCGGCTTCGACGTCCCCGACGAGGAGTACGCGGCCACGGTCGAGCGGGTCATCGAGGACGAGATCGGCCGCGGGGAGGGCGCGAACTTCGTCATCCGGCGCACCTTCGAGGGCCGGATCGAGGGCTTCGGCCGGGCCGACGCCCTCGCCCTGTTCCGGCGGCTGCTGGAGGGGGAGCGGGGCGCGTACTGGACGTACGTCGTCCACACCGGGGAGCGGACGCTGGTGGGCGCCAGCCCGGAGGTCCACGTACGGATGTCCGGTGGGAGGAGCGAGCGCGAAGCGCTCTCGATTGAGGGTGGTGGCGGGCGACGGGTGGGCGGGACCGTCGTGATGAACCCGATCAGCGGGACGTACCGCTATCCGGCGGCCGGTCCGACCGTGGACTCCCTCCTGACCTTCCTCGGCGACCGCAAGGAGACCGAGGAGCTGTCGATGGTGGTCGACGAGGAGCTCAAGATGATGTGCACGGTCGGCGACCGCGGCGGCGTCGTGGTCGGACCGCGCCTGAAGGAGATGGCGCACCTCGCCCACACCGAGTACGAGCTGCGCGGGCGCTCCTCCCTGGACGTGCGGGAGGTGCTGCGCGAGACGATGTTCGCGGCGACGGTGACCGGCTCGCCGGTGCAGAACGCCTGCCGGGTGATCGAGCGGTACGAGACCGGTGGCCGCGGCTACTACGCGGGCGCGCTGGCCCTGCTGGGCGTGGACGCGGCCGGGGCGCAGACGCTCGACTCCCCCATCCTGATCCGCACCGCCGACATCGACGGGGACGGCGTGCTGCGGGTGCCGGTCGGCGCCACCCTCGTGCGGCACTCCGACCCGGCGGGCGAGGTCGCGGAGACCCACGCGAAGGCCGCGGGGGTGCTGGCGGCGCTCGGGGTCCGGCCGGCGGCGCCCCGCCCCGCCTTCGAGGGGGCGGCGCGGCTGGCGGACGATCCCCGGGTGCAGGCGGCGCTCTCTGCCCGGCGGGCGGACCTGGCCCCCTTCTGGCTGCGGATGCAGGAACGGCCCGCCACGCCGTCCGGCCACGCGCTGGTCGTCGACGGTGAGGACACCTTCACGGCGATGCTGGCGCACGTCCTGCGGGTGGCCGGGCTGGAGGTGACCGTACGCCGCTACGACGATCCGGGGCTGCGGGAGGCGGCCCTGGCCTGGGAGGGGCCGATCGTGCTGGGCCCGGGACCGGGGAACCCGGCGGACGCGGCCGACCCCAAGATGCGGATGCTGCGCGCGCTGGCCGCGGAGCTCCTCGGCTCGCACCGGGGCGGCCTGCTCGGGGTCTGCCTGGGGCACGAGCTGCTGGCGGCGGAGCTCGGACTGCCGCTGATCCGCAAGGCGGAGCCGGCGCAGGGTGCGCAGACGCGGATCGATCTGTTCGGGGCCGAGGAGGTGGTGGGCTTCTACAACACGTACACCGCGCACTGCGCCGAGGGCTGCGAGCCGGTGGGGGTGGAGGTCTCCCGTGACCCCGCGACGGGCGAGGTCCACGCGATCCGCTCCGCGGCGGGTGGCTTTGCGGGGGTCCAGTTCCACCCGGAGTCGGTGCTCACCCTGCGGGGCGCGGAGCTGCTGCGCGAGCTGCTGGCCGACGTGACGGCCGCCGCCGCGGCGTAGCCCCGCCGCGCCCTGCCCGGGGGCGGACCCGCCGGCCGCTGCGCGGGGCCGCCCCCCTACCCGCCCTTCCGCCGTTCCCCGGGGCTCCGCCCCGGACCCCGCGCCTCAAACGCCGGCGGGGCTGGATCGCCCGCAGGGCGACTCCAGCCCGCGCGGCGTGTGAGCGCACGGGTGCGCAGCGCCCGGAACGGGTCCGGGCAGCGCCCGGGGAACGGCGGAAGGGCGGGGTCGGGGATCGGGCCCCGCGCAGCGGCAGCGGCACCCCGCCGCGCCCCGCCTCAGGAGGGGACCAGGGTGTTTTCCGAGCGCCGCCCCGCGAGGTAGTCCGCCACGTTGGCGACCGTCGTGTCGATGATCTGCCCGACCGCGTCCCTCGTGTAGTACGCCTGGTGGGAGGTCACCACCACGTTCGGGAACGTGACGAGGCGGGCCAGGGTGTCGTCCTCCACCGCCTCCAGGGACTTGTCCGTGAAGAACACCCCGGCCTCGGCCTCGTACACGTCGAGGCCCACGCCCGTGAACCGCCCCGCCCGCAGTTCGGCGACCAGCGCCTCCGTGTCGATGAGCCCGCCCCGGCTGGAGTTCACCAGGATCGCGTCGTCGCGCATGAGCCGCAGCGCCGCCGCGTCGACGATGTGGTGGGTGGACTCCAGCAGCGGTACGTGCAGGCTGACCAGGTCCGAGGAGGCGAGCAGTTCGTCCTTGTCAACGTATTGCATGCCGAGTTCCACGCACGCGGGGTTCTGGACTACGTCCCAGCCCAGCAGGTTCATGCCGAAGCCGTGTGCGATCCGGGTGAAGGCCTCGCCGATCTTGCCGGTGCCGAGGACGCCCACTGTGCGGCCCCGCATGTCGCGACCCATGAGCCCGTTCAGGCGGAAGTCGAAGTCCCGGGTCCGGTTGGAGGCCCGGACGATCCGCCGGTTGACGGCCATCGCGAGGGTCCAGGCGAACTCGGCCACGGAGTAGGGCGAATAGTAGGAAACCCGGCTGACGGTCATGCCCAGTTGCCGGGCCACGTCGAGGTCGATGTTGTTGAAGCCGGTGGACCGCTGGGCGATCAGCTTCGTCCCGCCCGCCGCCAGGATCCGCAGCACCCGGGCGTTCAGGTCGGCGTTCACGCTGGAGGAGACGATCTCGTACCCGGCCGCGATCGGCGCCGTGTCCTCGCTGAGGAAGACGTCGAGGCAGCGGACCTCGTGCTGTCCCGCGAAGGCCTGCTCCAGGAGTGGCTTCTCGTCGACGGTCACACCGAATGCCAGGATCTCCACGCTCACTCCCGCCAGCCAGGCCATGGGTCGTTTGTCACCATACGACCCATGGTCCGGCCCCGCAGGGCGGGTCAGCCGAAGAAGACCCCGACTTCCCTGTACAGCGCCGGGTCCACCGTCTTCAGCTTCGCCGTGGCCTCGGCGATCGGGACCCGGACGATGTCCGTCCCCTTGAGCGCGACCATCTTGCCGAAGTCCCGGTCGCGCACCGCGTCGATCGCGTGCAGCCCGAACCGGGTCGCCAGCCAGCGGTCGAAGGCGCTGGGCGTGCCGCCCCGCTGGATGTGGCCGAGGACCGTCGTACGGGCCTCCTTGCCGGTCCGCGCCTCGATCTCCTTGGCGAGCCATTCGCCCACCCCCGAGAGGCGGACGTGCCCGAAGGAGTCCTTGGTGGCGTCCTTCAGCACCATGTCCCCGTCCTTGGGCATGGCGCCCTCGGCGACGACCACGATCGGCGCGTAGCTCGCCGTGAAGCGGGAGTTCACCCAGGCGCACACCTGGTCCATGTCGAAGCGCTGCTCCGGGATCAGGATCACGTTGGCGCCGCCGGCGAGGCCCGAGTGCAGGGCGATCCAGCCGGCGTGCCGGCCCATGACCTCGACGACCAGGACCCGCATGTGGGACTCGGCCGTGGTGTGCAGCCGGTCGATGGCCTCGGTCGCGATGCCGACGGCCGTGTCGAAGCCGAAGGTGTAGTCCGTCGCCGACAGGTCGTTGTCGATGGTCTTCGGCACGCCGACGCAGGGGATGCCGTACTCCTCGTACAGCTTGGCGGCGACGCCGAGGGTGTCCTCGCCGCCGATCGCGACGAGCGCGTCGACCTCGTACTTGGTGAGGTTCTCCTTGATCCGCCGCACCCCGTCCTCGACCTTGAACGGGTTGGTGCGCGAGGAGCCGAGGATGGTGCCGCCGCGGGGCAGGATGCCGCGGACGGCGGGGATGTCCAGCGGGACGGTGACTCCCTCGACCGCGCCCCGCCAGCCGTCCTTGAACCCGACGAACTCGTATCCGTACTCCTGGTCGCCCTTGCGGACGACGCCGCGGATCACCGCGTTGAGCCCGGGGCAGTCGCCGCCACCGGTCAGCACTCCGACCTTCATGGAATCTCCCTTCGCCATGACGGTCACGCTAGTGGTGACGCAGGTCACAACAAGGGCGATGGAGGGGTCAATTCCGGTGGAATCGCGGGGCGTTGCGTACGCCCGTTCACTCGTACGAGGAGTAAGTACGACGTTCGACGTGGGCGGGCGGGGCTACGCGTCGTCGAGGCCGCGCTCGATGGCGTAGCGGACGAGCTCCACGCGGTTGTGCAACTGGAGCTTGCCCAGGGTGTTCTGGACGTGGTTCTGCACCGTGCGGTGGGAGATGACCAGCCGTTCCGCGATCTGCTTGTACGACAGCCCCTTGGCCACCAGTCGCAGCACCTCGGTCTCCCGGTCGGTCAGCTGCGGCGCCTTCGGCTCGTCGGAGGCGGCCGGTGCCGGGTCGGTGGCCAGGCGGCGGTACTCGCCGAGCACCAGTCCGGCCAGGCCCGGCGTGAAGACCGGGTCGCCGGCGGCCGTGCGGCGGACGGCGTCGATCAGCTCCTGGGCGCCGGCGGACTTCAGCAGGTATCCGGTGGCGCCGGACTTCACCGCCTCCAGTACGTCCGCGTGCTCGCCGCTCGCCGACAGGACGAGGACCCGCAGCGCGGGGTTGGCGCCGACCAGCTCCTTGCAGACCTGGACCCCGGGCATGCCGGGGAGGTTGAGGTCGAGGACCAGGACGTGCGGGGTGACGGCGCGGGCCCGGCGGACGGCCTCGGGGCCGTCACCGGCCGTGGCCACCACGTCGAAGCCCGCGGCGGCCAGGTCGCGGGCGACCGCGTCCCGCCACATCGGGTGGTCGTCGACCACCATCACCTTGATCGCGCTCGGCACGCTCGGCTCGCTCGGTTCGCTCATCTCTTGCCCGTCCTCCCCCTGGGTACTTTCAGTTCCACTTCGGTGCCCTGTCCGGGGACGGACACCAGCTCGGCGCTGCCGCCGAGGTCCCGCAGCCGGCCGCGGATGGACAGGGCTACGCCCATCCGTCCCTCGCCCTCGGCCTGGTCGAGCCGGCCGGCCGGGATGCCGGGGCCGTCGTCGCGGACGGTGACGATCACCTCGTCGCCCCAGTCCTCGACCAGGATCCAGGCGCTGGCCCCCTCCCCGGCGTGCTTGCGCACGTTGTCGAGGGCGGCGCCGACCGCCGCGGCCAGTTCCCTCGCGGCGGGCACCGGCAGCCGCACCGGGGTGCCCGGCTCGGCGAAGCTCACCCGGGAGCCGGCGTGCGGGGCGAGCAGGGTCCGCAGATCGACCTCGCCCTCGTCCGCACCGGGCTCCTCCACCTCGTACGAGTCCACCAGCGCGCCCAGCGACTCGTCGCGGGAGATCCGGGAGGGGTGCACGAGTCCGCTGGAGACCAGGGTGCGCAGCGCCACTTCCTGCTCGCCCGCCATCCGGCCGAGTTCGGCCGCCTCGCCGCCGAGTTCGGTGCCGCGCCGCTGGACCATGGCGAGGACCTGGAGGACCCCGTCGTGGATGTCGCGGGCGAGGCGCTCGCGCTCGCGGGTGGCGGCCTCGATCTCCAGGGCGCGGGCCAGGGTGGCCTCGCTGGCCCGGGCGACCTCTACGACGTAGCCGATGGCGATGGAGGCGACCCAGACCAGCAGCACGTTGTGCAGGGTGTCGCGGGTCGGGTCGCCGCCGTGGATGCCGAGGTTGGCCGCGGCCACGAAGGTGGAGGCGAAGCCGGCCCAGCGCCATCCGCCCTTGAGGGCGAAGGCGAGGACCGAGCCCGCGGTCCAGATGCTGGGGAGGGTCGGGCCGCCCGCGGCGATCCGCTCGTGGGTGTCGGCGACCGGGGTGAGCAGGATCCCCACGATGGCGACGGTGAGGTCGGCGCAGAGGAAGCGCTTGGTGCAGCTGGCGGCGGTGGCCACCTTCGAGGAGGTGGCCAGGGTCCACACGGCGAGCACGGCGAGGTAGCCGATCGCGACCATGGGCCGGTCGAACTTCTTGTAGGCGGAGGCGAACAGCACCACCGCGTAGACCATGGTCAGCAGCCGGTACGCCGTCAGCGCCCGCCAGAGCGGCTGCTCTACCGACATGCGCACGACACGCTCGCGTTTCGCCATCTCCCCCGCCCCGCCCCCGCTTCCCGCTCCCGCGGGCGGTACCGCCGCCCGTTCCTACTCCGCGCCGTCGCCCTTGGCGTTCTTCTCGCCCCTGGCTGCCTTCTCGGCTTCCTTCTCGGCCTTCTCCGCGTCCGCGATCTGGCGCTTGGCCGCCGTGGCGTAGATGTCCACGTACTCCTGGCCGGAGAGCTTCATGATCTCGTACATGACCTCGTCGGTCACCGAGCGCAGGATGAAGCGGTCACCGTCCATGCCGTGGTACCGGCTGAAGTCCAGCGGTTTGCCGATCCGGATCCCGGGGCGCATCAGCTTCGGGATCACCTTGCCGGGCGGCTGGATCTTCTCCGTGTCGATCATCGCCACGGGGATCACGGGCGCTCCGGTGGCCAGCGCCACCCGGGCCAGCCCGCCGGGCTTGCCGCGGTAGAGGCGTCCGTCGGGTGAACGCGTCCCCTCGGGGTAAATACCGAAGAGCTCCCCGCGCTCGATGACCTCGATGCCGCTCTTGATGGCGGCCTCGCCGGCCCCCCGGGCACCGGAGCGGTCCACCGGGAGCTGGCCGACGCCCTTGAAGAAGGCGGCCGTCAGCTTGCCCTTGACCCCCGGGGAGGTGAAGTACTCGGCCTTCGCGATGAAGGTGACCTTCCGGTCCAGCACGGCCGGGAGGAAGAAGGAGTCCGAGAAGGACAGGTGGTTGCTCGCGAGGATCGCGGGCCCCTCGGCGGGAATGTTCTCCAGGCCCTCCACCCACGGCCTGAAAGCGAGCTTCAGGGACCCGCCGATGGAGAACTTCATTGCGCCGTAGATCAACTCGAAAGCCTTCCTGTGTCTGTCGAACAGACCTTATCCCCTGCCTCCCCCGACAGCGGCCCGACGGCCCTGGTCGGTACCAGTCCGGTCGCGTACGGTGAAGTCACACAGAGCAACGCACCCACCTGATGTACATCATGATCAAGGAGACCCTGGTGCCCGTCCTCCCTGGAGCCGAGCCGTTCCGCCACGAGGGCGGAGAGGTCGGCGTCCTTCTCTGCCACGGCTTCACCGGTTCCCCGCAGTCGATGCGCCCCTGGGCCGAGTACCTCGCCGGGAAGGGCCTCACGGTGTCGCTGCCGCTGCTGCCCGGGCACGGGACGCGCTGGCAGGACATGCAGCTCACGGGCTGGGAGGACTGGTACGCGGAGGTAGACCGGGCGCTGCGGGAGCTGCTGGACCGGTGCGAGCAGGTGTTCGTCTTCGGGCTCTCGATGGGCGGCGCGCTCACGCTGCGGCTGGCCGCCAAGCACGGGGACGCGATCAGCGGCCTCGTCCTCGTCAACCCGGCCAACAAGGTGCACGACCCGCTGGCCTTCGCCCTTCCGGTCGCCAAGCACTTCATCAGGTCGACGCCGGGCATCGCCAGCGACATCGCGAAGCCGGGCTCGGAGGAGGTCGGCTACGACCGGGTCCCGACCCGGGCCGCCCACTCGCTGCGCAAGCTCTTCCAGCTGGTGGACGCGGATCTGCCGCAGGTGACGCAGCCGGTGCTGCTGCTGCACAGCCCGCAGGACCACGTCGTACCGCCCGTGGACTCGGCGCGGATCCTGGCGCGGATCTCGTCGACGGACGTCACCGAGACCCTTCTGGAACAGAGCTACCACGTCGCGACGTTGGACCATGACGCGGAGCGGATCTTCGCGGACAGTTATGCGTTCGTCGGCCGGCTGGCGGAGAGCGTGGGCAGGGAGGGGGCGGAGGCGGGTGGCTGAGCACGAGGAGCAGTCGGGCGGAGTTCCGCCGCTGGACGAGGAAGCGGCCTGGGCGGCGATCGTCGCCGGGTACGGGCAGGAGCCGCCGGACCCGCCGGGGGCCAGGCCGTTCCGGCCGATCGAGAACCTGCTGCTGCCGGAGGAGGACGTGAAGCCGTTGCCGCCGGAGGCGGAGGCGGGTTCCGAGCCCGAACCGGAGCCCGAGCAGGGGCCGGAGCCGGAGCCGCCGGCCGCGCCGTCGCCGTCCCTGGGCAGCTCGGTGGTCTTCGCCCCGGGCGTGGGCGGCATGGTGGGACCCCGGGACCACTCCCTCGCGGAGCCGAAGGACGAGGACGAGGGCCACTTCGTGCAGCCCGAACCGGAGCTGCCGGAGGCGGACACCACGTCGAAGTTCGCCTGGCTGGCGGTGGTCGGCGGGCCGGTGCTGCTGCTGCTGGCGGTGCTGCTGCAGTGGGAGATGACCTGGTGGCTGACCACCCTGGGCATCGGCGGCTTCCTGGGCGGCTTCGCGACGCTGGTCGCGAGGATGGCGCAGGGCGACGACGATGACGACGATCCGGGGCGCGGGGCCGTGGTCTGACTGACCCCTCCGCCACACGCCCTCGCCCGGTTCGGCGCCGGGGGCTCCTCGCCGGCTCCGGGCCGCTGCGACGGCCTCCGGCCGTGGGGGCTGGGCGGGGGTGTGCGGGTGGTTGCCGCTGCGCGGGGCCGGTCCCCTACCCTCCCTACCGCCGTTCCCCGGGGCTCCGCCCCGGACCCCGCGCCTCAAACGCCGGCGGGGCTGGATGTTCCAGCCCGTCCGGCGTTTGAGGACCGGGGGGCCGGGGGCAGCGCCCCCGGCAGCGGCGCCGCGCCCGGACCGGCGCTACGGCGCAGCCGGGAGGCGGAGGGCCGCCAGGACCGGGAGGTGGTCCGTCGCGGTGCGGAGGTCCGCGGAGGCGACCCCCGGCAGCCCCGCAGGGACACCGCAGGCCAGCACCTCCACCCCCCGCGAAGCGAACACCGCGTCGATCCGCCGCTCCGGCGCCGCCGCGGGGAAGGTCTGCTCCCCGCCCCAGGGGGCCACCGTCCAGCAGTCCTGGAGGGTGGTGGAGAGCCGCCCGAAGACCGGGCCGCCCGGCGCTTCGTTCACGTCGCCCGCCACGATCGCGTACGGGGTGTCCATCGCGGCGACCCGGTCCAGCAGCAGCCCCGCCTGTGCCCCGCGCTCGGACGCGTCGAGGGACAAGTGGGTGCTGACCACCCCCACCCGCGCCCCCGCGAAGCGGACCACCGCCGTGGCCAGGCCCCGCCGGTGCAGGCCGGGGGTGAGCGGCAGCAGTACGTCCTCGGTGCGTTCCACGTAGGCCCGCAGCGAGCACAGCAACAGCGGCCCGGCCGCCGTCGCGCCGCCGCTCAGCACCACCAGGTCGGCCTTCGCGGCGAGCCGCGCCGCGTGCTTGCGCCACCGGAAGAACAGCGGCGCCTCCTGGACGAAGACCAGGTCGGGCTCGCAGGCGCGGATGACCCTGGCCAGCGCGTCCTCGTCGTCGCGCAGCGAACGGATGTTGTAGCTGAGTACCCGGATCACGGCGGAACCGTCCGGCTCGGTACGGGACTTCGGCAGCGGGGGCGGCAACTGGTCCATGCCCGCAAGATATGCCGCCGCCCGCCGCTCCCCCAAGGGGCACGGCGGGCGGCACGTCCGGAAAACTCAGCCCTGGCGGGCCAGGTCCGCCGCTCCGACGAGCCCGGCCTTGCCTCCGAGCTGCGCGGCCAGCACCTGCGCGTGCGGACGCCAGGCGCCGCCGACCAGCCAGCGCTTGAAGGACTTGCGGATCGGGTCGAGGACGAGGTCGCCCTCGTCGGAGACCCCGCCGCCGACGATGAACGCCGACGGGTCGAACAGGGACGCCAGGTCGGCGAGGCCCGCGCCGGCCCAGCGGGCCAGCTCGCGGAAGGCGTCGACGGCGACCAGGTCGCCCTGCCGGGCGGCCGCGCTGATGTGCTTGCCCTCGATGCCCTCGGGGGTGCCGTCGCCGAGCGCGAGGAGGATCGCCGCGTTCTCGGGGGTGGCGTTGGCGCGCTGCTTCGCGTACCGGACGAGCGCGCGCCCGGAGGCGTACTGCTCCCAGCAGCCCTGGCTGCCGCAGCCGCACAGCAGGCCGTCCGGGACGACCCGGATGTGCCCGAACTCGGCGGCGACGCCGAAGCGGCCGCGCCGCAGCTTGTTGCCGATGATGATGCCGCCGCCCAGGCCGGTGCCGAGCGTGATGCAGATGACGTCCTCGTGGCCCTGACCTGCGCCGAAGCGGTACTCGCCCCACGCCGCGCAGTTCGCGTCGTTCTCGACGACGACGGGCAGGCCGATGCGCTGCTCGACCTTGTCCTTGAGCGGCTCGTGGCGCCAGTTGATGTTCGGCGCGAAGAGGACGGTGGCGCGCTTGTCGTCCACGTATCCGGCGGCGCCGATGCCCACGGCCTCGATGGTGTGGTTGCTGCTGACCTCGGACACGGCGGCGCAGATGGCCTCCGTGACTCCGTTCGCGGTCGGCGGGGTGGGCACCTTGTACGTCTCAAGGATGGTGCCCTCTTCGTCGACCACGCCGGCCGCGATCTTCGTGCCGCCGATGTCGACGCCGATGGTGAGTCCCATTAGTCCCTCGGTTTCCGGTCAAACCCCGCCAGGGCCAACCGTACCCGAGCGCGCACCGGGTTCAGTCGAGATCGATCCGCTCGCCGGGGCCTGCGTCGGGGCCCTCGTCGCGGGGGTCGCGGTCGTGGGAGCCCGTGCGGGGGGCGGGGGGCTCGTCGCGCGTCCAGCGGCGCTCGTGGCCCTCCACGGCGGAGCGGTAGGCGGCGAGCAGCTCGGAACCGGCGGCCGCGAGGTGGTCGAAGACCTCGGGGTTGCGCTCGATGACGGGTTTGGCCGCGGTCCTGGCCTGGTCGACGAACTGGCGCACCGCGCCCTGGGCCGCGGCGCCGAACAGCGGGTTGTTGAGCGAGGAGACCTTGTCCGCGACGGCCCCGAGGAGCTTGAACAGTTCCTCGGCTGCGGTCCCGGTGGCCCCGGGGCCCGCCTGGCCCCGGGCGCGCAGGCGCTCCTTCTCGGCGGCGAGGTCCTCGGCGCAGGCGTCGGCCCAGGCGTCGTCGTCGGTGGGACGGTCGGTGGCCTCGCTCATCGCGGATTCTCCTTGCGGGGCGTTCGGTGCGGCCTCTTTCGACCTTACCCGAACGGGGGTACGCGGTTCAGGGCGTACGGGGCCAGAGGCCCGGATCCGGCGTGAACCGGATGCGGAGCACGCCGTCGGCGAGTGCGGCGCCGGAGACGGAGCAGCGGCGCAGGACCGAGGGCAGGGGAACGATCCTGCGGTAGGGGCCCGCCGTGAGGAGCAGCTCGTCGCCGCGGCGGATCAGGTCGAGCTCGCTCTTGCGGGCACCGGGCAGCGGCACCGCCCAGACGAGCACCCCGTCCTCGGCGCGGCGGTCCTCGACGGCCCAGCCGGGGCGGGGTGCGGGCGGCGGCGGCACGAGCCCTTCCGTCTCCGCGAGGAGGGCGAGGTCCTGGGGGCCGTGCGGGTCCCGGCCGAGGTGGGCGAGCGGGATCACGGGGAGTTCGGCGGCCCACTCGGCGGTGCACTTCTGCTGCTGGGCGGCGAGGCCGGCGAGCCAGGGGTCGGTGGAGCCGTGCGGGACGAGGCGGTTGGCGACGACCGCGGAGACGGGCAGCTCCTGGAGGGCGAGCCCGAGCCGGCCGAGGCGCAGGGCGTCGGCGGCGGCCGGTCCGGGCTCGGCGACGAGCCGTATCCGGGTGGTGTCGGCCTCGATCACGGCCTGTACGGCGGCGAGCTCCTCGTCCCAGCGGGCGGCGGTCTCGTACAGCCACTGCGCGGGCATCGGCACACCGGCCAGCTGGGCGAGTACGGGCCGCAGGGCGCGGGCGGCCTGGCGCTCGGCGGGGAGCAGCCGGGTGAGGTAGCGGCGCAGCTGTGCGGGGAGGGAGAGGGTGGCCACGGCGCGGTGCAGCGGGGGCAGGTCGACGACGACGAGGTCGGTGCCGGGGGTGGTGGCGGCCCGGCGGATGGCGCGGAGCAGGGCGAACTCCTCGGCGCCGGGCAGCTCGGTGAGCTCCTCGGCGGTGAGGGGGCGGGCGCCGACCATCCCGAGGACCGCGGATCCGCGGTCCTGGAGGGCGACGAGCTCGTCGCGGAACTCCTGGCCGGAGTCGACGCGGGCCACGCGCAGCCGGTCGCCCTCCGGTGGGTGGGGGGCGTCGGTGAGGAGCAGCACCCGGCGGCCTTCGCGCGCCGCGGCGAGGGCGGTGGCCGCGGCCACGGTGGTCTTCCCGGCTCCGCCCGGGCCGGTGATCAGCAGGGTGTGCATTGCGCTCCGACTAGGTGGTGGTTCTCCCGCTGCGCGGGGCCCCGGGGTGCCACCCCGTACCCCGCGCCTCAAACGCCGGCGGGGCTGGGTGTGGCTGCCGGCGTCCCGCCTGGTGCGGCTCAAAGACCGGGGCTCCGCCCCGGACCCCGCTCCTCGAACGCCGGAGGGGCTGGAACGTTCCCCCGGCGGGCCTGGGATGGCCCTGCGGGCAAATCCCGCCCGCGCCAGGTCGCGCTGCGCGCACTTGCGGGCCGGCGTCGGTCGAATCCAGCCCCGCCGGCGTTTGAGGCGCGGGGTCCGGGGCGGAGCCCCGGCAGCGGCGCCGCACCCGGACCGGCGGGCGACCCCGCAGGGGATCAGGCGGATTCGACGCGCTTCTTCAGGCCCGCCAGCGCCCGGTCGATGATGACCTTCTCCGCCTTGCGCTTGATCATGCCCAGCATCGGGATCTTGACGTCCACCGTCAGCTGGTAGGTGACCTCGGTCCGCTTGCCCCCGTCCACCGGCGCCAGCCGGTACGAGCCGTCCAGCTGCCGCAGCATCTGGGACTTGACGAGGGTCCAGCTGACCTCGTCCGGGCCGGTCCAGGTGTAACCGAGGACGTGGTCGTCCTTGATCGCGCCCGCGTCCAGCAGCAGCCGGACCTTCTCGGCGCGGCCCTCGGTGTCGGCGGCCAGCACCTCGGCCTCCTTCACCTCGCCGGTCCACTCCGGGTAGCGGGCGAAGTCGGCGATCACGGCCATCACGTCGGCCGGGGCGGCGTCGATCGTGATGCTTGAGCTGGTGTGTTCCGCCATCGCGGTGGCTCCTCCGGGGAGTGTTCGAGGAAGTGTGCGGCCTCCGGCCGCCGCTCGAAGGCTACCGTGCGTGCGATGGTCACCACTCCAGGGCCCATGGCCTTCCGGTGGCCGCGAAGTGACCGACGTTCACGCACTCGGTGTTCCCGATCCGCATCCGCCGCGCCAGCGGCTGGTGCACGTGCCCGAACAGGGCGTAGCGGGGCCTGGTCCGCCGGATCGCGGCAAGCAGCGCCTCGCTGCCGCGTTCGAAGCGCCGTGCCACGGTGTCGTAGCAGAGCTCCGGCACCTCCGGCGGGATGTGCGAGCACAGTACGTCGACCTCGCCGAGCGCCTCCACCTTGGCCGCGTACTCCTCGACGTCCACCTCGTACGGGGTGCGCATCGGTGAGGGCAGTCCGCCGCCGACGAAGCCGAACACGCGGCCGCCGATCTCGGCCCGCTGCCCGTCGAGGACGGTGATGCCGTGGCGGTCGGCGTACTCGGGCCACAGTCCCGGGATGTCGACGTTGCCGTAGGTCGCGTAGGTGGGGGTGGGGAAGGCCGCGAACATCTCGGCGTACTGGCGGCGCACGGCGCCCTCGATCATCCGGTCCCGGTCCATTCCGGCCCACAGCTCCCGGCCGAACGCGTGCGCCTCGGCGAACCGGCGGGCGGTGCGCAGTGCGACGATCCGGTCGGCGTTGTCGACGCCGAAGAGGTCGGGGAAGATCCCGCGCGAGTGGTCGGCGTAGTCGAGGAAGAGGACGAGGTCGCCGAGGCAGATCAGGGCGTCGGCGCCCTCCCCCGCTCTGGCGAGGGCCTCGGTGTTGCCGTGCACGTCGCTGACGACGTGGATCCGTGTGCGAGTTTTCCTGCCACGCGTGCTGCCACCCATGCGGCCACCCTAGAGGCGGGGGGTAACCGCGGGTAGGGGATCCGCGGAAGCCCGCCCTACCTGCGGTTACTTCCGAGTCGCGAGCGGGGTCGACTACTGTCGGCTCGTGAGGGCCGTGTCTGTGACGCACGGAACATCTGGCCGGTTCCCTCTATCGGGAACCCACTACTCGTGGGTAACGTCCGGTCGGTCCACATGGTGGCGATGGCGCCCAGAGGAGCAGCAGTCTTGCGCGAGTTCAGCCTTCCGGCCCTGTACGAGGTCCCGTCGGACGGGAACCTGACGGATCTCATCCGCCGCAATGCCGCGCAGCATCCGGACACCGCCGTCATGAGCCGCAAGGTCGACGGCCGGTGGCAGGACGTGACCGCGACCGAGTTCCTGGCCGAGGTCCGGGCCACCGCGAAGGGCCTGATCGCGGCGGGCGTCCGGCCCGGCGACCGGGTCGCCCTCATCTCCCGCACCCGCTACGAGTGGGTGCTGACCGACTTCGCGATCTGGACCGCGGGCGGCGTCACGGTCCCCGTGTACGAGACCAGTTCCCCCGAGCAGATCCAGTGGATCCTCGGCGACTCCGGCGCCGTCGCCGTGGTCGTGGAGAGCCCCGCCCACAGCGCGTCCGTCGCCTCCCTGCGCGACCGCCTGCCGGAGCTGCGCGAGGTCTGGGAGATCGAGCAGGGCGCCGTCGAGGCCCTGAAGGCCGCGGGCGCCGCGGTCACCGACGCCGAGGTCGACGAGCGCAGCAGCATCGCCGTCGCGGACGACCCGGCGACCATCGTCTACACCTCGGGCACCACCGGCCGCCCCAAGGGCTGCGTGCTGACCCACCGCAACTTCTTCGCCGAGTGCGGCAACGTGGTGGAGCGCCTGAGCCCGCTCTTCCGCACCGGCGAGTGCTCCGTGCTGCTCTTCCTGCCGGCCGCGCACGTCTTCGGCCGCCTGGTGGAGGTGGCCGCCGTCCTGGCGCCGATCCGGCTGGGCTGCGTACCGGACATCAAGAACCTGACCGACGAGCTGCAGTCCTTCCGGCCCACGCTGATCCTCGGCGTGCCGCGCGTCTTCGAGAAGGTCTACAACTCGGCGCGCGCCAAGGCGCAGGCCGACGGCAAGGGCCGGATCTTCGACGCGGCGGCCGAGACCGCGATCGCGTACAGCAGGGCGCTGGACACGCCGGGTGGCCCGTCCTTCGGCCTGAGGCTCAAGCACAAGATCTTCTCGAAGCTGGTCTACAGCAAGCTGCACACGGTGCTCGGCGGACGCGGCGAATACGCGATCTCCGGCGGGGCCCCGCTGGGCGAGCGCCTCGGCCACTTCTTCCGCGGCATCGGCTTCACGGTGCTGGAGGGCTACGGCCTGACCGAGTCCTGCGCGGCCACGGCCTTCAACCCGTGGGACAAGACGAAGATCGGCACGGTCGGCCAGCCGCTCCCCGGTTCCGTGGTGCGCATCGCGGACGACGGCGAGGTGCTGCTGCACGGCGAGCACATCTTCAAGGAGTACTGGAAGAACGAGACGGCCACCGCCGACGCGCTGACCGACGGCTGGTTCCACACCGGCGACGTCGGCACGCTCGACGAGGACGGCTACCTCGCGATCACCGGGCGCAAGAAGGAGCTGATCGTCACGGCCGGCGGCAAGAACGTCGCGCCCGCCGTGATCGAGGACCGGATCCGGGCGCACGCGCTGGTCGCGGAGTGCATGGTCGTCGGCGACGGGCGGCCGTTCGTGGCCGCGCTGGTCACCATCGACGAGGAGTTCCTCGGCCGCTGGGCCGCGGAGAACGGCAAGCCGGCCGGGGTGACGGCGGCGGAGCTGCGCGAGGACGCGGAGCTGATCGCCGCCGTCCAGAAGGCCGTCGACGACGGCAACGCGGCGGTGTCCAAGGCGGAATCGGTGCGGAAATTCCGCATTCTGCCCTCCCAGTTCACGGAAGAGTCGGGTCACATCACGCCTTCGCTGAAGCTGAAGCGCAACGTGGTGGCGAAGGACTTCGCGGATGAGATCGAGGCGCTGTACCGGGGCTGACCCCGTGCCCTACCTGGGGTCCTCGGCGAGGACCCGGGCCATGTTCCGCTCGGCGAGGGCGGTGATGGTCACGAACGGGTTCACGCCGAGCGATCCGGGGATCAGGGAGCTGTCGACCACGTACAGCCCCTGGTAGCCCTTCGCCCGCCCGTACGCGTCGGTGGCGTCGCCGAGGACGCAGCCGCCGAGCGGGTGGTAGGTGAAGTCGTCCGCGAAGGCCCGGTTCCCGCCGAAGAGGTCGTAGCGGTACATCGTGAAGTTCTTCCAGTTGATGCGGTCGAAGAGGCACTTCGCGGCGTTGACCGAGGGCGTGTTCTGGTCCCGGCGCCAGTTGAGGCGGGCCGAGTCGGTGGCCGTGTCATAGGTGAAGTGCCCGCGCTCCGGGTTCTTGGTGATGGCCAGGTACATCGAGATCCAGTGCTCCAGCCCCATGGGGAGCGGGGCGATCTCGGCGAAGACCGGGTTCGAGGCGTTGTCCCAGTCGTCGATGCCCATGGCGGGCATGGTGGCCTGGTTCGCGCCGACGGTGTCCCAGAGGTGGTTGGCGCGGGCCGTCATGATGTTGCCGTTGTGGCCCCAGCCGAGCCCGACCCTGTCGCTGAGCGCGGGGAGGGTGCCCGTCTCCCGGGCCCGGAGCAGGATCTCGGTGGTGCCGAGGCTGCCGGCGCCGAGGAAGAGCTGCTTGCAGCCGAGTTCGCGGACCTGGGTGACCCGTCCCGTGACGTCGCTGGTCCGTACGGTGAGGACGTATCCGCCGGCCGGGTCCTGGCGTACGCCGACGACGCGCTGCATCGTCTCGATGGTCACGTTGCCGGTGCCGAGGGCGGCGGCGAGGTAGGTCTTGTCGACGCTCTTCTTGCCGTGGTTGTTGCCGTAGATGACCTCGCCGGCGAGCGCGGACCGGGTGGCGGTCCCGGCGGCTTCCCGCTTCATGTACTCGAAGTCGTAGACGTTCGGTACGAAGACGGTCTTCAGGCCGGTGTTCTGGGCGTGCCTGCGGGAGATCCGGGCGAAGCGGTACCACTCCGTGGACTCGAACCAGGCCGGGTCGATGTCGTTGACGCCGAGCATGGCACGGGCGCGGGGGTAGTAGGTGCCGTACATCTCGTCGGCGTCGACCTGCGGGAGCACCTCCTGGAAGTACGCCCTCCTCGGGGTCGGCGCCATGCCCCCGTTGACGAGCGAGCCCCCGCCGACGCCGCGGCCCACGTACACGGACATGTCGCCGTAGTTCACGCGGTCGAGGACGCCGGGGTAGGGGCTGATGTCGCGGTTGACCACGTCGAGCCAGAGGAACTGGGCGAGCGGGGCCTCGGTGCGGGTGCGGAACCACATGGAGCGCTGGTCGGGCGCGGAGGTGGAGGGGAAGACCTTGCCGTCGGGGCCGGGGGTGTTCCAGAGGCGGCCCATTTCGAGGACGACGGTACGCACCCCGGCCTGGCCGAGGCGCAGCGCGGCGACGGCGGACCCGTAGCCGGAGCCGACGACGATGGCGGGGGCGTACTGCGCGGCGGCGGGCTCGGCGGCGGCCGCGGACTGCAGCCCGATGCGGGTGAAGCCGAGGGCGGCTGCGGTCTGGAGGGCGCCGATACCGAGGAAGTGACGGCGCGTCAGGTGTGGTGTCATGGCCGCATCATGGGCGGAATCCGGCCGTCCCCCCATAGCCGGTGCTGCCACAGTTCCGAGTGACAGTCAGACGTGGCGGCGGCCCGCCGCGCCGGTGCGGCTCACCGACCGGGGCTCCGCCCCGCACCCCGCTCCTCGAACGCCGGAGGGGCTGGATCCGGCCCCGCCTGGGGGTGTGCCCTCCCGGCGGTTCAGCCGCACCTGGCAGGCGACAGGGGCCGAAATCCAGCCCCTCCGGCGTTCGAGGAGCGGGTCCGGGCGGAGCCCGGGGGCCGCGCAGCGGCACCTTCAGCTCAGCCGCCGGGGCTCGCGGGCGACTCCGGCGGCGCGACACAACCCGCTACAGAAGCTCCCGCAGACGGTCCGCCAGCAGGTCCCAGCGCCACCTCTCCTCGACCCACGCCCGACCCCGCTCACCCATGCGCGCGCGCAGGTCCGGGTCCCGGAGGAGGGTGACGATGCGGTCCGCCGCGTCTTCGGGGGCGCCGCCCCGGACCACCCATCCCGTCTCCCCGTCGAGCACCGCGTCCGGCGCCCCGCCGGAGTCGCCCGCGACCACCGGCAGGCCCGTCGCCGAGGCCTCCAGGTAGACGATGCCGAGCCCCTCCACGTCCAGCCCGCCCCGCCGGGTGCGGCACGGCATCGCGAAGACGTCGCCCGCCCCGTAGTGGGCGGGGAGTTCCGACCACGGGACC
The DNA here is from genome assembly GCF_055585365.1 of Streptomyces sp. NPDC053432. Classification (NCBI taxonomy): domain Bacteria; kingdom Bacillati; phylum Actinomycetota; class Actinomycetes; order Kitasatosporales; family Streptomycetaceae; genus Streptomyces; species Streptomyces sp. NPDC053432. The sequence continues at coordinate 130,064 of NZ_JBVJKF010000008.1, forward strand.
GCGCCCGTGAAGACCACCGAGTCCGCGACCCCCGTGGACACCGCGAGCGAGCGCAGGTCCGCCTCGTACGGCCCGCCGCCCACGATCAGCAGCACCGCGTCCGGCACCTGCGCCAGGATCGCCGGCATCGCCTCGATGAGGGTGTCCTGGCCCTTGCGCGGCACCAGCCGCGACACGCAGACCACCACCGGGCGGTCCGTCAGCCCGAGTCGCGCCCGGACCTCCGCGCCGCCCGACTCCGGGTGGAACGTCTTCTCGTCCACCCCCGGCGGGAGCTGGACCATCCGGGCCGCCGCCCGCTCCGTGACCGCCGACGCGATCCGCGAGCGCGTGTACTCCCCGAGGTACGTCAGCGTGTCCGTGCCCTCGCCGATCCGCCGCAGCAGCTGCCGCGCCGCCGGGAGCTGCGCCCAGCCCGCCTCGTGGCCGTGCGTGGTGGCGACCAGCCGCTTCGCCCCGGCCCGCCGCAGCGCCGGACCCATCAGCCCCAGCGGGGCCGCGGCCCCGAACCACACGGACTCGCAGTCGTGTTCGCGCAGCAGGCCCACGGCCCGCCGGGTCACGCGCGGGGTCGGCAGGAGCATCGTCGTACGGTCGCGCACGACCTGGAACGGCTGCTCCGCGTCGAAGGCCGCGGTGGCCTCGCGGCCCTCCGCACTGTGCTTCCACGTGGAGGCGTAGACGACGACCCGGTCGGGATCCAGCCGTAGCGCCATGTTGTGGAGGAAGGCCTGGATGCCGCCCGGTCGCGGCGGGAAGTCATTGGTCACGATCAGCGTCTTGTGCATCGCCTGCCGACAGTACCCGCTCAGCCGAGTTCGTCGCGCAGGGACTCCCGCCAGGTCCGGGTGAGCGTGTCGGTGTCCGTTTCCAGGGCGTCGGCCAGTGCGTTCGGCAGGGGTTCGCGGCCCGCCGTCGCGTAGAGGCGGACCAGGCCCTCCTCGCCCCACTTCTGCGCGATCAGCCGGCAGGCCAGCCACGCGCCCTCGTAGGCGCGGGCCGCCGCCTCCGGGTCGCCGCCGAAGGCGAAGGCCTCCGGGCCGGGCAGTCCGGCCGGGAGCTCGCCCCGGCGGACGGCCCGGGCGAGCGTGGGGGCACCCTGTGCGGGGGTCGTGGAGGTGCCCCGGTACGCCGCCCAGTCCGCGAAGCCCTCGGAGAGCCACTGCGGGGTGGTGGCGGTGGTCGCGGCGCGTGTGGCCACGTGGGTGACCTCGTGGGTCAGGACGATCCGCCGGCCCTGCGCGCTGAGCTCCGGGTACGCCTGCGGGTTGACCACCACCCGGTCCGCGGGGGCCGGCCCCGCGCCCACCTGCCCGGTCGTGACGGCCCCCAGTCCCCGGTACGCGTCGGCGGGGCGGCCCAGCAGGGCGGCCATCCGCTCCAGGGTGCCGGGTACGAGGACCACGACCCGCCCCGCCCACGGCCGCGGCCACGCCGCGCTGACGGCCGGGACCGCCCGGTCGGCCTCGGCGGCGATCCCGGACAGGGTTTCGCGGGACTGCCCCTCACCGCCCAGCACCAGGGAGTGCGCGCCGCGGGCCACCGTCACCGCGCCCTGGTCCCACAGCTGCGGCAGGGCGCCGGGAGCGGGCCGGTCGGCGGTGACCCGCCACCGCCCGCCCTCCTCGTCCAGTGCGAGCTCCCGCGCCGAGCCGGCCGGGGCCGCGTCGTAGCCGCCGAGCCGGTAGCGCAGTTCGGCCCGGGCGGTGGCCCGTACGCCGTCCCGCCGCACCGAGGCCACCTCGTACGACCAGTCCTCCAGCGGGATCCCGGCGAGCCGCCCGGGCGGCAGCCGCGACCAGTCGGCGACCGCCCGCCGCACGTCCCGCTCGGCGGCGTCCCGGGGCCCGGCGGGTGCGCCGCAGCCGGTCAGCAGCACGTACAGCGCGCAGAGCAGCAGCGGCAGGGCACGTGGGACGGGACGACCGCGGGACATCCGCCGATCGTACGTGCGCGCCCCGCGCGGTCAGGGGCGGGTCACCGACGACACCGGCATCATCCCGACCGGGTCGTAGCGCACCCGGGCCCCCGGGTACGGGGCGTGCACCACCTGGCCGTTGCCGACGTACATGCCGACGTGGCTGGCGTCGGAGCGGTACGTCACCAGGTCCCCGGGACGGGCCTGCGAGAGCGGCACCTGGCGGCCGGCGTGCCGCTGGGCCTGCGAGGTGCGCGGCAGCGAGACGCCCGCCTGCCGGTACGACCAGACCATCAGGCCGGAGCAGTCGAAGCCGGAGGGACCGGTGGAACCCCACACGTAGGGGCGGCCGACCGCCGAACGGGCCGCCATCACCGCGGCCGCGGCACGCCCGGAGGAGGCGCCGAAGTCGGGCAGTTCGGGCAGCGCGTCCTGGCGGCCGCCGGAGCGCGAGGCCCGCTCGTAGTCGGCCCGTTCCTCGGAGGGCATGGCGTTGAGCAGTCGGCGGGCGGCGGCGAGCTTGGCGGTGACGGACCTCTTCTGGGTGGCCACGTCGGCGCGCAGGGCTTCGAGTTCGGCGAGTTTGCCGGAGGCCTCGCGGCGCTCCTGGGCGAGCCGGCGCTGCTCCTCGCGCAGTGCTTCGAGCTGGCGGGCCTGGCGCCCGGTCAGCCGGTCGAGGGCGGCGGACTGTTCGAGGTAGGCGTCCGGGTCGTCGGCGAGCATCAGGGCGAGGGAGGGGTCGATGCCGCCGCTGCGGTACTGGGCTCCGGCGAAGGTGCCGAGGACGCCGCGCATGATGTTGACGCGTTCCTGGCCGCGGGCGACCGCGTCCTGGGCCCGGCTGATCTCGGCGCGGAGCCGGTCGGCCTTCTCTCCCGCCTCGTTGAAGCGCTCGGTGGCCTGCTCGGCCTCCTCGAAGAGCCGGTCGACCTGGGCGCGGGCGCCCGCTGCCGGATCCTGCGGGAGTCCGGGGGCCGCGCCCGCGGGTGCGCCCGCCATGACGACTGCGGCGCCTGCCGCCGCGGCGGCGGTCAGGACGGTCGCTTTCGTGTTCCGGTCGAGGGCACTCGGCCCGGTCCGGCGATGGGACGCCACGTGAAACCGCTCCCTTCCGCTGCGCGGGGCCCGGGTCCGCCCTCCGTGGGCGGCCGTGTGCCGGGTTCCGCGCTGGCAGACAGTAGCCGCGCCACGGGGCACCGGCCAACGACCCTCGCAGGGCGCACACGGCGACGCCCCGCAGGAGACGCAGGTCACCGGCGGGGCGTGTGGTCAGAGCGCGGCCTGGTAATTCGCCCGGATGGGCGGCGTACGGCGCGTTGTGTGACGGAGGGGGCTACAGAGGCGTCCGATGCCGCAGAGGCGTCAGATGCGGACGCCGAACATGAACGGCATGTTGTCCATGGACTCGTACTTGATGCCGCCGCGCGGGTTCGAGGCGTGCAGCGTCATGTTGTTGCCGGCGTACAGGCCCACGTGGTGCAGGTCGCTGTAGAAGAAGACCAGGTCACCGGGCTGCAGTTGACTGCGGCTGATGCGGGTGCCGTCGTTGGCCTGCGTGTAGGTGGTGCGGCTGATGCTGACGCCGGCCTGCTTGTAGGCCCACTGGGTGAGCCCGGAGCAGTCGTAGGCGCTCGGGCCGGTGGCGCCCATCACGTACGCGCCGCCCAGCTTGGTCTTCGCGGCGGCGAGGGCGGCTCCGGCGCGGCCGGAGGCGCTGACGTTGCCGAGGTCGACGCGCTGGCCCGCGGCGCGGCTGGCCCGGGAGTCCTCGTCCTTGAGCGCGGCGCGCTCCTCCGCGGTGAGGGTGTTGAGCAGGGCCTGGGCCTCGGCGAGCTTCTCCTGCGAGACCTTCTTCTTCTCGCCGAGTTCCTTGCGGGTGGCGTCGAGGTCGGCGAGCTTGCTCGCGGCCTCCTGCCGCTGCTGCGCGAGGGTGCGCTGCTTGGCCTGGATCCGCTGGACCGCCTCGACCTGCTTGCCGCTCAGGTGGTCGAGGGAGGAGGCCTTGTCCAGGTAGCCGTCGGGATCCTCGGAGAGGAGGAGGGCGAGCGCAGGGTCGATGCCGCCGGTGCGGTACTGGGAGGTGGCCATCGAACCGAGCGTGCTGCGCAGCTCGTTGATGTCCGCCTGGCCTCGCGCGACCTGGTCCTGGAGCTGCCCGATCTCCTTCTCGAGCTGCTCCTGGTGCTCCTTGGCCCCGTTGAACTTCTCGGTGGCCTGTTCCGCCTCTTCGTAGAGCGCGTCGACCTGGGACTTGACCTCTTCCTTGGTCGGCTTCGCCGGGGCGGCCGAGGCGCCCTGGGAGGAGAGGACCACGGCCGCGGCCGCTGTCGCGGTCAGTACGGTCACACGAGCTCGGGTCGGCTGCTTGGGTCGACGGTGGGACGCCACGGGGGCGAGCTCCTTCTTCCTAGAGCCGCCGAAGAAACGCAGGCTCGGCAGCACCTCCGCCGTCACCCCGAATGAGTGATCTACCGCACGAAGGTTTGAGCAGACCTTAGTGACCCCGTCGTGATCAGTTCAAATCCCGTCGCGAAAAAACTTGCTCCCCGACCAGCTTCTTTACCTACAGCGCACGCTGCGTGCAGGGCACTTGACCGTACGTCCCCCAGACACCCCGCCAATTCGGGCATTGGGGCCAGGAGTTACGAAACACGCGAAAGCCGCTTCAGCAACAAGGCGGACGCCACCGGCCGCGCCCCGGCCTTCGCCACCCCGTCGGCGACCTCCCGGTCCGTGGAGACCACGACCACCGGACGGCCGGGCGGCTCCGCGCGCACCAGCTGACGGATCAGCTCGTCCGCCGTCACCCCGGCCTTGGAGAACAGCACGCGCACCCCGCGCGGCGGCGCCAGCAGCACCGGGGCCGCCAGCTCCGCCCCGTCGAAGACACACGTCACCTCCGCGCCCGTCTGCGCGGCGAGCATCGACAGCCCGCCCAGCAGCCGCAGCCGCTGCTTCTCCAGCGGCATCGTCGGATAGCCGGTCTTCGTCACGTTGTAGCCGTCGACCACCAGATGGGCCTGCGGCAGCGCCAACAGCTGGTCCAGCAGCGCCGGATCGGTCTCCGACAGCGCCCGCGCGGCGATGTCCTTCGGCGTCATCCGGCCCGGCTCCACCGCGTCCACGGTGTCCGCGGGCCGGGTGTTCACCGGCGGCAGCGCCAGCTCCCGGCGCAGACCCGCCGCCGCGTCGAGCACGGTGTCCAGCAGCAGCCGCAGCCGCATGTCCTCGATGCTGCGCCCCTCGCGGGTGGCGCGGCGGGAGGTCTCCAGCGCCGTCTCCACCTCCGTGAGGCGGGACTTGAGCCGCCGGCTCTCGCTCTCGGCGGCGGCCACCTGCGCGGCGGCCTCTCCGCGGATCCCGTCGATCTCGGCGTTCACCTTGCGCAGGGCCGCCTCGCCGCGCTTCACGTCACTGAGGGCGCTGCGCAGCTTGCGCTGAAGCGATTCGGCTTCCTTCCGGGCGGCCTCCAGCTCGGCCCGGATCCCCTCGCCCCCGCTGCGCTGCAGTTCCCGTACCTGGACCAGCTCCTCGCGCAGCCGCTCCAGCTCGCGCCGGGTCTCCTCGCCCACCCGCTCGGCGTCGGCGCGCTGCGCCTCCTCGCCCGCGGCGGCGACGAGCTTGACCCAGCCGGTGGGCCGCAGCAGGTAGGCGGCGGCCGCCACGTCCAGCGGATCGGCCGCGGCCGGAGGCGCGCCGGATTCCAGCGCGGCGGCGAGGTCGCCCTGCGCCTCGCGCAGCTTCTCGGCGACCCGGCTGCGGAAGACCCCGTCGCTCTCTACAGCCGCGGCCATGGCGTTGCCGGCGAACTTGACCCGCCGGGTCGGGGTGAACCGGGCGTACTGGCGCAGCTGCGCCGGGAGGTCCGCGACCGTCAGTCCGCCGAAGGCGTCCGAGACGAGCGCGACGACCCGGCGCCGCACGCCTTCCGGCAGCGGGCGGTCGAGCACCTCGGCGGCGTCGCCGGCCGCACCGGCCGGCTCAGCGCCGCTTGCTGGCTCCACGATCCGTCACCCCTACCCTGATCTACCTGTGGGCGGGGCTCCGTCAGGAGTCCGCGCCCGGCCTGTCCACGAGCTCGATCTGGTCCACCGCGTTGCACCAGCGGCAGCGGACCGACTCGATGGTCTCATTGACCACCTCGCGTTCCTCGACCTTGGGCTCCCCGGCGAGGTCCAGGTGGACGTACTCGACGACCTTCGACGATCGGGTGACGTCGAAACGCGTGAGGTTGCCGCACAGGGTGCAGCGCCACCGGGTGGTGTCGGTCGGCAGGGGAACCGTCATCGGGCCGCTCTCTCCTTCGTAGCTGATTCAATCAAAGCCGTCCGCGCTGGTCTCGTCGGACCGCAGCTCGTAACCCTACGGCCTGCCACCGCCTCAGGTGGGGCCGGTTGCGTCATGCTCTGTCACATGATCGTAAGGTGGCGGGCCGTTCGCGAGGCCGCCCGGGGACCGGTGGTCACCCATGCGCTGATCGCGGGCTGCGCTCTGGTGTTCGTCCTCGGCCCGGCCTCGGGGCTGAACCCGGTCTACGGCACGGGCGACGAACTGCTGACCGCGGGGACGGAGTACTTCCGGCGCTGGGGCGTGGTCCCGGACGAGCTGTTCACCCGCGGCCCGCGGGCGTGGCTGACGCCCCTGACGGCACTGTTCGTCCACGGCAGCTGGCTGCACCTGCTCGGGAACATGCTGTTCCTCCACGTCTTCGGCGCGATGGCGGAGGAGCGGATGGGCCGCGCGGCCTTCCTCGTCTTCTACGTCTGCACGGGCTACCTGGCCCTCGCCGCGTACGCCGCGGCCAACATCGACTCCGACCAGACGCTGGTGGGCGCGTCCGGGGCGATCTCGGCGGTCCTGGGGGCCTTCCTGTGCCTGCTGCCGAGCGCGCGGGTGACGAGCCTGTTCCCGTTCCTCTTCTTCCTGCCGCTGCGGTTCCCGGCGTGGATGGTGCTGATCTTCTGGTTCGCCCTGCAGGGGGTGGCCGCGCACCGGGCGGGGAGCGGGCCGGGGGTGGCCTATCTGGCCCATCTGGTGGGGTTCTCGCTGGGCTTCCTCTACGCGTGGGCACGGTATCGGCGTACGACTAGAGTGGTTCGACCAGCGACGGCCACCGAGGGAGACAGCCAGCCGTGATCACCGCGATCGTGCTCATCAAGACCAGCGTGGACCGCATCCCCGAGATCGCCGAGTCCATCGCCGCGCTGGACAGCGTCAGCGAGGTGTACTCCGTCACCGGCACCTACGACCTGATCGCCCTGGTCCGCGTGGCCCGCCACGAGAACCTCGCGGACATCATCCCGGGCCGCATCAGCAAGATCCCGGGCGTGGAGGCCACGGACACGCACGTGGCGTTCCGTACGTACTCCCAGCACGACCTGGAGGCGGCGTTCGCGATCGGCCTCGACGCGTAACGCCTCCGGCGCGGTCAGCGGTACCGGGTCGGCTGCTGCCCCCTGCCCCTGCGGCGCCGCTGCACGGGGCTCCGCCCCGGACCCCGCTCCTCAAACGCCGGAGGGGCTGGATTTCCCCGGCCGGGGGCTTCGGAGGGCTGCTTGGTCCGCGGGGTCACTCCGGGGCGACTCCTCGTCGTCGCGCCTGCGGCCGCGGCAAGACCGCTGAACGAGGCTGCGCGCTCCTCCTGCGGGGACGCCCCTGCGCGCCCCCACTCCCCCCACACCTGCCACCACCCGCCCCGGGCCAGGGGGCACGCCACCACCCGCCCTGGACCGGGGGCGGAGGGGCTCACCTGCCAGCACCATGCTTGGGCCGGGGGCGGAGGGGCTCACCTGTCGGCACCCCGCCCCGGACCGGGGATGGAGGGGCACACCTGGCAGCACCGCTTGGGCCGGGCTGGAGGGGTCCTGCCAGCACGCACCCCTGGGGCCGGGGTTCGGGGTTCACCTGACACCGCCTCCTGGGCCGGGGTGGAGTGGGCGGGGTGGGGACCCGCAGGAGGGTCCCCGCAGGAGGAGCGCGCAACCACCCTCCACCGTGTGCGGTGCCCGCAGGCGCGACGACGAGGAGTCACTCCGGAGGGGCACCGCCCCGACCACTCCGCCCCGGCCCAGGGACACCCCCCAGCCCCGCCGGCGATTGAGGCGCGGGGTCCGGGGCGGAGCCCCGGCAACGGCGCCGCACCCGCCAACGGCGCCGCACCGGCAGACGCCGGGTCAGAGGGGCGGCAACGGCTCCCCCGGGTGGGGCCGGCGGGCCGTGGGGATCGGATCCCAGTAGCTCATGAGCCGAACGATGTCAGACGGCGGGAACGCAGCGGCCCTCCTCGGTGCGGTACTGCCACTTGGCGCCGTCGGCGACCAGTTCCTTCACCGCCCCGATGAAGCGGTCCACGTGCTCGTCGGGGGTACCCGCGCCGAAGCTCACGCGGATGGCGTTGAGGGACCGCTCCCCCGGCGCCGCCTCCGGCGCTCCGCACTCGCCCTGGGCCTGGGGCTCGCTGCCCAGCAGGGTGCGGACCAGCGGGTGGGCGCAGAAGAGGCCGTCGCGGACACCGATGCCGTATTCGGCCGACAGGGCCGCGGCGAAGTGGGAGCTGTTCCAGCCGTCCACGACGAAGGAGATGACGCCGACGCGCGGGGCGTCGTCCCCGAAGAGGGACAGGACGCGGACGGCCGGGACGTCGGCCAGGCCCTCACGGACCTTCGCGATGAGGTGCCGCTCGCGGGCGACCAGGGCGTCGAAGCCCGCCTCGGTCAGGGCCCGGCAGGCGGAGGCGATGGAGTAGACGCCGATGACGTTCGGGGAGCCGGCCTCGTGGCGGGCGGCCGTGGTGTGCCATTCCACGTCCACGCCGCCGTCCTCGCGCCGGGCCACCTTCCGCGAGGCACCGCCGCCCGCGAGGTACGGGTCGGCCTCCTGGAGCCAGTCCGCGCGGCCGGCGAGCACGCCCGAGCCGAACGGCGCGTACAGCTTGTGGCCGGAGAAGGCGACCCAGTCCACGCCGAGGTCCTGGACCGAGACGGGGTGGTGCGGGGCCAGCTGGGCGGCGTCCAGGACAATCCGCGCGCCGTGGGCGTGCGCGGCGGCGGTGAGCTCCTTCACCGGCCACAGCTCGCCGGTGACGTTGGAGGCTCCGGTGACGCAGACCAGGGCGGGACCGTAAGGGTCGCGGTCGGCCAGTGCCCGCTCCAGGGTGGCGACGGCCTCGTCCGGGGTGCGGGGGGTGTTGAGGTAGGTGACCTGCGCGTTCGTCCACGGCAGCAGCGAGGCGTGGTGTTCGGTCTCGAAGACGAACACCTGGCAGCCGGCGGGGAGGACCGCCGCGAGCAGGTTCAGCGAGTCGGTGGTGGAGCGGGTGAAGACGACCTGGTCGGAGGGGCGGCAGTCGAGGAACTCGGCGACCGTGGCCCGGCTCTGCTCGAAGAGGTCGGTGGAGAGCTGCGAGAGGTAGCCCGCGCCGCGGTGGACGCTGCCGTAGTAGGGGGCGTACGCGGCGACGTCGTCCCAGACCCGCTGGAGGGCGGGGGCGCTGGCCGCGTAGTCGAGGGCCGCGTAGGTGACCTCGCCGCCGGTGACGAGCGGGACGGTGACGTCGCGGCCGAGGACCGCGAGCGGCTCGGCACAGGCGGGGTCGACGGTGGCGGTGGCGGTGGCGGCGGTGTTCAGGGTCGCGGACATGGCGGTATCTCCCGGCAGGCAGGGCGGAATGGCTTCGGTGTGCCCGTACGCGGGTACGGCGGCGCTGCGGCCGTCCGGGGTACGGGAGAGACCTCGGAGGGGAAGGCGGGCCGCACGCGGGTACGCGGGAAGGACCCTGGTCCGAGGGTTGAAGAAGGGGCGGAGTCGCCCTATCGCATTCGCTTGCTCACGGAAAAAGCTCCTCGAGTAGACCAGGACCCCTGGTGTCGAGGGATCCGCGCTTGCCGTAGGCCTTGCTGCCTACGACCTGGTCATCACCCGGGGCACCCCGCCACGGAAGGAGGGTTGCCGGACAGCAAGCCGGGGCCTAAACGCTGTCACTCGTGACCTGATCCGCATCCTGCCACAAGATCGACCGAACGCAAGACCCCGGTCCGCATGCTGGACCGGGGTCGTCGCTTTCACGCCGTTCTCGCACGGCCCGCCGAGAGGCTCCGGGCGCCGGGCGTCACGCGTTGGTGGCCGTCACCCACCGCTCCAGGGCGGCCCGCGCCGAACCCGAGTCGATCGACTCGGCCGCGCGGGTGATGCCGGCCGCGATCTCCTCCTCCAGCGTGCCGGTGCCGGGGTCGAGGGCGACCAGGGCCGCCGCCGAGTTCAGCAGCACCGCGTCGCGGACCGGGCCGGTCTCGCCGGCCAGCAGGCGGCGGGCCACGTCCGCGTTGTACGAGGGGTCCCCGCCGGCCAGCGCGGACACGTCGACCAGGCCGATGCCGACGTCGCGCGGGTCGAAGGACTGCTCGTCGACCTTGCCGTCGCGGACCCACCAGACGCGCGAGGTGGCCGTGGTGGTCAGTTCGTCGAGCCCGTCGTCACCGCGGAAGACCAGCGCGGACGAACCCCGGTCGGCCAGCACGCCCGCCACGATCGGGGCGACCCTGGCGTCGGCCACACCGGTGGCCTGGGCCCGTACGCGGGCCGGATTGGTCAGCGGGCCCAGGAAGTTGAAGGTGGTGCGGATGCCCAGTTCCTTGCGGGCCGCCGCCACGTGCCGCAGGGCCGGGTGGAACTTGACCGCGAAGCAGAAGGTGATGCCGGCCTCCTCCGCGACCTCCACGACCCGCTCCGGGGTGAGGTTGAGGTTGACGCCGAGCTTCTCCAGCACGTCCGAGGAACCGCTCGCGGAGGAGGCGGCCCGGTTGCCGTGCTTGACGACCTTCGCGCCGGTTCCGGCCACCACGAGCGCGGACATCGTGGAGATGTTCACCGTTTTGGCCCCGTCGCCGCCGGTGCCGACGATGTCGACCGTCCGGCCCGGCACCTCGATGAGGTTGGCGTGCGCGTACATGGCCCGTACGAGGCCGTTGATCTCGTCGACCGTCTCGCCCTTGGCCCGCAGCGCGACCGCGAAGCCGGCGATCTGGGCGTCGGTGGCTTCCCCCCGCATGATGCGGTCCATGGCCCAGGCGGTGTCGTCGGCACTCAGGTCCCGGCCGGTCAGCAGGGCGTCGAGGACGCCCGGCCAGCCACGGGCCGCCACGCTGTCGCCGCCCGCCGGGGTCACAACGTTCATGGTCCGCTCCTGCTGCTCGTCAGAGATCCGCGTCGAATGGGAAGGGCTTCAGCCTATCCAGCCCGGGGGAACGGCAAAGAGCCCCGTCCAGACACTGGACGGGGCTCTCGCCGTGGCGACACCAGGACTGACCGAAATCAGTCCCTCATGCGGTCAAGCGGGGATCAGTGGTGGCCGTGGCCGGACTGGATCTCCTTGTACTCCTCCGCCGTGGGCTTCAGGATCTGGTTGCCCTCGGCGTACAGGCCCTTGCTGAGCTTCGCGCGCAGCTTCTCGGTGGCCTTCACCTTGCGCTCGACACCGTTCTCGTCGACCGTCGGGCCGATCTCGACCGGCTTGTACTGCTCGTGCGAGGTGAGCGTGTGCAGCTTGCCCTGCGGCAGCGGCTCGTGGACCTCGACGAACTCACCGTGCGGCAGACGCTTGATGATGCCGGTCTCGCGACCGTGCAGCACCTTGTCGTGGTCACGGCGCTGGAGGCCGAGGCAGATCCGCTTGGTGACGATGAACGCCACGACCGGGACGACGAAGAAGCCGATCCGGACGAACCACGTGATCGAGTTGATCGACAGGTGGAAGTACTGGGCGAACATGTCGTTGCCACCGCCGACGAGGAGCACGATGTACTCCGCGATCCAGGCGACACCGAAGGCCGTACGGGTCGGGACGTTGCGCGGGCGGTCCAGGATGTGGTGCTCGCGCTTGTCGCCGGTGACCCAGGACTCGATGAACGGCCAGACGGCGATCGCGCCGAGGACCAGCGGGAAGAGCAGCAGCGGGATGAACACGCCCAGGACGAGCGTGTGGCCCCACAGGTTGATCTCCCAGCCGGGCATGGCACGGATCAGGCCTTCCGGCATACCCATGTACCAGTCGGGCTGCGCACCGGTGGACACGTGGTCCGGGCGGTACGGGCCGAGCGCCCAGATCGGGTTGATCGAGGCGATGGCCGCGATGGCCGCCACGACACCGAAGACCAGGAAGAAGAAGCCTCCGGCCTTGGCCATGTAGACCGGCAGCAGCGGCATGCCGACGACGTTGTTGTTCGTCTTGCCGGGGCCCGCGAACTGGGTGTGCTTGTGGTAGAAGACCAGGATCAGGTGGGCCACCAGCAGGCCCATCATGATGCCGGGCAGCAGCAGGATGTGGATCGAGTAGAACCGCGCGACGAAGTCGCCGCCCGGGAACTCCCCGCCGAAGAGGAAGAACGACAGGTACGTGCCGATGACCGGCACGGACAGGATCGCGCCCTCCATGAAGCGGACACCGGTGCCCGAGAGCAGGTCGTCCGGCAGCGAGTAACCGGTGAAACCGGTGAACATGCCGAGGACCAGCAGCAGGAAGCCGAAGATCCAGTTGACCTCACGCGGCTTGCGGAACGCGCCGGTGAAGAAGACGCGCATCATGTGCACGACCATCGCCGCGACGAAGATCAGCGCCGCCCAGTGGTGGATCTGACGGATCAGCAGGCCACCGCGGACGTCGAAGCTGATGTCGAGCGTCGAGGCGAAGGCCTCGGACATCAGGACGCCCTGCATCGGCACGTACGAGCCGTGGTACACGACCTCGTTCATGCTCGGGTGGAAGAACAGCGTCAGGTACACACCCGTGAGGATGATGATGATGAAGGTGTAGAGGCAGATCTCACCCAGCATGAAGGACCAGTGGTCCGGGAAGATCTTGCGCATGTTCGCCTTGGCGAGGCTGTAGATGCCCAGGCGGCCGTCCGCCCAGTCCGCCACACGCTCGCCGGCAGGCGCTTTGCGCGCCTTCGTGTCAGTGGTCGCAGTGCTCATCCGCGCTCCCAGAATGCAGGACCGACGGGCTCTTCGAAGTCGCCGAGCGCTTCGAGGAAGCCTTCGTCATTCACACCGATCCGCAGCTGCGGAAGCGCGTGACCGGCCGGGCCGAAGATGACACGGGCGCCGTCGGAGAGGTCGAAGGTGGACTGGTGGCACGGGCAGAGCACGTGGTGCGTCTGCTGCTCGTACAGGCTGATCGGGCAGCCGACGTGGGTGCAGATCTTGGAGTAGGCCACGATGCCCTCGTGGGACCACGCCAGTTCCTGCTTGTCCTTGATGTCCTCCGGCTTGATGCGGACGATCATCAGGGCGGCCTTGGCGATCTGGACCTGGAAGTCGTGCTGCTCCTCCTCCAGGCCTTCCGGCATGGCGAAGGTCAGCGAACCGACGAGGACGTCCTCGGGACGCAGCGGCTCCATCGTGTTCTGGTTGATGAGCAGCTTGCCCTTGGCCCACACGGTCTTGCGCAGGCTGTCCTCGGGCAGCGGGCCCGTGTCGCGCAGGAGCATGACGGCGGAGAGCGGCATCAGGGCCAGCGCGCCGAGCAGCGTGTTGCGGATCAGCGGACGGCGGGCGATGCCCGACTCGTTCGCACCGTCGGCGAAGTCCTGCAGGACCTTGGCCTTGACCTCCGGCGGAGCGGCGATCTCGTGGCGGTCGTCGGCGACCTCGACGTCGGACATCAGGGTGCGGGCCCAGTGGACCGCGCCCGCGCCGATGCAGAAGAGGGCCGTGCCCAGGGTCAGGCCCAGGGCGAAGTTGAGCGCGCTCACCTTCCCGACCGGGAAGATGTACACGATCTTGTCGACCGGGATCACCACGTACGCGGTGATGAAGGCGATCGTGGCCAGCATCGAGATCGTGAAGAGCATCGCGACGGTGCGCTCGGAACGCTTCGCCGCCCGCTCGTCGATGTCCTGGATGCGCGGCTTGTGGACCGGGAGGCCCGGGTCCGCGAACGGGTCGTCCGCGACCGCTACGCCACCGTGGTGGGCGTCGCCCTGCTCGCTCGGCAGGTGCTTCTCTTCGGGAATGTCTTGGCTACTCATGACTTCTTGGCCTTAGCGGTGTGGGCCGCGACCCAGACGGCGACAGCGATCAGCGCACCCAGAGCGAAGATCCAGCCGAAGAGACCCTCGGAGACGGGGCCGAGGCCACCGAGCTTCAGGCCGCCAGGGCTGACCGACTTCTCGCCGTTCACGTTCTGGAGGTACGCGATGATGTCCTTCTTCTGCTTCTCCGGCATCGTGCTGTCCGGGAAGGAGGGCATGTTCTGCGGGCCGGTGAGCATGGCCTCGTAGATGTGCTTCGGCTCGACGCCCTCGAGGTTCGGGGCGTACTTGCCGTTCGTCAGCGCGCCGCCCTCGCCGGTGAAGTTGTGGCACTGCGCGCAGTTGTTGCGGAACAGCTCACCACCCTTGGCGATGTCGGCACCCGCCGGGCTGTACTGCTTCTCGGTCGGCACGGCCGGGCCGGCGCCGAGGGACGCGATGTACGCGGCCAGCTGGTCGATCTGGGCCTGGGTGTAGATGTTGGGCTTCTTCGGCACCTGGGCGCCGGGCTGCTGGGCGGGCATACGGCCCGTGCTCACCTGGAAGTCGACGGCCGCGGAGCCGACGCCGACCAGGCTCGGGCCGTCAGAGGAACCCTGACCGCCGGTTCCGTGGCAGCTTGCGCAACCCACGGCGTAGAGCTTCTGGCCCTCCTCGATGGCGAGGGACTGGGCGGTTTCGTCGGCCTGCGCCTTGCCCGCGGGGGCGAAGGCGGCGTACAGCCCCCCAGTGGCCGCCAGCGCGAGGAGTAGAACGACGACCGCCGCCAGCGGATGGCGTCGTCGTGCGGAGAGCTTTTTCACGGATTACCCCGGTGTCAGGATCTTCTGCGTCGGTGTTTCTGGATGGAGTGCCGGACGTGGGTCCGGCGACGGGTTCGCTACTTGATCAGGTAGATCGTCGCGAAGAGGCCGATCCAGACGACATCGACGAAGTGCCAGTAGTAGGACACGACGATGGCCGACGTGGCCTGTTCGTGGGTGAACCTCTTGGCCGCGTACGTCCGGCCGAGGACCAGCAGGAAGGCGATGAGACCGCCCGTCACGTGCAGACCGTGGAAGCCGGTGGTCAGGTAGAACACCGAGCCGTACGGTCCGGACGAGAGGCTCAGGCCCTCGTGCTTGACCAGCTCGGTGTACTCGAACACCTGGCCGCCAATGAAGATCGCACCCATGACGAACGTGATGATGAACCACGTCCTGAGCTTCTTCACGTCACCGCGCTCGGCGGCGAAGACGCCGAGCTGGCAGGTGAGGGAGGAGAGCACCAGGATCGTCGTGTTCGTCGCCGAGAAGGGCAGATTCAGGAACCCAGCCTGTTCTGTCCAGTACTCGGGTCCTGTCACGGATCGCAGGGTGAAGTACATCGCGAAGAGGGCCGCGAAGAACATCAGCTCGGAACTCAACCAGATGATGGTTCCGACGCTGACGAGGTTCGGCCGGTTGACCGTCGGGTGCGCGTGCCCGGTATCTACTGTCGTTGCTGTCGCCACGACCGACATTATGTCGGTCGCTTATCCCGCCCTCACCCCGGGGGGTGCCGTTCGGAGTGTCAGGGGCGTGTGCAAGGCCCGAACGGCCCATCAGATGACCCCTCCGCGGGCCCACGTGCGACATGTGCGAACCGATGTTGACAGCGCATCTGGAGGAGTAGCATCCCGCGCAACATCAACGTGATTCACGGGACCGTGGAGGAACGAAATGCGGGCGACTGCGCGGGTTCTGGTCTACAGCGACGACGCGGGCACCCGGGAGCAGGTGCGGCTGGCGGCGGGGCGTCGGCCGGCCGCGGACCTGCCGCCGGTGGAGTTCGTGGAGTGCGCGACGCTTCCGGCGGTCCTGACGGAGCTGGACGCGGGCGGCGTCGACGTGTGCGTGCTGGACGGCGAGGCCGTTCCGGCCGGGGGCATGGGTGTGTGCCGGCAGATCAAGGACGAGATCTTCCGGTGTCCCCCGGTACTGCTGCTGATGGGGCGCCCGCAGGACGCCTGGCTGGCCACGTGGAGCCGCGCGGACGCGGCCGTGACCCTGCCGGTGGACCCGGTGGAGTTCCCCGAGGCCCTGGCGGGCCTGCTGCGCTCCCGGCTGTCCCTGGACGCCTGACGGTCCGACAGGGCTTCTCCGGGGCCCTGGAGGGCCCCGGAGGGTTCCGGCGGGTTCCGGGAGAGACTGCCGGGGCCGTGGAGGCCAGGGCGGGCGTGGAGGCCGCCGGGTCTCAGACGGTCGGACGCAGACGGGCCTGGTCCATCGGGTTGCGGCCCTCCTGGGTGCCCTTGAGCAGGGAACTGCCCTGGCGCCAGTCCTTCCAGTCCATGTTCCAGTCGCCGAAGCCGTTGCCGAAGACGTCCATGTCCTCGCCGATGCTGTTGACCACCTGGACGATGTCGCCCTCGGTGATGTTCTCGTAGAACCAGGCGGCGTTGCCGGTGCTCATGCCGGTGCAGCCGTGGCTGACGTTCTCGTAGCCCTGTGAGCCGACGGACCACGGCGCGGCGTGCACGTATTCACCGCTCCACGTCACCCGGGTGGCGTAGTAGACGGGGAGGTTGTAGTACTCGCTGCCGCCGATGCCGACGGTGTCGCCGCGCATCTGGACGTAGTACTGCTTGCCGAGCACGACCTTGATGCCGTTGCGGGTGGAGAAGCCGGGCTTTCCGGTGGTCACCGGAATGGTGTTGATCACTTCTCCGTTGCGCTTGAACGTGAGGTAGTGCGAGGCGGCGTCCGTGGTGACCTCGACGCGGTCGCCGATCTCCAGCTTCAGCGGCTTGGCGCCGGCCCCGTAGAGGTGGTCGGAGATCCTGACGCCTTCCAGATTGCTCCGTACGGAGACCGTGCTGTGGGCGGGCCAGTACTCCTTGGGGCGGTAGTGCAGCTTCTTGTCGTCGACCCAGTGCCAGGCCCCTTCGACGCCCGTGGGCGTGTCGACGACGAGTCCCCGTTCGACGACGGCGCGGGCCGCCTTCTCCTTGACGGGTTCGCTGAGTTCGGCCGTGATGGGCTGCCCGACGCCGTATTTGCCCGCGTCCGGGCCGAATTCGACCTTGAGGACGCCCTTGGCCGGGGTCGTGTCGAAAGCGGCCGTACGCCGCCCCTGGGCGCCCCTGTCGTTCTCCGTGCTGACGGTGACGGTGTAGCGCACGCCCGCGGCCATCGGCACGGTGTTGTGCCAGCGGTCGCCCTTGGCGGACAACTCGCCCGCCAGGCGGCGGCCGTGGGTGTCCACGACCAGCACGTCGGTGATGCGGGCCTCGCCCCCCTTCGTGGTGACTTCGAGGGGCTTGTCGGGGTCCACGGGGCGGCTGCCGACGGTCTGGTTGAAGGCGACCTGATCGCCCGCGTCGTACGGGCGCGCGGACAGCGGGTTGTCGTCGCCCGACCCACAGGCGGTTGCGCCGGCCCCGAGGGACGCGACCAGCACGGAGCAGCTGAGTACCGTCCAAAGACGCGGTGAGTGGTTCATGGGGCCAACGCTATGAAGATATGACTATTCCGGCGCGCGGGATGACTGCAAACGAGGGGCCCGGACTCCTCCATCGGAGGTGTCCGGGCCCCAGGTGCCTCGCGGCGCTGCCGCGCGGGTGCTGCTACTGGTTCGCGTTCTCACCGCGGTAGTACTCGTACACCCAGCCCCACAGGCCGATCACCAGGATCGGGGCCGAGAAGTACATGAGCCACCAGCCGAAGATGACGCCCATGAAGGCGAACGCGCCACCGATGCCCAGGAAGAGCGGCATCCAGCTGTGCGGGGAGAAGAAGCCCAGCTCGCCCGCCTCGTCGGCGACGTCGGCCTCCAGGTTGTCCTGGGCCATCTCGTCCACGCGCTTGGCCGTGAAGGCCAGGTAGTAGCCGATCATGGCGGTCAGGCCGAAGGTCAGGAACAGCGCGGTGGTACCGACGGGCTCCTTCGACCACACGCCGTACACGACGGCCATGATCAGGACGAACAGGGAGAGCCAGAGGAACATCTTGCCCTGGATCTTCACTTGCCGGCCTCCTTGCTGCCGCCGGTGACGGCCGCCTTGGTTCCGGCGTGGTCCTCGAGGTGGTCGAGGGCCGCGATCTCCGGGTGGTGCAGGTCGAACGCCGGCGATTCACTGCGGATGCGCGGCAGGGTGAGGAAGTTGTGCCGCGGCGGCGGGCAGGAGGTCGCCCACTCGAGCGAACGCCCGTAGCCCCACGGGTCGTCGACCTCGATCTTCTTGCCGTACTTGGCGGTCTTCCAGACGTTGTACATGAACGGAAGCATCGACAGGCCGAGCAGGAAGGAGCTGATCGTCGAGATCGTGTTCAGCAGGGTGAAGCCGTCGGCCGCGAGGTAGTCCGCGTAACGGCGCGGCATGCCCTCGGCACCCAGCCAGTGCTGCACCAGGAAGGTGCCGTGGAAGCCGACGAACAGCGTCCAGAAGGTGATCTTGCCGAGGCGCTCGTCCAGCATCTTGCCCGTGAACTTCGGCCACCAGAAGTGGAAGCCGGAGAACATCGCGAAGACCACGGTGCCGAAGATGACGTAGTGGAAGTGCGCGACGACGAAGTACGAGTCGGAGACGTGGAAGTCCAGCGGGGGCGAGGCCAGGATGACGCCGGTCAGACCACCGAAGGTGAAGGTGACCAGGAAGCCGACGGCCCAGAGCATCGGGGTCTCGAAGGACAGCGAGCCCTTCCACATGGTGCCGATCCAGTTGAAGAACTTCACACCGGTCGGGACCGCGATCAGGAAGGTCATGAAGGAGAAGAACGGCAGCAGCACACCGCCGGTGACGTACATGTGGTGGGCCCACACGGTCACCGAGAGGCCGGCGATCGCGATCGTCGCCGCGATCAGACCGATGTAACCGAACATCGGCTTGCGGGAGAAGACCGGGATGACCTCGGAGATGATGCCGAAGAACGGCAGCGCGATGATGTACACCTCTGGGTGTCCGAAGAACCAGAAGAGGTGCTGCCACAGCAGTGCGCCGCCATTGGCCGCGTCGAAGACGTGTGCGCCGAACTTGCGGTCGGCCTCCAGCGCGAAGAGCGCGGCGGCCAGGACCGGGAAGGCGAGCAGGACCAGGACACCGGTCAGCAGCACGTTCCACACGAAGATCGGCATGCGGAACATCGTCATGCCCGGAGCGCGCATGCAGATGATCGTGGTGATGAAGTTGACCGAACCGAGGATCGTGCCGAAGCCGGAGAAGGCCAGACCCATGATCCACATGTCGCTGCCGATGCCCGGCGAGCGGACGGCGTCGGTCAGCGGCGAGTAGGCGAACCAGCCGAAGTCGGCCGCACCCTGCGGGGTGACGAAGCCGGCCACCGCGATGATCGAGCCGAAGAGGTACAGCCAGTACGCGAACATGTTCAGCCGCGGGAACGCCACGTCGGGCGCGCCGATCTGCAGCGGCATGATCCAGTTGGCGAAACCGGCGAACAGCGGCGTCGCGAACATCAGCAGCATGATCGTGCCGTGCATCGTGAACGCCTGGTTGAACTGCTCGTTCGACATGATCTGCGTGCCCGGACGGGCAAGCTCGGCGCGCATGAAGAGCGCCATGATGCCGCCGATGATGAAGAACACGAACGACGTGAGCAGGTACATCGTGCCGATGGTCTTGTGGTCGGTGGTGGTGAGCCACTTGACGACCACGTTGCCCGGCTGCTTGCGCCGTACCGGCAGCTCGTTCTCGTACGAGTCAGCTGCGGCGGCACCCTGGGATTCGTTGAGGATGCTCACAGTTTGTTCGTCTCCGCATTCCGGGCCGGGTCGGTCTGCTTGATGCCGGCCGGCAGGAAGCCGGTCTGACCCTTCTCCGCGAGGCCCTTCAGGTACTTCTGGTACTCCGCCGGGGAGACCACCTTGACGTTGAAGAGCATGCGGGAGTGGTCGACGCCGCAGAGCTCGGCACACTTGCCCATGAAGGTGCCTTCTTCGGACGGGATGACCTCGAAGACATTGGTGTGGCCCGGGATGACGTCCTGCTTGAACAGGAAGGGAACCACCCAGAAGGAGTGGATGACGTCATTGGACGACAGGATGAAGCGGACCTTCTCACCCTTGGGCAGGACCAGGGTCGGCCCCGGGTTGCCCGTCTCCGGGTTCTTGTCGCTGGGGACGCCCTTGACGTACACGCCTTCGGCGCCCGCCGGGAAGTCCTTGGTGAAGCGGTCCGGGATGGCCGAGAGCTCCTTCGGAACCTCGCCCTTCTTCGGGGTGGCCCCGTCGCCGTCGACGTTCTCGACGTAGTTGAAGCCCCAGCTCCACTGGTAACCGATCACGTTGATCGTGTGCTGCGGCTTGGAGAGCTCCAGCAGCTTCGACTCGTCACGCGCGGTGAAGTAGAAGAACACCGAGACGATGATGAGCGGAACCACCGTGTACAGCGCCTCGATGGGCATGTTGTACCGGGTCTGCGGGGGGACCTCCACCTTCGTCCGGCTGCGCCGGTGGAAGATGACGGACCACAGGATCAGACCCCAGACCAGGATGCCCGTGATGAGCGCGGCCGCCCAGGATCCCTGCCAGAGGGAGAGGATGCGCGGCGCCTCCTCGGTTACCGGTGACGGCATTCCGAGGCGGGGGAAGTCTTTATATGTGCAACCAGTGGCGGTCGCCAGGACCGCGCCCGCAGTCAGCGCCTGCAGCAGCTTCCGCCGCATCGGGCGCCGCGGCGAGCGGTCGGAGCCGTAGGGACTCACGTAGCGCCTTCCCGAGAGTCTCGGCCCGCGCGGCCGGCCGCGGCCGTGTTCGGGTCGGTCGCCGGCCCTGACGCAGGCAGGGGTTTGGATGTTTATGCGGACCAAACCCTACTGGACGCTATTTGAGGTCGCGCGGGGAGGGTGCCCAACGCGCCGCCGGGGCCCCCGAAGGGATGGATCCGCCGTCCGGGGGACGGATCCGGAACCCCTGAATGGCGGGCTCCGGAAGCCATCTGACGGCCCCTGACCTCGGTCGCCGCCGGGCTGCGGCTAGCGTGCCCGTATGCCGTACTTCGACGCCGCGTCCGCCGCCCCCCTGCACCCCGTGGCACGCCAGGCCCTGCAGGCCTCCCTGGACGAGGGCTGGGCCGATCCGGCCCGGCTGTACCGGGAGGGAAGGAGGGCCCGGCTGCTGCTGGACGCCGCGCGGGAGGCCGCCGCGGAGGCGGTGGGCTGCCGGGCGGACGAGCTCGTGTTCACTCCTTCGGGGACGCACGCGGTTCACGCGGGCGTGTCGGGAGTCCTCGCGGGGCGCCGGCGCGTCGGGGACCATCTGGTCGTGTCCGCGGTCGAACACAGTTCTGTACTGCACGCCGCCGAGGCGCACGCGGGGCGCGGCGGTTCGGTGACGGAGGTCCCGGTGGACCGGTTCGGCGCGGTGGCCCCGGCCGGGTACGGGGAGGCGCTGGGCGCTTCCACAGCGCTGGCCTGCCTGCAGTCGGCCAACCACGAGGTGGGCACGGTCCAGCCGGTGGCGGAGGTCGCGGAGGTCTGCCGCGAGGCCGGGGTGCCGCTGCTCGTCGACGCGGCGCAGTCGCTGGGCTGGGGTCCGGTGGAGGGCGCCTGGTCGGTGCTCGCCGCCAGTGCGCACAAATGGGGCGGGCCGCCGGGGGTGGGGCTGCTGGCGGTCCGCAAGGGGGTCCGCTTCTCGCCCCAAGGCCCCGCGGACGAAAGGGAGTCGGGGCGCTCCCCCGGCTTCGCGAACCTCCCCGCGATCGTGGCGGCGGCGGCCTCGCTGCGGGCGGTGCGGGCGGAGGCGGAAGAGGAGGCGGCCCGGCTGCGGGTCCTGGTGGACCGGATCCGGCGGCGGGTGGTCCGGCTGGTGCCGGACGTGGAGGTGGTGGGCCACCCGGACGTCCGCCTCCCGCACCTGGTCACGTTCTCCTGCCTGTACGTCGACGGGGAGACGCTGCTGCACGAGCTGGACCGGGCGGGCTTCTCGGTCAATTCGGGCTCGTCCTGCACCAGCTCCACGCTGACCCCGAGTCATGTGCTCCGGGCGATGGGGGTGCTGTCGGAGGGGAACGTACGGGTCTCGCTGCCGGCGGGCACGCGGGCGGAGGAGGTCAACGCGTTCCTGGAGGTGCTGCCGGGTGCGGTGGCGGGTGTGCGGGAGCGGCTGGGGGTGCGCGAGCCCGCCCCCGTGGCTCCGGTGGCGGAGTCGGTGGAGCTCGACGCGCTGGGCCTGCGGTGCCCCCAGCCGGTCATCGAGCTGGCCCGGGCGATCGGGCGGGTGCCGGTGGGGGGCACGGTGACGGTCGTCTCCGACGACGAGGTGGCGCGGCTGGACATCCCGGCGTGGTGCGGGATGCGGGGGCACGCGTACCTGGGTGAGTCCCCCCGCCCGGCCGGCGTGGCGTACTCCGTCCGCCGCCTGCTCTGACCCCGCTCCTCAAACGCCGGAGGGGCTGAATCCGGCTGCTGCCGTCCGACGGCCGCGGCCCGTGTTCGCCTCCGGCGGCGCCTCAAACGCCGGCGAGGCTGAATTCGGCCGCTCCCGTCCGCCACGCAGAACCAACCCAAGGCCGGGCCCACTTCCAGCCGCGGGGGCACCCCC
Organism: Streptomyces sp. NPDC053432; assembly: GCF_055585365.1. Classification (NCBI taxonomy): domain Bacteria; kingdom Bacillati; phylum Actinomycetota; class Actinomycetes; order Kitasatosporales; family Streptomycetaceae; genus Streptomyces; species Streptomyces sp. NPDC053432. Next base: position 152,525 of record NZ_JBVJKF010000008.1, read on the forward strand.
AGCCTCACCGGCGATCGAGGCGCCGCGGGGGCACCCCCAGCCTCACCGGCGATCGAGGCGCGGGGGCCCGGGGGCGGAGCCCCCGGCAACGGCGCGCCGCGGAGGCGTGCCCAGCCTCACCGGCGACTGAGGCGCCGCGGGCGCGCCCCCAGCCTCGCCGGCGATTGAGGCGCGGGGGCCCGGGGGCTGAGCCCCCGGCAGCGGCGCCGCGGGCAAACCCAGCCCCGCCGGCGATTGAGGCGCGGGGGAGCCGGGGCGGAGCGCCCGGCGGCGGGGCCGCGGCCGGGGGCTCCGGTGACCGGACCGGAGGTCGTCAGGCGGCCAGGTGGGCCTGGACTTCCGCGGCGGCCTCGTCGCCGTAGGCCTTCGTGAAGCGCTCCATGAAGTGCGCACGGGCCAGCGTGTACTCCTGCGTGCCCAGCGTCTCGATGACCAGGGTCGCCAGCATGCAGCCCACCTGCGCGGCGCGCTCCAGGCCGACGCCCCAGGCGAGCCCCGTCAGGAACCCGGCGCGGAACGCGTCGCCGACGCCCGTCGGGTCGATCTTCGCGTTCTCCTCGGGGCAGCCGACCACGATCGGCTCCTCCCCGGCCCGCTCGATCCGCACGCCCTGCGCGCCCAGCGTGGTGACCCGGGTGCCGACCTTGGACAGGATCTCCGCGTCGGTCCAGCCGGACTTCGACTCGATGAGGCCCTTCTCGTACTCGTTCGAGAAGAGGAACGTCGCGCCCTCCATCAGGGTGCGGATGTTGTCGCCGTCCATGCGGGCGATCTGCTGCGAGAAGTCGGCGGCGAAGGCGATCCCCCGCGTCCGGCACTCCTCCGTGTGGCGGAGCATCGCCTCGGGGTCGTCGGCGCCGATGAGGACCAGGTCCAGGCCGCCCACGCGGTCGGCGACGGACTTCAGCTCGATCAGGCGGGCCTCGCTCATCGCGCCCGTGTAGAAGGAGCCGATCTGGTTGTGGTCGGCGTCCGTGGTGCACACGAACCGCGCGGTGTGCAGCACCTCGGAGATGCGGACGGACTGGGTGTCGACGCCGTGCCGGTCGAGCCAGGCGCGGTACTCGTCGAAGTCGTAGCCGGCGGCCCCGACCAGGATCGGGCGGCTGCCGAGCTGCCCCATGCCGAAGCAGATGTTCGGGCCGACACCGCCCCGTCGGACGTCGAGGTTGTCGACGAGGAAGGAGAGGGAGACCGTGTGCAGCTGGTCGGCGACCAGCTGGTCGGCGAAACGGCCGGGGAAGGTCATGAGGTGGTCGGTGGCGATGGAGCCGGTGACTGCAATGCGCACGGCGTGGACGCTCCTGCGGAGGACGGCAAGGGGACAGTCAAAACTACCCGGTGAGCGGCCCCCAGCCGAACGCCCGAAACTACCCCGTAGTAGCTCTTTCTTCGCATGAGCCGCGGTGCCTACGGTGCCTTCATGACCTACACCGACGGTTTCGGCTACTCCGAGTACACCTCCGCGCGGCCCGGCGCGGAAGGCCCGCGTCAGCCCGGATTCGCCGGCCTCCTGGGCGACTGCGCCCGGATGGCCCCGCACTGGACGGTTCCGGCGGGGCCCCGCCCCCTCCGCGTGGCGCCCTCGCAGATCCACGGCATCCGGGTCCCGGCGGCCTCGGCCCGGCTGATCGCCGGCACCGCGGCGTACGGGGACCAGTAGCGGGGAACCGGTTGCGCGTCTGTTCCGTCACACCCGCATCAGGCAAGGCATGCGGGACCGGTGAAGGAGCGATGCGGTGACCAGCGAACGACCCGATGCGGCCGACGGGGCCGACCTGGGAGACACGGCCGGCCCGGCCGGTGCGGCGGAGACATCCCGTGCAGTGCGCCGGCGGCCCGCCTGGGCCGTCGCCTCGATCGCGGCCGCCGTCCTGCTGGCGGGCGGCGGGAGCGCGTACTGGGCGGCCACGGCGTACGGCGACGGCCCGGCGGGCGGTCGTACGGGCGCCGGCACGGCCTCGGCGCCCCGGGACGCGGGAGATCCCCCCGGGCCGGGCATCGCGCCCGGGGAGCCCGACCCGTCCGGCGGGCCGGTCACGTACCGGGCGGACGGGAAGCTCCCGGACGGCCCGGCGACGGCTCCGGCCTACGCCGCGTCCGGGGAGGTCACGGCGGAGGAGGTGGCCCGCCTCGCGACGGCCCTCGGCATCCCGGGCACTCCGCGGCTCGCCGGGGAGACCTGGCTGGCCGGCGAGGCGGCGGACGGCTCCGGGCCCCTGCTGACGGTGTCCGCGAAGGCGCCGGGGACCTGGAACTTCGCCCGGCACCAGGGGAACGGCAGCGGCGCCGGGGACAACTGCGTGCGCGGCAAGGACACCTGCGGCCCGGCCACCCTCCCGCAGGGCGGGGGCGACGGCGGCGCGGGCGGCGCGGGGTCGGGCAACCCGGTGTCGGAGGAGGCCGCGAAGGCCGCCGCCCGCCCGGTGCTGGCCGCCGCCGGGCTGGAGGGGGCCGCGCTCGACGCCCGGCTCGTCCAGGGCTCGGTACGGGTGGTGAAGGCGGACCCGGTGTTCGGCAAGCTGCCCACGCAGGGCTGGTCGACCACGGTGAGCGTGGGCGCCGACTCCTCGGTGGTGGGCGGCAGCGGTGAGCTGAAGGCCCCCGTACGGGCGGCCGAGCAGCCGGTGGTCGGGGCCGCGGAGGCGCTGGCCCGGCTGAACGCGCGGTCGAGCGGCCAGGAGGGCGCCGGCCCCGGGCCGAGCGGCTGCGCGACCTCGGTGCCGCTGGATCCGGACACCCCGGTCGGCTCGACGGACACCCCGCCGTGCAATCCGGAGCCCCGGCCGATGAAGCCGCCGCGTACGGAGACGGTCAAGGGGGCTTCGCTCGGCCTGGTCCCGGGGACCGTGGACGGGGTGCGGGGCCTGGTCCCGGCCTGGATCTTCGAGGTGGCGGGCCGGGACGGGGCTCCCGGGCACGCGGTCACCGAGCCGGCCGCCGCGCAGGCTCCCCCGCAGACCTCAGTGGGCCCGAAGGACGGCCGCACCGTGCCGGGGTTCTCGTACGCGGAGGCGGACCGGAAGCTGACCGTGAACTTCTGGGGCAGCCCGTGCAGCACCTACGCGCTGGAGGCGCGGGAGTCCGCGGAGTCGGTTCTGGTGAAGATCACGGACACCCCGAAGGAGCCGGGCAAGGCGTGCATCATGCTCGCTCAGGAGATGTCCGCGACGGCCGTGCTCCAGCAGCCGCTGGGCGCCCGGAAGGTGCTCGACGCGACCACGGGCAAGCCGCTCCCCCGGCAGTAGGGGCGGGTGCACGACGAGGGCCCGCCGCCGGTCGGATGCGACCGGCGGCGGGCCCTCGTCGTGCTCGCGGGTACTGCTTCCCGGCTTAGCTGAACGAGTCGCCGCAGGCGCAGGAGCCCGTGGCGTTCGGGTTGTCGATCGTGAAGCCCTGCTTCTCGATGGTGTCGACGAAGTCGATGGAGGCACCGTGGAGGTACGGGGAGCTCATCCGGTCCGTGACGACCTTCACACCGTCGAAGTCCTTGACGACGTCGCCGTCGAGGGAGCGCTCGTCGAAGAAGAGCTGGTAGCGCAGGCCGGAGCAGCCGCCGGGCTGGACGGCGACGCGGAGCGCCAGGTCATCGCGGCCTTCCTGCTCCAGCAGGGTCCTGACCTTTTCGGCGGCGGCGTCGGACAGGAGGATGCCGTCGCTCACAGTGGTCTTGTCGTCCTGTACGGACATCTACATTCACTCCCGAAGTGGGCGGCTCCCCGCCGGGGCGGGGATTCGTCGGACTCTTGCCGTCGGTGGCAACGAGCGGGACCGCGATTTCATTCCGGACCCGACGCTTGTCTCAGATATTCATGCTCGCACACCGCGCGGCGGAGGGGCCCGAAAGGACGGGGACGGATCGGCGGGCTGATGCGTCACATTGACACTATCGGCATCGTCAAACTGACATGAAGCGGTTATGATAGATAGCGTCATATAGACGAGAAGCCGAAGCGATCTTCCAGTAGTCCGGCCTTCCGACCCTCCGGAAGTCCCTTGTCGCAGAACAGAAAGGGTGCGTGTCGTGACCACCGCCCAGCCTTTGGACGTCCAGCCGACGCCCCTCGCCCTGCTGCTGCTCGGCCGCGAAGCCGACCCGAAGAGCGAGCGCGGGGTGGAGTGCCCCGGCGACCTGCCCTCTCCGTCCGACCCGGACCTGGTGGCCCGCGCCCGTGCGGCCAAGGAGAAGCTTGGCGACAAGGTCTTCATCCTCGGCCACCACTACCAGCGTGACGAGGTCATCGAGTTCGCGGACGTCACCGGCGACTCCTTCAAGCTGGCCAGGGACGCGGCCGCCAAGCCGGAGGCCGAATACATCGTCTTCTGCGGCGTGCACTTCATGGCCGAGTCCGCGGACATCCTGACCTCGGACGACCAGAAGGTCGTCCTGCCCGACCTCGCGGCAGGCTGCTCGATGGCCGACATGGCCACCGCCGAGCAGGTCGCGGAGTGCTGGGACGTGCTGACCGAGGCCGGTGTCGCCGGTGCGACGGTCCCCGTCTCGTACATGAACTCCTCCGCCGACATCAAGGCCTTCACCGGCAAGCACGGCGGCACGATCTGCACCTCGTCCAACGCGAAGAAGGCCCTGGAGTGGGCCTTCGAGCAGGGCGAGAAGGTGCTCTTCCTCCCCGACCAGCACCTGGGCCGCAACACCGCCGTCCGCGACATGGGCATGTCCCTGGACGACTGCGTGCTCTACAACCCGCACAAGCCGAACGGCGGCCTGACCGTCGAGGAGCTGCGGAACGCGAAGATGATCCTGTGGCGCGGCCACTGCTCGGTCCACGGCCGGTTCTCGGTGGACTCGGTGAACGACGTGCGCGAGCGGATCCCCGGCGTGAACGTCCTGGTGCACCCCGAGTGCAAGCACGAGGTCGTCGCGGCCGCGGACTACGTCGGTTCGACGGAGTACATCATCAAGGCGCTGGAGGCGGCCCCGGCCGGCTCCAAGTGGGCCATCGGCACCGAGCTGAACCTGGTCCGCCGCCTGGCGAACCGTTTCGCCGCGGAGGACAAGGAGGTCGTCTTCCTCGACAAGACGGTCTGCTTCTGCTCGACGATGAACCGCATCGACCTCCCCCACCTGGTGTGGACCCTGGAGTCCCTGGCCGAGGGCAACCTCGTCAACCAGATCCAGGTCGACAAGGAGACCGAGAGCTTCGCGAAGCTCGCGCTGGAGCGGATGCTGGCGCTCCCGTAGCGAGTACGTCCGGGCCCCGGACCGCAGACGCCCGAAGGGGCGGCCCCCGCGTGGGGGCCGCCCCTTCGGCGTGCGGCCGGGCGGGCCGGGCCGTCGAGGCCCGGCCGGGCCCGGTCAGACACCGGCCGGCGTCTCCTCCTCCCTGGGGGCGACCACCGTCAGTCGGGCCTCGCGCTTCGCCGAGCGCCTGGCGCGGCGGCGCTCCTTGCGCAGCTCCACCATCGTGTAGAGCGTCGGCACCAGGAGCAGGGTCAGCAGCGTCGAGGTGACCAGGCCGCCGATCACCACGACCGCGAGCGGCTGCGAGATGAAGCCGCCCTCGCCGGTGACGCCGAGCGCCATCGGGAGCAGGGCGAAGATCGTCGCCAGGGCCGTCATCAGGATCGGGCGCAGGCGGTGCCGGCCGCCTTCGACGACGGCTTCGACGACGCCGAGGCCCTGGGCCCGGTACTGGTTGACCAGGTCGATCAGGACGATCGCGTTGGTCACGACGATGCCGATGAGCATCAGCATGCCGATCATCGCCGGGACGCCCATCGGGGTGCCGGTGACCAGGAGCAGGCCGATCGCGCCGGTCGCCGCGAACGGGATGGAGACCAGCAGGATCAGCGGCTGGACCAGCGAGCGGAAGGTCGCGACCAGCAGCATGAAGACGATCGCGATGGCCGCGAACATGGCCAGGCCCAGCGAGGCGAAGGCCTCGTCCTGGTCCTCGGAGACGCCGCCGATGGAGGCGGTGGCGCCCTCGGGCAGCTTCAGGGCCTTGATCTTGGTCTGGAGGTCGGAGCTGACGGCGCCGGTGTTGTCGCCGACCGGCCGCGCGGTGATGGTGGCGGCGCGGGCGCCGTCGATCCGGGTCATCGCGACCGGGCCGGGGACCTCCTTGACCTCGGCGATGTCACCGAGCTTGACGGGGCCGACCGGGAGGGCCTGCAGCTGGGCCAGGGTGGTGGCCGGCTGCGCGGACTTGATGACGATGTCCCGCTCGGTGTCGTCCAGTACGGCCTTGCCCGCCGGGTTGCCGCGTACGGCCTGGGCGACGATCCCGCCGAGCGCGGCCTGGTTCAGGCCCAGTTCGGCGGCCTTGGGGGTGGCGGTCACCGAGATCCGGGGCACGGACTGGGAGAGGTCGCTCTGGACGTCGGTGACGTTCTCGAGGGTGGCGACCTCGGCGCGGACCTGGTCGGCGGCCTTGGCGAGGACCGCGGCGTCCCCGGCTTTGACGACCACGCTGAGGTTCTGGTTGCCGAAGCCGTCGCCCGCGGCGATCCGGGTCTCGCCGATGCCTTCGAGCGCGGCGAGCCTGCCCTCGATCTGTTTCTTGACGCTTTCGGCCTCGCCCGAGTCCTTCAGGGAGACCTGGTACGAGGCCTGGTTGGAGCCGGTGCCGCCGCCGAAGGCCGCGAGGAAGCCGGAGGAGCCGACGGTGACCTGGTAGCTCTTGACGCCGTCGACCGAGGCCAGCACCTTCTCGATCTTGCGGCTGGCCTCGTCGGAGGCGGCCAGGGAGGTGCCGGGGGCGAGTTCCTGCTTGACCGTCAGGACCTGCTGCTCGCCCTGGTCGAAGAAGTTGGTCTTGAGCAGCGGGGTCATGCCGAAGGTGCCGAGGAGGACGACCACGGCGATGGCCACGCTCGTCAGGCGGCGGCGGGTGGCGAAGCCCAGGACACGTACGTACAGGCGCTGGAGCTTGGCTGCCGCCTCCTTCTCCTCCGCTTCGCGGCGGGCCTTGGCGGCGCTCTCGGCGTCCCCGGCGGCGACGCCCTTCGGCGCGCTGAGGAACCAGTACGACAGCACCGGCACGACCGTCAGCGAGACGATCAGCGAGGCCAGCAGGGCCGCGGTGACGGTGAGCGAGAAGGAACCGAAGAGCTCGCCGATCATGCCGCCGACGAGGCCGATCGGCAGGAAGACGGCCACGGTGGTGAGGGTGGAGGAGGTGACCGCGCCGGCCACCTCCCTGACCGCGGTGAGGATGGCGCTCTCGCGCTCCTCGCCGTAGCCGAGGTGGCGCTTGATGTTCTCCAGGACCACGATCGAGTCGTCGACGACACGGCCGATGGCGATGGTGAGCGCGCCCAGCGTCAGCATGTTGAGCGACAGGTCGCGGGTCCACAGCACGATCAGCGCGAGGACGACGGACAGCGGGATGGAGACCGCCGTGACCAGCGTCGAGCGCAGCGAGGCCAGGAAGACCAGGATCACGATCACGGCGAAGAGCAGGCCGAGCATGCCCTCGGTGGTGAGGCTGGAGATGGACTTGGCGACGGCCGGTCCCTGGTCGCTGACGACGGTCAGCTCGGCGCCGGCGCCGAGGGTGGAACGCAGCTCGGGCAGCTTGTCCTCGACGGCGTCGGAGATGGCGACGGCGCTGCCGTCCTTGTCCATGGTCATGACGAGGGCGAGGCTGGGCTTGCCGTTGGTACGGGTGATGGAGACGGCCTTGGCGGCCTCCTGCTTCACGGTGGCGACGTCGGCGAGGCGGACGGCCGGCTTGCCCGGGCCGGCGCTCAGACGCAGGTCCTGGACCTGGGCGAGGGAGGTGTAGCCGGTGCCGACGCGGACGGTCCGGTTCTTGCCGGCCTCGTCGAAGGAGCCGGCGGGGACGGTCGCGCCGCCCGCCTGCAGGCCCTGGGCGAGGGTGGCGCCGTCGAGGCCGGCGGCCGCGAGCTTCGCGTCGTCGGGGGTGACGGTGACCTGGAGGTCCTGGACGCCGTCGACGGTGACCTGGCCGACGCCCTCGATGTCCGACAGGACGGGGACGACGGAACGTTCCAGCTGGTCGGCGAGGGCCTGCTGGTCCTTGTCGGAGGTGACGGCGAGGATCACCGTCGGGATGTCGTCGGTGGAACCGGCCACCACCTGCGGGTCCACCTCGGCGGGCAGCCGGACCCGGGCCCGGTTGACGGCCTGCTGGACGTCGGCGACGAGCTGCTTGGTGCCGCTGTCGCCGTAGTCGAAGGTGGCCATGATGAGGGCGTTGCCCTCACTGGCGGTGGAGGTGATGCCGGTGATTCCGTCGACGCCCTTCAGCATGGCCTCGATCGGTTCGACGACCTGCTTCTCCACCACGTCGGGCGAAGCGCCCTGGTACGGCGCGAGCACGGAGACCATCGGCAGTTCGATGGACGGCAGCAGCTGCTGCTTGAGCTGCGGGATGGCGATGGCGCCGAAGAGGAGCGCGACGAGCGACACGAGGCCGATCAACGCCCGTTGGGCAAGGCTGAAGCGGGACAGCCAGGACATGGGTGTGGGATCTCTCTGCAGTGGGAACGCAAGGGCGTTCCCAGCCTGTCCCGCGGCCGGGCCCTCCCGCGTCGCCCCCAGGTCCCGTCCTTATGCGCTGCATACCGCGTCCGCAGTACGCGGCACTACCGCGCCGCGTGCACCGCTACTCGGCGCGGGGCCGGACCAGTCCCGATTCGTACGCGATGACCACCAATTGGGCGCGGTCCCGGGCGCCGAGTTTGGCCATGGCCCGGTTCACGTGGGTCTTGACGGTGAGCGGGCTGACCTCCAGCCGGCCGGCGATCTCGTCGTTGGACAGCCCCGCCGCCACGTGTACGAGGACCTCGCGCTCGCGGCCGGTCAGCGCGGCGAGCCGCTGCGCGTGCGAGCCCGCCGCGCCCGCGGCCGCGCCCGGGTCGGTGCCGCCGCCCTGGGCGAGGAAGGTCGCGATGAGTCCCTTGGTGGCGGCCGGGGAGAGCAGGGCCTCACCGGCGGCGGCGACGCGGATCGCGTTGAGCAGCTCCTCCGGCTCGGCCCCCTTCCCGAGGAACCCGGAGGCACCGGCGCGCAGGGCCTGGACCACGTACTCGTCGACCTCGAAGGTGGTGAGCATCACCACGCGCACGGCGGCGAGTTCGGGATCCGCGCTGATCATCCGGGTGGCGGCGAGGCCGTCGGTGCCGGGCATCCGGATGTCCATGAGCACCACGTCCGCCCGGGTCTCCCGGGCGAGCGCGAAGGCCTGCGCCCCGTCGGAGGCCTCCCCGACGACGTGCATGTCGGGCTCGGAGTCGACGAGCACCTTGAAGGCGGAGCGCAGCAGCGCCTGGTCGTCGGCGAGCAGCACCCTGATGGGCGCGGCCGCGGTCGGTTCCGTCGGAGTGTGGTCCACGGGGTGAGCGTACGTGGGCCGTTGCCCGCGGGGTCAGCCGAGGGCGAGGACGATCAGGGCGGTGGTCGCCGCGGTTTCGGCCAGGGCGCCGAAGACGTCCCCGGTGACCCCGTCGAAGCGGCGTACGCAGCGGCGGAGCAGGAGTTCCGCGGCGAGGAGGGCGGCCGCGACCGCCACGGCGGCGCGGGCGGTGGCCGGGAGGCCCAGGGGGAGGGCGGCGGCCGCCGCGGCCAGTGTCGTCACGGCGGCGAGGGCGGCGGCCGTGCGGCGCGGGACCACTCCGGCGACGGCCGCGCCGAGGCCTTCGGGGCGGGCCGGCGGGACGCCGTCCCGGGAGGCGAGGGTCATGGCGAGGCGGGCGGCCACGGCGGCGGTGACGGCGGCGAGGGCGCCGCGCGCCCAGCCGTCGGCGTAGGCGTCGGCCAGGGCGGCGACCTGCACCAGCAGCGTCAGCACCAGGGTCACCACGCCGAAGGGGCCGATGTCGGACTGCTTCATGATGCGCAGGGCGTCCTCGGCAGGTTTGGCGCTGCCCAGGCCGTCGGCGGTGTCGGCGAGGCCGTCCAGGTGCAGGCCCCGGGTCAGGGCCGCCGGTACGGCGACGGTGACGGCCGCGGCGAGCAGCGGCCCGCCTCCGAGCGCCGCCAGCAGCACCCCGGGCACGGCGGCGAGCAGGCCGACGACCAGTCCGGCGAGCGGGGCGCAGGCCATCCCGGTGCGGGCGGCGGGGCGGTCCCAGCGGGTGATGCGGGCGGGCAGCACGGTGAGCGTGCCGAACGCGAAGCGCACGCCGTCGAGGAGCGTGGCACGCTCCGCGGGCGGCGTGGGCGCCGTTTCTTCGTACGAATCTGTCATCGGCGCGAACGCTACCCGCTCACCCCGGACGGTAAATTGCCCAATACCCACCAAAGAGGGAGGCAGTGGGATGGGTCACTGGTGGTACCGGAACATCGTCGAGCCGGGGAAGCTGCCCATGCTCCTCGCGCTGCTCGCCTTCGTGACGTCGTTCCTGGTCACCCGTGTGATCACCCGGCTGATCCGGGCCGGCCGGGGCCCCTTCAAGAACATCACCCCGGGCGGCCTGCACGTCCACCACGTGGTGCCCGGCGTGATCCTCGTGATCATCGGCGGCTTCGGCGCGGTCGGCAGCGCCCGGCACGGCCTCGCCGCCGGGCTCTCGGCCGTGATCTTCGGTCTGGGGGCGGGCCTGGTCCTGGACGAGTTCGCGCTGATCCTGCACCTCGACGACGTGTACTGGAGCGAGGAGGGCCGCAAGAGCGTGGAGATCGTGGTCCTGACGGCCGCGCTGGTGGCCCTGGTCCTCGGCGGCTTCCTGCCCTTCGGGGTGAACGACCTGACCGCCGACGAACGGCAGAGCCGCGGACTGGTCGCCATGAACACGTCCACCAACTTCTTCCTCGCCCTGATCGCCCTGTGGAAGGGCAAGGCCCGCACCGCGATCTTCGGGGTGGTCATCCCCTTCGTGGCGCTCGTCGGCGCGATCCGGCTGGCCCGGCCCGGATCCCCGTACGCGAAGAGGTTCTACGCGAACCGTCCGCGCGCCCGCGCCAAGGCCGCACTGCGCGCCTTCCACCACGACCGACGCTGGGCGGCGCCCCGCCGCAAGTTCGAGAACTTCATCGGCGGGACCCCGGACCCGAAGCGGCCCGCCGTCTCCCTGGAGAAGCCCGAGAACCGATGACGGGCCCGCCCCATGCCCCTGGGACGGGCCCGTCTTCGTGTCGAGTGACCTGCTCAGCCCGGGATCAGGCCGTCGTCGCTGAGCATGTCCCTGACCTCGTCCAGCGTCGCGTCCCCTCCGGGCAGGATCAGTTCGGACGGCTCCAGCGCGTCGTCCGGCAGCGGCTCGCCGAGCCGCCGTACGGCTTCGAGCAGCGCCCCCAGTGTCCGCCGGAAGCCCTCCTCGTCACCGCCCTCCATCTCCTCCAGGAGCGCGTCGTCCAGCTCGTTGAGCTCGGTGAAGTGGCTGTCGGCCACCTTCACCTGGCCTTCCCCCATGATGCGGACAATCATGACGGGCCCCGTCCTACTGCTTGTCGAACCGGTGCTGGGTCTGCGACTGCTGCTGGCCGGCGCCCGGGGCGCCGCCCTCGATGGCCTGCTGCTGGGCGGAGGGACCCCCCGCGAGCTCCGCCTTCATCCGCTGGAGCTCCAGCTCGACGTCCGTGCCGCCCGACAGGCGGTCCAGCTCGGCCTGGATGTCGTCCTTCGAGCCGAGACCGCTCTGGTCGTCGAGCGCGCCCGACGCGAGCAGCTCGTCGATCGCGCCGGCCCGGGCCTGGAGCTGCGCGGTCTTGTCCTCGGCCCGCTGGATGGCCAGGCCGACGTCGCTCATCTCCTCGGAGATACCCGAGAAGGACTCCGCGATCCGGGTCTGCGCCTGGGCCGCGGTGTAGGTGGCCTTGATGGTCTCCTTCTTCGTCCGGAAGGCGTCCACCTTGGCCTGCAGGCGCTGGGAGGCCAGCGTCAGCTTCTCCTCCTCGCCCTGCAGGGTCTGGTGCTGCACCTCCAGGTCGCTGACCTGCTGCTGGAGCGAGGCGCGACGGGACAGCGCCTCCCGGGCCAGGTCCTCGCGGCCCAGCGCCAGCGCCTTGCGGCCCTGGTCCTCCAGCTTGGCGGACTGCCCCTGCAGCTGGTTCAGCTGCAGCTCCAGGCGCTTGCGGGAGGTCGCCACGTCGGCGACTCCGCGACGCACCTTCTGCAGCAGCTCCAGCTGCTTCTGGTACGAGTAGTCGAGGGTCTCGCGCGGGTCCTCGGCCCGGTCAAGGGCCTTGTTCGCCTTCGCGCGGAAGATCATCCCCATACGCTTCATGACACCGCTCATGGGCTTCGCGCGCCCCCTTCTGGACGGACTGTGTTCCAGGTCACCGACAAGACCCACAGTACGGGGCCTGTCTCCATTACCGCACTGTTCGAGTGCGGATGCGCTCCTCCTCCAGGACGACTCCGCTCCCGCCGTATCAGGCGTGAGGAGTAGGTGTGCCCCCGAAGAGCCTCGCACCCGGGTAGACGCCCGCCGTTGCCGGATCGTTCCCCGCCGGGGTGGGGCCCATGCGCTCGACAACGTAGGGTTGGGTCTGTGTTTGGTAGCCGCTCCTCCAAGGAAGAGAAGGCCGCCGCCACCGACAAGGTGAGCGCCGACCTCTCGCAGCCCCGTGACCCGCAGGCCCCGAAGGGCCGCCCTACGCCGAAGCGTGCTGTGGCCCAGTCGCAGCGCAAGGCCGTGGTGGCCTCGACCGGCAATCGCAAGGAAGACGCCAAGCGGGCCCGTGAGCGCCGTCGCGTGGAGATGGCCAAGCAGCGCGAAGCGCTGGCCAGCGGCGACGAGCGCTACCTGCCCGCGCGCGACAAGGGCCCCGTCCGCCGGTTCGTCCGCGACTACGTGGACTCCCGCTTCTCCGTCGCCGAGATGTTCCTGCCCCTGGCGGTGATCATCCTGGTCCTGAGCATGATCCGGCAGCCGCAGATCCAGAACATCGCGCTGCTGCTGTGGCTCGGCGTGATCGCCCTGATCATCGTCGACTCCATCGGCCTGGTGTTCCGCCTGCGCAAGGCCATCAACCAGCGCTTCCCGGACGAGCCCCGCCGCGGCGCCGTCGCGTACGGCCTGATGCGCACCCTCCAGATGCGCCGGCTGCGTCTGCCGAAGCCGCAGGTCAAGCGCGGGGAACGGCCCTGAGCGGATTCGCCGAGGGCGCCCGGCTCTGGCTGGAGGGCCTGGGGGGACTGCGTAACGCCGTCCGCCAGGAACTCGTGGGCCGGCAGGTCGACGAGCAGATCTCGCAGCGCTTCCCGGTCGGACAGCGGCTGCGCGTCCTCGACGTGGGCATGGGCCAGGGCACGCAGGCACTGCGGCTGGCACGCGCCGGTCACAAGGTGACGGGCCTGGAGAAGGACGCCGGCATGCTCGCCGTCGCCCGGGCGGCGCTGGCCGCCGAGCCGGCGGGGATCCAGGACCGGGTCCTCCTCATGGAGGGCGACGGCCGCGAGACCGGCGCGCACTTCACGCCGGGCAGCTTCGACGTGGTGCTGTGCCACGGGGTGCTGATGTACGTGCCCGAGCCGGACGCCATGCTCGCCGGGCTGGCCCGCATGCTCGCCCCCGGCGGCCTCTTGTCCCTGCTGGTCCGCAACGGCGACGCGCTCGCCATGCGGCCGGGGCTGGACGCCGACTGGAAGGGCGCGCTGGCGGCCTTCGACACCGTCGACTACAGGAACCGGCTCGGCCTGGACGTACGCGCCGACCGCCTGGCCGACCTGACGGCCACCCTCGCCGGTATCGGGGCGCCGCTGCACTCCTGGTACGGGGTGCGGGTCTTCACCGACGGGACGGAAGCGGGCGAGTCCCTGCCGGCGGACGAGGAGCTGGAGCGCCTCCTGACCGTCGAGGACCGCGCGGGGCGCACCGATCCCTACCGGGGAGTGGCGGCGCTGCTCCACCTCTGCGGGGTCCGCGGCCAGTAGCCTCCGGCGGGCCGGCCCCCATCGCCCCCGCGCGGCCGAGGCCGGATGCCCGGCGGGCCGCCCCTGCTGCCGCCCCCGCACCGCCGGGCCGGATGCGTACCGAACGCCCGGCGGGCTGACCAGCTGGCACCCCCGCGCCGTCGGGGTCGGGTGTGTGGCGGGGTGCCCCCGCAGGGCGTCGAATGCAACCACGTTCTGCTTGCCGGTGCCTCTGCAGGTTCGACGCCCGAGGAGGTACCCCGGCCCCGGCGGCCCGCTACGACGCCGCTGCGCGGAGCTGGTCCCCTACCCGCCCTTCCACCGTTCCCCGGGCTCCGCCCGGACCCGCCCTGGGGCTCCGCCCCAGACCCCGCGCCTCAAACGCCGGCGGGGCTGGGTGGGGGCCTCAACGTTGCCGGGGCTGCACCGTGGGGGCTCCCGCCGGCCCGTGCGGGGCGCGGGGCGGAGCCCCGGCTCGGTGCCGCACGGGGCCGGCGCGGAGCCCCGGGTTCGGCGGGCGTCCCCGCAGGGGCTACGCGTCCAGGGCCTCCCGCAGGGACATCGCGTAGATCTCCGCCCCGGCGTCGTCCGACAGCCGCACCCGCTCCGCGCCGCCCTCCAGCAGTTCCTTCCAGACCTCACCGATCCAGGACTCCGCGTCCCCCTGCGTGGTGAACTCCTCCGGGACCACCGCCGGCGCCGTCTCGGTGCCGTCGGCCTTCTCGAACCGCCACGTCCACGCCATGTCCGCCTCCGTTGCTCGTCCGCTGGTGCGCGCTTCTCGCCTTGAGTCTGCCCGCAGAGTAGCCGGGCGCGCACCAGTCCCGGGGAAGCGGGAGGATCATCCTGTGGAACTCACTCTGCTCGGCACCGGTACACCCCAGGGGCTGCCCCGCCCCGGCTGCCCCTGCGCGACGTGCGCGCTGTCCGTCGGCACCCGCTCACGGGCCGCGACGGCCGTACTCGTCGACGGGGCCCTGCTGCTCGACCTGACCCCCGGGGCGGTGCTGGCCGGCGCCCGGGCCGGGCACTCGCTGGCCGGCGTACGGCAGGTCCTGCTGACCCACCCGCACGACGGGCCCGCCGTCGAGCTGCCGCCGGGGCTGCCGGCCGCGGGGCGGGTCCCGGACGGGCGGGAGCTGTCGGTGATCTCGGGGCACCGGGTGCGGGCGGTTCCGATGGACGCCCCGGGCACCGGCTACGAGGTGACGGGCCCGGACGGCGGACGGCTGCTGTACCTGCCGCCGGGCGGGGCCCCGGCCGGGACCAACGGCGAGACGGGCCGGCGGCCGTACGACATGGTGCTCGCGGACGTGCTGGGCCGGCCGGAGGCCCTGGCCCGGCTGCGGGCGACGGGTGCGGTCGGGCCCGGGACGGAGGTGATCGCCGTGCACGTGGACCACGACACCCCGCCGGGCCGCGAGCTGGAGCGCAGGTGCGCGGCCGCCGGGGCGCGGGCCGTGCCCGACGGCACCACCGTGATCGTCGGGGAGTACCACGCGGCGGCGCAGACGCCGCGCCGGACCCTGGTGCTGGGCGGGGCCCGCTCGGGCAAGTCCCTGGAGGCGGAGCGGCGGCTGGAGTCCTTCCCCGAGGTGGTCTACGTCGCGACCGGCGGCACCCGGGACGGGGACGCGGAGTGGGCCCAGCGGATCGGCCTGCACCGCGAGCGGCGGCCGGGGAGCTGGCGGACGCTGGAGACCTGCGAGCTGGCGCCGCTGCTGGCGGAGTCCGGCCCGCCGCTGCTGATCGACTGCCTGGCGCTGTGGCTCACGGACGCGATGGACCGGGCCGGGGCGTGGGACGACGCGGTCTGGGCCGCGACCGGGCAGAAGGACCTCCGCGAGCGGACCGCGGAGCTGGTGGCGGCGGTGCGCGCGAGCCGCCGCCGGGTGGTGCTGGTCAGCAACGAGGTGGGCGGGGGCGTCGTCCCGGCGACCGCTTCGGGCCGCCGTTTCCGCGACGAGCTGGGCCGGCTGAACGCCTCGGTGGCGGGCGAGTGCGAACACGTGCTTCTCGTCGTCGCCGGGCAGGTGACCGTACTCAAGCAATAGCCGTGGCCGAGTCGGGGAACACCGGGGAGCGGGCCGGGCTCGCCGCCTTCGCCGCGTGCTGCGTGCTGGGCGGCGGCAACGCGGTCGGGGTCCGGTTCAGCAACCGCGAGCTGGATCCGCTGTGGGGCGCCGCGGTGCGCTTCGGCGCGGCGGCCGTGGTGCTGCTGGCGGTGATGGCCGTCATGCGGCTGCCCCTGCCCCGCGGGCGGGCGCTGGCCGGGGCGGTGCTGTACGGGGTGCTCAACTTCGGGGTGACCTTCGCCCTGGCCTACTACGCGCTCGTACGGATCCACGCCGGGCTCGGGCAGACCCTGCTGGCCCTGGTGCCGCTGGCCGCGCTGCTGCTGGCGGTGGCGCAGCGTCAGGAGCCGTTCCGGTGGACCGCGCTGGCGGGCACGCTCGTCGCGGCCGGCGGGGTGGGGCTCGCGTCGAGGGCGCCGCTCGAGGGCGGGGTGCCGGTGCTGTCCCTGCTGGCGATGCTGGGCGCCGTACTGTGCTTCGCCGAGGCGACCGTGCTCGTGCGGCGGCTGCCGCCCGTCCATCCGGTGACGATGAACGCGGTCGGCATGGGCTCCGGGGCGGTGCTCCTGCTCGCCGGCTCGTTCGCCGCCGGAGATGCCTGGCGGCTGCCGGAGCGGGCGGCGACCTGGTGGGCGCTCGCGTACATGGTGGTGGCGGGGTCGGTGCTGACGTTCGTCCTCTACCTGGTGGTGGTGCAGCACTGGGGTGCCTCGCGCGCGGCCTACGTGTTCGTCGTCATCCCGGTGGTGACGATCGTGCTCTCCGCGTGGCTGGACGACGAGGAGTTGACGGCGGGTCTGCTGCTGGGAGCCCCGCTGGTACTGCTCGGCGTGCACCTCGGCGCGCTGCGTCCGGCCGGGCGGCGGGGCGGTCGGACGGGCGGGCGGCGGGGTGGGCGGGACGGCCCCTGAGGGTGAGCCTCACCGGCTGTACTCTCTGGCAGATGAGCACGCTGAATCTCGACGACTTCTCCGATCTGATCGAGCGCCCCGACGGGGGCGTCCGGCGTGATGCCGAGGAACGCCGTGAGCGCCTCGCCGTCCCGCCCGGCGCGCTGGGCCGGCTCGACGAGCTCGCCGAGTGGCTCGCCGCCGCGCAGGGGCAGGTGCCGGTCAGGCCGGTCGAGCGCCCGCGCGTGGTGCTGTTCGCCGCCGATCACGGCATCGCCTCGCAGGGCGTCTCCGCCCGCGCCGCCGGCACCGCCCACGAGCTGGTGCGGGGCGTGCTCGACGGGACCAGTCCCGTCTCCGTCCTGGCCGGCCGGCTCGGGGCGGGCGTGCGCGTCGTCGACGCGGGACTCGACTGCGACCCGGAGCTGCTGCCCGAGGACGTGGTCCGCCACCGGGTGCGGCGCGGCAGCGGCCGGATCGACGTGGAGGACGCGCTGACGGCCGAGGAGGCCGAGGCCGCGCTGCTACTCGGGGTGCGGATCGCCGACGAGGAGGCCGACTCCGGTACGGATCTGGTCGTGCTCGGGGACCTCAGCGTCGGCGGGACCACGGTCGCCGCCACGCTCGTCGCCGCGCTGTGCGGCACCGACTCCTCCGTGGTCACGGGCCGCGGCGGGATGCCCATCGACGACCTGGCCTGGATGCGCAAGTGCGCGGCGATCCGCGATGCGCTGCGCCGGGCCCGCCCGGTCCTCGGCGACCAGGTCGCGCTGCTGGCCGCGGTCGGCGGCGCCGACGTGGCCGCCATCACCGGTTTCCTGCTCCAGTGCGCCGTACGCCGTACGCCGGTGATCCTCGACGGGATCGTCTCGGCGGCCTGCGGGCTGGTGGCCCAGCGGGCCGCGTTCCGGGCGCCCGACTGGTGGCTGGCCGGTCAGGCGAGCGGTGAGCCGGGCCAGGCGAAGGCTTTGGACCGGATGGCACTCAACCCCCTGCTCGACCACGGCGTCACAGTGGGCGAGGGTACCGGGGCTTTGCTGGCTCTTCCCCTGGTCCAGGCGGCCGCCGCGCTCGCGGCGGAGCTCCCGGAGCGGGCGCCGCAGGAGCCGGCGGAATAAGGCGCCGGGGTCCGCGGCCCTGACCAGGCCACGCCCCGGAGCCGCCCAAAAATGGGCGGCTATGCCCCATATGATCGGTTTTTATGGGAGAGGTCCGTTTGACCAGCGCAGAGACCGACCGTGGCGCCGCACCGGCGAACGTTCCGTCATCCAGCAGGAAAGAGACCGGCGGCGGGCCCGCCGGAAAGTCGGCGGGGGCCGTCCGGGACACCGGCCGGGAGTCCGACAAGGGGAGCAAGGGGGACAACGAGAGGGGGGACACCCGCTCACGGCGCGGCGCGGCCTTCGCGATCTGGTACCTGCGCACGGTCGCCTTCGTCAACTTCCTGAGCGCGGTGTGGGTTTCGCTCGGCCAGGACCTGCGCAACCACAACGCCGAGGACTTCTTCACCCCGTACATGCTCACCGCGGGCTTCGCCTCCGGGCTCTTCACCCTGATGCTCGCCGTCACCCTCGGCCGCCGCAAGCGCGCCTCCTGGATCCTCAACCTCGCCCTCAGCGGCCTCCTGGCCCTGCTCCTCGCACACGCGCTGTACCGGTACGAGGAGATCCGCGAGCACACCCAGAACTGGATCTCGCTCGGCGTGACGGCGCTCTTCGTCGGCGCCCTGCTGCTGGGCCGGCGGGAGTTCTACGCCCGCGGCGACCGCTCCAACCCCGCGCTCGCCACCGCCGTCGCCGCTGTCGGCCTGCTCGCCACCTCGCTGGTCGCGGCCCTGCTCGTCGGCGCGACCAACACCGCCGGGCACAGCGCCGACGCCACCTTCCGGGACCGCTGGCAGTACGGCGTGATGCGGCTGATCACCCTGGAGCCGCAGGCCAAGATCGCCCACGAGATCAGCACGCCCGCCTGGGTCAACGTCACCATCAACGTGATGTCGATGCTGCTGCTGGTCGCCGTGCTGTTCGCCGCCTTCCGCTCGCGCCGCGCCGTCGACCCGATCACCGAGGAGGACGAGGAGCGGCTGCGGGCCCTGCTCGCCCGGCAGGGTGACCGGGACTCCCTCGGCTACTTCGCGCTGCGCCGCGAGAAGTCCGTCATCTGGTCCCCCACCGGCAAGGCCGCCGTCACCTACCGCGTCGTCGGCGGGGTCTCGCTGGCCTCCGGCGACCCCATCGGCGACCCCGAGGCCTGGCCCGGTGCCATCGAGCCGTGGCTGGCCGAGGCCCGTGAACACGGCTGGGTTCCGGCCGTGATGGGCGCGAGCGAGGAGGCCGGGCAGATCTACGCCCGCCACGGCCTCGACGCCCTGGAACTCGGCGACGAGGCCATCGTCGAAACCGGCGAGTTCACCCTGGAGGGCCGCGCCATGCGCACCGTCCGCCAGGCCTACAACCGCGTCAAGCGGGCCGGGTACACCGTCCGCATCCGCCGCCACGCCGACATCCCCGCCGAGGAGATGGACGAACTGCTGCGCCGCGCCGACGACTGGCGCGACGGCGCGACCGAGCGCGGCTTCTCCATGGCGCTGGGCCGGCTGGGCGACCCCGGCGACGGCCAGTGCGTGATGCTGGAGTGCACCGACGGCGACGGCGATCTGCGCGCGCTGCTGTCCTTCGTGCCATGGGGGCCCAAGGGCCTGTCGCTGGACCTGATGCGCCGCGACCGGGACTCCGAGAACGGGCTGATGGAGTTCATGGTCATCGAACTCCTCGAACGCTCCAAGGAGATCGGGGTCAGCCAGGTCTCGCTGAACTTCGCGATGTTCCGGTCCGTCTTCGAGCGCGGCTCCAAGCTCGGCGCCGGTCCGGTGCTGCGGATGTGGCGCTCGCTGCTCAGCTTCTTCTCACGCTGGTGGCAGATCGAGTCCCTCTACCGGGCCAACGCCAAATACCGGCCGATCTGGGAACCGCGGTTCATGCTCTTCGAGAAGAGTTCGGACCTGCTGCGGATCGGCATCGCCGCGGGCCGGGCCGAGGGCTTCCTGGAGGCCCCCGGCCTTCCGAAGTGGCTGCACCGCAGACACCTGGAGACCCGCCGTTGACAGCGCGGACCACATCCCCACTCCGGCAGTTCGCGAGCCGTGAGTGGGGGCCCCTGCTCGGGACCGTCCGGGACGCGCTCGTCCGCGACAAGTGGCGGGCGATCCCGATGACGATCGGAGCGGTCTGCCTGACCTCCGCCTTCCAGATCGTGCAGAACACCCCCTGGGGCTTCCAGCCCGTCCAGAACCTCGGCTCGGTCAAGGCCGCCGACCCGCTGTGGCTCGCGCTGCTGCGGACCCCGCTCTCGCTGTTCGTCCCCGCGCTGGACCTGCCGGTGTGGGGGGCGCTCGCGCAGATCCTGATCGTCTTCGGGATCTCGGAGATCTGCATCGGCTGGTGGCGCACCCTGCTGATCGGTTACGTGGCCACGCTCGCCGGCACCACGTACGCGCGGATCGGGCTCTCGCTCGGGCCCGACCACCCCTTCGGACTGCCCGTGTCCGACCGGATCGTCAACGACACCGGGCCCTCGGCGGCGGTGGTGGGGCTCGCCATCTACGTCTGCTGGCGCTACCGGGCGTACCTGACCGGGGCCCTGGTGATCCTCGTGATGACCGGCGAGATCCTGATCAAGGACAACCTGGCGGGCAAGGAGCACCTGGCGGCCATCGCCGCGGTCATGGCCGTGTGCGTGGTCCGCGCGAAATGGGGTCCGGCCCGCTCCCGCATGCCGCTGGGCGTGCGCCCGCCTCCCTGAGGCCGCGACCGCCTCCACGGGGCCGGCCCCGCCGGACGCGGGACGACGTACCGTGTCTTCCCGTGACGACAGACCTCGGGCCCTTCGCGTCCTCCCGGAAGTGGATGCGGGCCCATCCGCTCGCCACCGATGCCGTGCTGGCCTCCGGGGCGCTCGTCGCCATGGTCGTCGGGTCCTTCGCCGATCCGCACGGCCCGCACGGCCAGCCCACCTTCGGGACGCGCACCCCCGAGCCGTTCTCGCTGCTGCTGATGCTGCTCGGGGCGGTCGCCCTGGTGTTCCGGCGGCGCCATCCGCGCGAGGTGCTCGCCGTCACCTGCGGGCTCTCGCTGCTGGAACTGACCACCGGGGAGCCGCGGGCGCCCGTCGCGATGTCCGCGGTGATCGCCCTGTACACGGTGGCCGCGCTCACCGACCGGCCGACGACCTGGAGGGTCGGACTGATCACCATGGCGGGGCTGACGGGCGTGGCCATGCTCGCCGGGCCGCTGCCGTGGTACGCGCAGGAGAACATCGGCATCTTCGCCTGGACCGGGATGGCCGCGGCCGCGGGTGACGCGGTGCGCAGCCGGCGGGCCTTCGTCGACGCCATACGGGAACGGGCCGAGCGGGCCGAGCGGACCCGCGAGGAGGAGGCCCGGCGGCGGGTCGCGGAGGAGCGGCTGCGGATCGCGCGCGACCTGCACGACGTGGTGGCGCACCACATCGCGCTGGTCAACGTGCAGGCGGGGGTGGCCGCGCACGTCATGGACAAGCGGCCGGACCAGGCGAAGGAGGCCCTCGCGCACGTACGGGACGCCAGCCGCTCCGCGCTGAACGAGCTGCGGGCCACGGTGGGGCTGCTGCGGCAGTCCGGCGACCCGGAGGCGCCGACGGAACCGGCGCCGGGGCTGGCCGTCCTCGACGAACTCGCGGACACCTTCCGGCACGCGGGGCTCCCGGTACGGGTGATGGTCGATGCGGGCGCGGAGCCGCTCCCCGCGGCGGTGGACCTGGCGGCGTACCGGGTCATCCAGGAGGCCCTGACGAACGTCCGCAAGCACGCGGGGACGGGGGCGAAAGCGGAGGTCAGCGTGGTGCGGGTGGGGCCGTCGGTGGAGGTGACCGTCCTGGACGACGGCGGCGCCGCCTCCGTGCGGCCGGCCGCGCCCGGCGGCGGCCATGGTCTGCTCGGCATGCGGGAGCGCGCCACCGCCCTGGGCGGGTCCTGCTTCGCGGGACCGCGCTTCGGGGGCGGCTACCGCGTCCACGCGATCCTCCCGGCCTGACCCGGCCGCCGGGCCCGCCGGGGCCGGGCCGGTCGTCGGGGCGCCGCCGGGGCCGCGTGCGCGGCGGGGCGCCCCCGCCGAGCCCCGAACGCGGGTGCCCAGAGGGCCGATCCCCCCTTCCACCCCCGCGCCGCCGGGGCCGGGTGTGCCGTGGGGTGCCCCGCCGAGCCCCGAACGCGGGTGCCCAGAGGGCCGATCCCCCCTGCCACCCCCGCGCCACCGGTGCCGGGTGTGCGGCGGGGTGCCCCCGCAGGGCGTCGAACGCAACGACGCTTGCTTGCCGGTGCCTCTGCAGGTTCGACGCCCGAGGAGGTGCCCCGGCGCGCGGCCGGGCCCGGCGGCCGTTAGGCGCGGCCCGGACCGGGGTGCCGCTGCGCGGAGCCGTCCCCTACCCGCCCTTCCGCCGTTCCCTGGGGCTCCGCCCCAGACCCCGCGCCTCAAACGCCGGCGAGGCTGGATCAGGCCCCGCCCGGACCCGCGCCTCAAACGCCGGCGAGGCTGGATCGGCGCCGCCGGAGGCGAACCAGCCGGTCCCGTTCGAGCCCGGGGGCCGGGCGGCGGCAGGTGTCGTTGGGGGCGGGCGCCGCAGGCTACGGGCAGGGGCGGCGCCACGCGTCCAGGTCCAGATGTTTCTGCATGGAGCTCAGCCTCAGTTCACGCGACCGCTCGCAGAAGCGCGCCGGCGGGAGTTCGTACTCCGCGTGGAACACCGCCTTCCCCGCCTCCACGAAGGGCGTCAGCCGCTCGCACTCCGAGTACTCCGCGCACTGCTCGTTCACCGCGAAGTCGAACTCCCCCACCAGCTGCGGGATCTGGTCGAGGTCGTTCTTCAGGCCCACCGCCATCCCCCGGTCGTGCGCCAGCTTCGCGATCAGCCGGTTGTACCGGAGCTGGTCGTCCGCGGTGAGGGGGAAGCCCGTCGTGTTGCGGTAGCCGTCCATGTTGTCCGGCTCCACCGCGTCGAAGCCCTTCTCCCGGCACATGTCGAACCGCTTCGCGATCAGCGGTTCCAGCTCCGCCACCCGGCGGATGTCCAGCCAGCGTTCGCCCTCCCAGCCGTTCCCCCGGCCCAGTGCCGGCTTCGGGAACGCCTCCGCGTCCGGGCGGAAGTCCTCCCACGCCCCGGTGGAGATGTAGCAGATCGTCCTGCGGCCGGCCGCCTTCAGCGTGGCGACCTGCTCCTTCGTCGTGTCGAAGCCGTCCACGTCGTACACCGGCGCCTTCACCGAGGTGTCGAGCTTCCCCGAGAGCTGCCACTGCCAGGCGGTCCCCGGACGGGGCTGCCACCGCTCCCCCGGCGCCTGGTCGGGGGCCGGCTCCTCGTCCTCGGGGGGCGAGGTGCAGGCCGCTGCCAGCAGGAGCAGGGTGGCCGCCAGGACAGTGCGGAGGGTTCTCATGCGGTCGTCTCCAGGGCGTACGGGAGGGTCCCCCACGGGTGCGGCCCCGAGCCCGGGACCGCACAGTGCACCCCGGCCCGGCGCCGCGCCGCGAGTTCGGCGGCGGGCGCCCCGGGCGGGACGGCGTAGACGAGGTGGCAGAACCGTCCCGCCGGGTGGTCCGCGGTCCAGGCCGGGACGTCGGCGGAGTCCCGGTAGGCGTCCCAGGGGCCCTCGAAGGTGACGAGCAGGTCGGCGAGTTCGGCGTAGCCGGGGTGCGGGTGGACCCCGTGGTTCAGGACGAGCGTACGCGCCCCCGCCGCGCGGGCCGCGACGGCGAGCCGGCCGTAGTGGGCCAGCCGTTCCGGGCCGGCGCAGACCTGGTCGAGGAAGGCGCCGTCGGTGGCGTACCAGTCGCGGTGGCGCAGCAGGTCCCGCACCACGGCCGCGTGCGGGCGCCGCCCGTAGTCGGTGTCGGCGTACCCGAGCACGGGCACGCCGGCCTCGCGCAGCCGCCCGGCGACGAGCGCGAACCGCTCGTCGGGGGCGTCGCCCGGCCCGCTGTCGGGGTTGAGCACCACCGAGTGCAGCCGGCCCGCGCAGCGGATGAGCCGCTCCCAGTCCTCGGGCCGGTCGGCGGGGTGCTCGTAGAGCGGCACCAGCAGCATGGGGTCCTTCTCCTCCTCGGTCATCTCCTTCTCGGTCATCTCCTTCTCCCCGTCATCGGTGGGCCGTGGCACGGCCCAGCAGCAGGCAGACCAGGGCCGCGAGCACGCTCGCCGCCGCGCCCGCCACCACCAGCTGTACGAGCCGCGGCTGGCCCACCCCGGCCAGCAGGGCCAGACTCTGCGCGACGGCGGCCGAGGCGCAGACCACGGCGGCGGGCCGGACCGCCCCGAAGGACTGCAGCAGCAGCCCCGTCCACATCACGGCGCCGAGCAGCAGCAGAGTGGCCGCGCGGAGCCCGGTGAGCGCGGGCGCGCCGGGCCAGAGCAGGGTTCCGGCGAGCCCGAGGGCGAGCAGCACCGTCAGGTAGGCGGTGAGGCAGCCGGTCAGGGTGGTCAGCATCCGCCGCCGGAACGCGTCGGCCGAGCGCGCGGCCCGGAGCCCGGCGAGGCTGCCGCTGCGGAATCGGTACAGCAGCCATTCGGCGGGGCCCATGCTGAGGGTGAGGGCCACCGCGGAGGGCGCGGCCACCGCTTCGGCGGGCCCGCCGGCGAGGACCTCGCCGAGGGCGGCGTACAGCACGAGCAGTCCGGTGCCGAGGCCGAAGACCCCGTACGGAACGGAGTCGCCGAGCCGGGGTCCGCGGGGCCCGTACTCCTCCTCGGCACCCCGCAGCATCTGCCAGCGCACCGGTCCCCCGCCGGGCCGGCGCCGCGCCCGGTCCCGGACCCGGCGGGCGCCGGCCCGTACGCCGTCCGCGAGCGGCAGTTCCCGTACGGCCAGGGTGCAGGCGGCCAGCAGGGACACCGCGAGCAGCGCCACGCGGACCGGGACGGGCAGGTCGACGAAGAGGGCGAGGGCCGCCCCCGCGGCCATCGGGCCGAGCGCGGCGAGCAGCACCCGCTCCCGGCCGAGGACGAGCAGGACGGTGGCGGCGCCGACGTACAGGGCCTGTCCGGCGGCGAAGGCGTACGAGAACGGCGGCCCGCCGGGCACGGCGAGTGCGGCGGCGGTGCCGAGGAGGGAGCCGGCGGGGGCGCCGACGAGCAGGGTCCGCCCGGCCGCGGCCCGGTCGCCGAGTCCGAGCCAGGAGTAGGCGCGGTGGGAGAGGGTCTGGTCCCAGACCCAGCCGATGAGCGCCCCGGCGAGCAGGGTCAGGGTCCCCGCGGGCAGGCCGAGACGGTCCTGGGGGCCTTCGAGGAGGGGCGCGCCGACGACGTAGGCGAGTCCGGGCAGGGCGAAGATCACCCCGCGGAGCAGGCAGGCGGTGAGGGAGGCCTTCCAGGGGTCGGGGGTGCTCTCGGGCTCCGGGAAGGAGCGGGGCACCCGGGCGTAGAGCTCCTCGGCGAGGGCGAAGGAGTCGTGGCGGCCGTAGGTGAGCCGGATGTGCTCGTCGGTCATGCCGTCGGATTCGAGGACGGCGGCGATCTCGTCGGGGTGCACGGCGGCAGCGACGAGCCCGTCGAGGCGGGCGGCGAGTTCGTCCATCGGGTCGGCGGCCGCGGGGGCTTCGGCGCGCGGTCGCGGGATCGCGGGCAGGGTGTCCGCGGCGGCCGCGCCGGAGACGACCAGGCGGCGGCCGGAGGGCCCGGCGGGGCGGGCGGCCCCGCCGGGGCCGGGCGGCTTCAGCCAGAGGGATCCGCTCACCATGTGCTCCCGTCGGCGGCGAGTTCGCGGTACCAGGGGTCCGCGAGGCGCTGGGTCCAGGTGTCGCCCGGTTCGACGGGGAGGACGGGCTGGCCGGCGAGTTCGCGGTAGATGTGCCGGAAGCCGTCCACGGACTGGTGGAGGGTGAACTTGTCCACGACCCGTTTGCGGGACATCCGGCCCAGTTCCGCGCGGCGTTCGTCGTCGCGGAGCAGGGCGAGGGTGGCGCGGGCCATGGTCTCGGGCTCGCGGGGCGGGACGACGAGGCCGGTGTCCCCGACGGCCTCGCGGACTCCGCCGACGTCGGTGGAGACGGTGGTGCGTCCGCAGGACATGGCCTCGATGATGCTGAAGGGGAAGCCCTCGCTGATGGAGGAGAGCATGACGACGGATCCGGCGGCGTAGGCCTCGGCGACCTTGTCGATGCGGCCCTCGAAGGTGATCCCGTCGCCGACGCCCAGTTCGGCGGCGAGTTTCTCCAGGCGGAGCCGGTACTCCTCGCAGCCGGCCGGTACGGGCCCGAAGAGGCGCAGGCGCAGGGCGGGGAGTTCCCCGCGCATGAAGGCGTAGGCCCGGATGAGGGTTTCGAGGTCCTTGATGGGGTCGATGCGGCCGCACCAGCTGAGGGTGGGCACCTCGGGTTCGGGGCCGGCCTCGGGGAAGAGGTGCGGGTCGACGCCGTTGTAGACGGTGCGGATGCGGTCCGCGTCGGCGCCTCCGCGCTCCTCCCAGCGGCGGTTGTACTGGTTGCAGGGGGTGATCAGGTCGGCCTGCCGGTAGCCCTCGGTGTTGAGCTCGCGGTAGAAGCCGAGCATGAGGGACTTCACGGGCCAGCGCTGCTCGGCGCTGCGGTAGCCGAGGTAGCGCTCGCGCAGGTAGATGCCGTGCTCGGTGAGGAGGAAGGGCACCTTGTCGAGGTGTTTGGCGGCGAGGGCGGGGAGGGTGGCGAGGCCGCTGCTGACGGCGTGGGCGACGCTGTCGGGCGGGATCCGCACGGCGAGCGGGCGCAGTGCGTGCTCCAGCAGGTCGGTGGCGGTGAGCGCGTCGTGGAGGGTGGGCCGGGCGTCGGCGGTGGTCAGGGCCGGGCGGGTCCACACGTCGGTCAGGAGGCGCAGGACGGATTCGGAGCGCAGGGCGGGGGCGAGTCCGCCGGCCCGGGCGAGGACGGCCAGTTCGCGCAGTGCCTCGGAGAATCCGCCGCGGGAAGGGTCGAGCAGGGACAGCAGGAAGGTTTCGTAGACCTCGGTGAAGCGGCGGTGGGCCTTGCCCCGCAGGGCCGTACGGCGGCCGCGCCCGGGTGGGGGGCCCCAGAGCGGGACGGCGGTGTGCCGGTAGACGTTGCGCGGGAGTTCCCAGGTGACCGGCTCCCGTCCGGAGCCGGTGAGGGCTATGACGTTGAAGTCGACCTCGGGCATTCCTCGGACCAGCTGGTCGCACCAGGTGCTGACGCCCCCGTGGACGTGCGGGTAGGTGCCTTCGGTGAGCATGGTGACGTGACGCCCATGGCTCATGCGGTGTGTCCCCCCAGGACGGAAAGGGGCCGGCGCCCGTGGGTTCGCGGAGCGCCGGCGCTCTTGGTACTCGTTACGGCTCGCGGTCGTACGGGACGGCGGTCAGCTGGGCAGTCGGAGGGTGACGCTGCTCTGGAGCAGCTCCGGTCCGGTCCAGGTGGAGCGGCTGCCCGCGTAGGCGGTGCCGAAGTCGGCGGTGCCGAGCAGCAGTTGCTTCTTGGTGCCGTTGGGGGCGGTGACCGGGGCGAGGACCCCGGAGGGCGCCTTGACGGTGACGGTGGTGCCGATGCGGTAGGCCGTGACCTTGCCCCCGGCGAGCGCGGCGTCCCAGGCGGCGCGGCGGCTGAGCTCGACGCCGGTGTCCTTCATGCTCTGGTTGACGATCGGCGCACTGGGCGCGTAGAGCGCCCGGTAGGTGTCGAGGACCTGGTTGAGCACGGGGTAGAGGGTGCGGTCCTCGGCCAGGTTGGACTGGTGGACGTAGTGCGGGCGCGGGTCGTTGGCCAGGACGTGGCGCAGGGCGGTGCGGGCCTCCTGCGGGACGATGTGGTCCAGGTAGCCGGTGTTGACGTCGAGGGGTGCGGGCAGGCAGGTGGAGGTCGCCGGGTTGTCCTCGCAGATGCCGCTGCCGCCGGCGGCGCGGCTGCCGTAGATCCAGTTGTACTCGTCGGCCATCTCCGCGTTGGTGCCCGTGTTGTAGTACACGTTCATCGGGTGGCGGGGCACGGTCAGGGCCGCGCCGACCGCCCGCTGCACGGGTTCGCGGGAGTTGTCGCTGCCCGCCCACTTGATGCCGTTGTCGGCGAAGGCGCCCGCCAGGTTGGGGTTGTCCTGGGGCTGCTGCGGGGCGGTCTTCAGGCCCGAGTGCTCGCCGGTGACGATCTCGGTCCGGTCGGTGGCGATGCCCTTGGCGGCGGCCCAGTTGTTGTTGTCGCGGATCTGGGCGGAGATGTCGGCGCGGCTCATGTACTTGATCGCGCCGGTGGCGTCCTTGACGCAGGACCAGGGCACGGTGGTGGTGTCCTGGACGCAGCCGAGGAAGGGGTGCGTGTAGGTGTGGTTCATCCAGCGGTACTTGGCCCGGTCGGCGACGAGCTGGGCGGTGAGGGCGTCGGTGCCGCCGTTCTCCGCCTTCCACTCCTCGCCGGCGCCGGCGTTGAAGAGCATGTCGAGTTTGAAGTTCTTGGACGTCTGCCACTGCGCCGCGTAGACGGCGTCCGCGGCGGTCATCCGGATGGTGCTCTCCTTGCCCTCGCCGCCCGCGCAGGCGTAGTCGCCGGGCGTGCAGTTCAGGTCCTTGTTCCAGCGGGCGTCGGGGGCGAAGACGTCGTCGACGTGGACCGCGAAGTAGCTGCGGCTCTGGCCGAGGTGGACACCCTGGGTGAGCCAGTCGACGATGCCGCGGGCCAGCAGCCGGAACTGCTGCTGGTACTGGTTGTAGCCGAAGGTGACGACCAGTTCGCTGCGGCCGTCGTGGACGTACTCGCCGACGAGCGAGGCCCGGCCGGAGCCGACCGGGGCGTCGAGGAAGCTGGTGTACCCGGCGCGCGGCCGGCCCATGAAGCCGTAGCTCTCGGGGACGAGCGCCGAGTTGTCCTCGAAGGTGACCTGGCCGCCGAGGTAGCCGAACGGCCCCGCCTTGCCGGCGGCGGTGACCGCCGCGTCCGTGCCGTCGAGCTGGCCGCTGTAGCCGCCGTTGTCGGTGTACTCCAGGCCGACGCCGGGGTGGGCCCAGGTGTAGGCGTCGACCTGGCGGATCCCGTACGCCGTCTCGTAGGCGCCGAGCGCGGCCATCTCGGCCGAGCCCTCGCCGAAGGGGTTCTCGTTCGGCAGGACCACGCCCTGGTACTTCGCGCGCGGCCGGCCGTCGACGGTGTCGCTGAGGAACGCGGCGTCGATGACCGGGCGGCCGGGGGCGCCGAGCTGGACGCGGGTGTACGGGACTCCGGTGTCGCGGAGCTCCGCGGTGATGGCCTCGACCGAGCTGCCGCCGTCGTCGACGACGAGCACCTTCAGGTCGATGCGCGGGGCCGTGACCGCCTGGGCGGACGCGGCGGGCACTGCCACGGACACCAGCGCCGCGGCGGCCATGACGGCGGCGGCCCTGTTCATCCGGTTCTTGTTGACCATTTCGGCCTTTCCCCCCGCAGGCATCCCTCGACAGCGGCCCGAGGCGGAAGGCCGGGCCGGGGAGCACTGTGGAAATCATGCAAAGGGACCCCACGTCCCCTTGCGAGAGTGGACCGAGTCTTTCGGACCTCGTCAGGTCCACGGGGCAAACCTGGGCCAGAGTCCACAGATGGGTGAACCTCGCGGCCCGATGATCGAACAACTTGCCAAACCTTCGAAGGGCGTACGGATCAGTCACTGCGCGTAGGCTCATTTCTGGCGGCCGTCGGGCCGGAATACGATCGCTACGGATGGCCGTCCACCCCTTCGGCCCACACATACAAACGGAAGCGAGACTTCACCACCGTGACTGCTCTGACTCTCAGCACTGCCGGCGCTGCGACGCTGCGCGCCGACGCCCTTGTGGTCGGCGTGGCGAAGGGCCCGAAGGGCCCGGTCGTGGCCTCCGGAGCCGAGGCCGTGGACAAGGCGTACGACGGAAAGCTCTCCGACGTGCTCGACGCGCTCGGCGCCACCGGTGCCGAAGGCGAGACCACCAAGCTGCCGGCGCCTTCGGGCGTCAAGGCCCCGGTCGTGCTGGCGGTCGGGCTCGGCTCCGTCCCCGACAAGGACGAGTCGTTCGACGAGGAGGTGCTGCGCCGCG
Organism: Streptomyces sp. NPDC053432; assembly: GCF_055585365.1. Taxonomy (NCBI): domain Bacteria; kingdom Bacillati; phylum Actinomycetota; class Actinomycetes; order Kitasatosporales; family Streptomycetaceae; genus Streptomyces; species Streptomyces sp. NPDC053432. Next base: position 182,319 of record NZ_JBVJKF010000008.1, read on the forward strand.
CCGCCGGCGCCGCCGCCCGCGCGCTGCACGGCAGCAAGAAGGCCGGCTTCGCCCTCCCCCTCGACGACGCCTCCGCCGTCACCGCGGTGGCCGAGGGCGCGCTGCTGGGCTCGTACGCCTTCACCGCCTACCGGGGTGGCGAGAAGAAGGCCGTGAAGGGCGACGGCCCGAAGCTGCCGCTGGCCGAGGTCGCCCTGCTGGGCGCCAAGCCGCGCGACAAGGAGCACAAGGCCGCCGTCGAGCGGGCCACGGTCGTCGCGACCGAGGTCAACATCGCCCGCGACCTGGTCAACACCCCGCCGAACGACCTGACCCCGGAGGCCTTCGCCGCCGTCGCGACCGCGACCGCGAAGGAGAACGGCATCAAGGTCCAGGTCCTCGACGAGAAGGCGCTGACCAAGGGCGGCTTCGGCGGCATCATGGGCGTCGGCAAGGGCTCCGAGAACCCGCCGCGCCTGGTGAGGCTCTCCTACACGCACCCCAAGGCGGAGAAGACCCTGGCCTTCGTCGGCAAGGGCATCACCTACGACTCGGGCGGCATCTCCCTGAAGCCGGCCGGCCACAACGAGACGATGAAGTGCGACATGGCCGGCGCCGCCGCCGTCTTCGCCTCCGTCGTCGCGGCCTCGAAGCTGGGCCTGCGGGTCAACGTCACCGGCTGGCTCGCGCTCGCCGAGAACATGCCGTCGGGCTCGGCCACCAAGCCCGGCGACGTGCTGCGCATGTACAGCGGCAAGACCGTCGAGGTCCTCAACACGGACGCGGAGGGCCGTCTGGTCCTGGGCGACGCGCTGACCAGGGCCTCCGAGGAGAACCCGGACGCGATCGTCGACGTCGCCACCCTGACCGGCGCCATGGTGCTGGCCCTCGGCGACCGCACCTTCGGGATCATGGCGAACGACGACGCCTTCCGCACCTCGATCCACGAGATCGCGGAGGAGGTCGGCGAGTCCTCGTGGCCGATGCCGCTCCCCGCCGAGCTGCGCAAGACCATGGACTCCCCCACCGCCGACATGGCCAACATGGGCGTCCGCATGGGCGGCGGCCTGATCGCCGGCCTGTTCCTGCAGGAGTTCGTCGGCGAGGGCATCACCTGGGCCCACCTGGACATCGCCGGTCCCGCCTTCCACGAGGGCGCGCCCCACGGCTACACCCCCAAGGGCGGCACCGGCTCGGCCGTGCGCACCCTGGTGCGGCTGGCGGAGCGCACCGCCACGGGCGACCTCGGCTGAGGCTCCCCGGCGCACCTGAAGTGACGGCGTCCGTGTGACGCACCCCACCCCGGGCCTTGATCGAACACCGGTCAGGGCCCGGGTGTGTTCTGCTCACAACGAAATCCGTAGGTTTCTACGCAGCGGTAACCCTCACTTCGGACGGAACGACCTGCCACATGCCGGGCCCGGCGTCCCGCGTTCCCCCGACAAATGCGAAGATGGGTTCTCGGCAGGACAGGGCCCCCACCACAGGGCCGAAGAAACAAGCGGCCGTATACCAGCCGCCGCCCGGTCACAGAGGACCGGTGCCCGGCGCACATGCATGGAGGACGTGACGTGGCGAACGACGCCAGCACCGTTTTCGACCTAGTGATCCTCGGCGGTGGCAGTGGCGGTTACGCCGCGGCGCTGCGCGCTTCCCAGCTGGGTCTGGACGTTGCCCTGATCGAGAAGAACAAGCTCGGCGGCACCTGCCTGCACAACGGCTGCATCCCCACGAAGGCTCTGCTGCACGCGGGCGAGATCGCGGACCAGGCCCGCGAAGGCGCCCAGTTCGGCGTGAAGACCACCTTCGAGGGCATCGACATCGCGGGTGTCCACAAGTACAAGGACGAGATCATCGCGGGCCTGTACAAGGGTCTGCAGGGTCTTGTGGCCTCCCGCAAGGTCACCTACATCGAGGGTGAGGGCCGCCTCTCCTCCCCGACTTCCGTCGACGTCAACGGCCAGCGCATCCAGGGCCGCCACGTCCTGCTGGCGACCGGCTCCGTGCCGAAGTCGCTGCCGGGCCTGGAGATCGACGGCAACCGCATCATCTCCTCCGACCACGCGCTGGTCCTGGACCGCGTCCCCGAGTCGGCGATCGTGCTGGGCGGCGGCGTCATCGGCGTCGAGTTCGCCTCCGCGTGGAAGTCCTTCGGTTCCGACGTCACCGTCATCGAGGGCCTCAAGCACCTCGTGCCGGTCGAGGACGAGAACAGCTCGAAGCTGCTGGAGCGCGCGTTCCGCAAGCGCGGCATCAAGTTCAACCTCGGCACCTTCTTCGACAAGGCCGAGTACACCGAGAACGGCGTGCGCGTCACGCTGGCCGACGGCAAGACCTTCGAGGCCGAGGTGCTGCTGGTCGCCGTCGGCCGCGGTCCGGTCTCCCAGGGCCTGGGCTACGAGGAGCAGGGCGTCGCGATGGACCGCGGCTACGTCCTGGTCGACGAGTACATGCAGACCAACGTGCCGACCATCTCGGCCGTCGGTGACCTCGTCCCGACCCTCCAGCTCGCGCACGTCGGCTTCGCCGAGGGCATCCTGGTCGCGGAGCGTCTGGCCGGCCTGAAGGCCGTCCCGATCGACTACGACGGTGTCCCGCGCGTCACCTACTGCCACCCCGAGGTCGCTTCCGTCGGCATCACCGAGGCCAAGGCCAAGGAGATCTACGGCGCGGACAAGGTCGTGGCGCTGAAGTACAACCTTGCGGGCAACGGCAAGAGCAAGATCCTCAAGACCTCGGGCGAGATCAAGCTGGTCCAGGTCAAGGACGGTGCCGTGGTCGGCGTCCACATGGTCGGTGACCGGATGGGCGAGCAGGTCGGCGAGGCCCAGCTGATCTACAACTGGGAAGCCCTGCCGGCCGAGGTCGCGCAGCTCATCCACGCGCACCCGACCCAGAACGAGGCCATGGGCGAGGCCCACCTCGCCCTGGCCGGCAAGCCGCTGCACGCACACGACTGATCGTCACGGGCGCGACGACCACTTCCGCACTTTCGTAAGGAGCAACAGAAACCATGTCGGTTTCCGTAACCCTTCCGGCGCTCGGCGAGAGCGTCACTGAGGGCACTGTCACCCGCTGGCTGAAGGCCGAGGGCGAGCGCGTCGAGGCCGACGAGCCGCTGCTCGAGGTCTCGACCGACAAGGTCGACACCGAGATCCCGTCCCCCGTGTCCGGCATCCTGGCGTCCATCAAGGTCGCCGAGGACGAGACCGTCGAGGTCGGCGCCGAGCTGGCCGTCATCGACGACGGCTCCGGCGCCCCGGCGGCCGCGGCGGCTCCGGCCGCCGAGCCGGCCGCCGCCGAGCCGGCCGCCGCTGCCCCGGCCCCGGTCGCGGAGGCCCCCGCGGCCCCCGCCCCGGTCGCGGAGGCCGCCCCGGCCGCCGCCCCGGCGGCGTCGGGCACCGATGTCGTGCTGCCCGCGCTGGGCGAGTCCGTCACCGAGGGCACCGTCACCCGCTGGCTGAAGCAGGTCGGCGAGTCCGTCGAGGCCGACGAGCCGCTGCTCGAGGTCTCCACGGACAAGGTCGACACCGAGATCCCCGCGCCGGTCGCCGGCACCCTGCTGGAGATCCTGGTCGGCGAGGACGAGACCGCCGAGGTCGGCGCCCGTCTGGCCGTCATCGGTGTCGCGGGCGCCGCTCCGGCCGCCGCCCCGGCTCCGGCCGCTGCCGCCCCGGCTCCGGCTGCTCCGGCCGCCCCGGCCCCCGTCGCCGCCCCGGCCCCGGTCGCCGCCCCGGCCCCGGTCGCCGCCCCGGCCCCGGTCGCCGCCCCGGCCCCGGTCGCCGCTCCGGCTCCGGTCGCCCCGGCCGCTCCCGCCGCCCCGGTCTCCGCCGGTGACGAGGGCGCGTACGTGACCCCGCTGGTGCGCAAGCTCGCCTCGGAGTCCGGCGTCAACCTGAACACGGTCACGGGCACCGGCGTCGGTGGCCGTATCCGCAAGCAGGACGTCCTGGCCGCCGCCGAGGCCGCCAAGGCCGCCGCAGCCCCGGCTCCGGCCGCCGCCCCGGCCGCGGCGAAGGCCCCGGCCGCCGCCGCGGTCTCCGAGCTGCGCGGTCAGACGGTCAAGATGACCCGCATGCGCAAGGTCATCGGCGACAACATGATGAAGGCCCTGCACTCGCAGGCGCAGCTCAGCTCCGTGGTCGAGGTGGACATCACCAAGATCATGAAGCTGCGCGAGCAGGCCAAGGCCGGCTTCCTCGCCCGCGAGGGCGTCAAGCTGTCCCCGATGCCGTTCTTCGTCAAGGCCGCCGCCCAGGCGCTGAAGGCCCACGCGGTCGTCAACGCCCGGATCAACGACGACGAGGGCACCATCACCTACTTCGACTCGGAGAACATCGGCATCGCCGTGGACTCCGAGAAGGGCCTGATGACCCCGGTCATCAAGGGTGCCGGTGACCTCAACCTGGCGGGTATCTCCAAGGCGACCGCCGACCTGGCCGCCAAGGTCCGCGGCAACAAGATCACGCCGGACGAGCTGTCGGGCGCGACCTTCACCATCAGCAACACCGGTTCGCGCGGTGCCCTGTTCGACACGGTCATCGTGCCGCCGAACCAGGTCGCCATCCTGGGCATCGGTGCCACGGTCAAGCGTCCGATGGTCATCGAGACCCCCGAGGGCACCGTCATCGGCGTCCGCGACATGACGTACCTGACCCTGTCCTACGACCACCGTCTGGTGGACGGCGCGGACGCGGCCCGGTACCTCTCGGCCGTCAAGGCCATCCTGGAGGCCGGCGAGTTCGAGGTCGAGCTCGGCCTGTAAGGCCCTGCGCGACGCAGGCTGTCGCATACGGCGCCCCCGCCCGGGCAACTCCCGGGCGGGGGCGCCGTCGTCTTGGCCGGGCGCTCCGGCGGGCCGCCTGTAACCAGCCTCACCCGCAGCCTGCCACCTGGAACGCTTCGTGTTCGCGCGCGCCGCCGTATTGTCTACGCATCAGGCCCCGCACGTTCCTGCACACCCCTCAGGAGTTGAAGCCCAGATGATCACCCCACCCGTCGTGCACTCGCTGCGCGAGCAGATCCGCGAGCACATCGTGGAGGGGATCGTCAGCGGGCGCTGGAAGCCCGGCGAGCGGATCGTCGAGCGCCGCATCGCCGTGGAGCTGGAGGTCAGTCAGACCCCCGTGCGCGAGGCGCTGCGCGAGCTGGAGACGCTGCGGCTGATCGAGTCGGCGCCGAACAAGGGCGTGCGCGTGAGGAACCTGTCGGCCGCGGACCTGGAGGAGATCTACCCGGTCCGGGCGGGCCTGGAGCAGATCGCCGCCGAGCTGGCGGCGCCCCGGCTGGCGGCCGACTGCTCGGCCCTGGAGCCGCACGTGGCGGCCCTGTGGGAGGCCGACCGTACCGAGGACGGCACGGCGCAGGTGCGGCACACGGTGGGCTTCCACCGGGAGCTGGTGCGGGCGGCCGGGAACAGCGTCCTGCTGCACACCTGGGAGAGCCTGGGCATCGAGGTGTTCACGGCCCTGTCCATCCGCTGGCTGGGAACCGTACAGAAGTCCTACGCGGAGGAGCACGAAGCGCTCGTGGAGGCGTTCCGCAATCAGGATCCGGACATCGGCCTGCTCGTGAAGCGGCATGTCCTGGGGTGCGCGCCGCGCGCCTGACGGGCCTTTTTGCCCCGCTTTACCCGGCACCGGGTGCCCGATTTTCTGGCACCGGGTGCCGACTTTTGCCCCACGGACGTTTCTTCGTCACATTTATTTGATCGATCATCGATCAGGGATTTACAGTCGTCGCGGACCTCAACCAGGTCCGACGACCCTGTCCTGCCCGTCAGGGATTTTTTCACCACCTCTCCATTACCCGGAAGGCGGCGCACAGCGATGTCCGACCCCGTAGGAAAGCTTCCGAGCGAGCTCGACCAGCTCCCGGACCGCGACACCGAAGAGACCGCCGAATGGGCGGCCTCTCTCGACGCCGTCGCCAAGGCCGCCGGTACGCGCCGGGCCGAATACCTGCTGCGTCGCACCCTCCAGCACGCCGAGGCCGCCGGCCTCGCGCTCCCCAAGCTGCTGGAGACGGACTACGTCAACACCATCCCCACCTCCGCCGAGCCCGAGTTCCCGGGCGACGAGGAGATGGAAGCCAGGATCACCGCCTGGAACCGCTGGAACGCGGCCGCCATGGTGACCCGCGGCTCCAAGTACGGCGTCGGCGGCCACATCGCCACCTTCGCCTCGGCGGCCTGGCTCTACGAGACCGGCTTCCAGCACTTCTTCCGCGGGAAGGAGGCCGACGGATCGGGCGACCAGCTCTACATCCAGGGCCACGCCTCCCCCGGCATCTACGCCCGCGCCTTCCTCGACGGGCGCGTCTCCGAGCAGCAGCTCGACAACTTCCGCCAGGAGTCCGGCGGCAACGGCCTGCCGTCCTACCCGCACCCGCGGCGCCTGCCGTGGCTGTGGGAGTTCCCCACGGTCTCCATGGGCCTCGGCCCGCTCTCCGCGATCTACCAGGCGCGCTTCAACCGCTACCTGCAGAACCGGAACATCAAGGACACCGCCAACTCGCACGTCTGGGCCTTCCTCGGCGACGGCGAGATGGACGAGCCCGAGTCGACCGCCGCCCTGGCCCTGGCCTCCCGCGAGCAGCTCGACAACCTGACCTTCGTCATCAACTGCAACCTGCAGCGCCTTGACGGTCCGGTCCGCGCCAACTTCCGCGTGGTGCAGGAGCTGGAGGCCCAGTTCCGCGGCGCCGGCTGGAACGTCATCAAGACCCTGTGGGGCTCCGCCTGGGACGAGCTGTTCCAGCTCGACACCACGGGCGCCCTGGTACGCCGCCTGCGCGAGGTACCGGACGCGCAGTTCCAGACGTACGCGACCCGCGACGTGGCCTACATCCGCCAGCACTTCTTCGGCGCGAACGCCGAGCTCACCGCCCTCGGCGGCCTGCTCTCCGACGCGAAGATCGCCGAGTGCTTCCACACCTCCCGCGGCGGCCACGAGCCCCGCAAGGTGTACGCCGCGTACAAGGCCGCCCTGGAGCACAAGGGCGCGCCGACGGTCATCCTCGCGCAGACCGTCAAGGGCTACACGCTGGGTGCCGGGTTCGAGTCGAAGAACGCGAACCACCAGATGAAGAAGCTGACGACCGACGAGTTCAAGGACATGCGTGACCTCCTTGGCCTCCCGATCCCGGACAGCGCCTTCGTCGACGGCAAGGTCCCCTACGGCCACCCGGGCGCGGACAGCCCCGAGGTGCGGTACCTGAACGAGCGCCGCGCGGCCCTCGGCGGCCCCGCCCCGGCCCGCAAGGTCCACCACGTGGCCCTGCCCGCCCCGGCCGACCGCTCCTTCGCCCCGCTCATCAAGGGCTCCGGCAAGCAGGAGATGGCCACCACCATGGCCTTCGTCCGCCTCGTCAAGGACCTGATGCGCGACAAGGAGACCGGCAAGCGCTGGGTCCCGATCGTCCCGGACGAGGCCCGTACCTTCGGCATGGAGTCCCTCTTCCCGTCGGCCGGCATCTACTCGCCGCTGGGCCAGACGTACGAGCCGGTCGACCGCGACCAGCTGATGTACTACAAGGAGGCCAAGGACGGCCAGATCCTCAACGAGGGGATCACCGAGGCCGGCGCCATGGCCGACTTCATCGCCGCCTGCACGTCGTACGCGACGCACGGCGAGCCGATGATCCCGTTCTACATCTTCTACTCGATGTTCGGCTGGCAGCGCACCGCCGACCAGATGTGGCAGCTCGCCGACCAGCTCGGCAAGGGCTTCATCGTCGGCGCCACCGCCGGCCGCACCACGCTGACCGGTGAGGGCCTGCAGCACGCCGACGGCCACTCGCACCTGATCGCGTCCACGAACCCGGCGTCGCTGAACTACGACCCGGCCTTCGCGTACGAGATCGCGGTGATCGTCAAGGACGGTCTGCGCCGGATGTACGGCGAGCAGCCGGAAGACGTCTTCTACTACCTGACGGTCTACAACGAGCCGAAGGTGCAGCCCGCGATGCCCGAGGGCGTCGAGGAGGGCATCGTCAAGGGTCTCTACCGCTTCAACACGGCGGCGGACCTCGCGGAGGCCGCGCCGGCCGCCGACGCCCCGAAGATCCAGCTGATGGCCTCGGGTACGGCGATCCACTGGGTGCTGGAGGCACAGCGTCTGCTCGCCGCCGAGTGGAACGTCTCCGCCGACGTCTGGTCCGCGACCTCGTGGGGCGAGCTGCGCCGCGACGCGCTGGAGTGCGACGAGGCGCTGCTGCGCGGCGAGGTGCGCACCCCGTACGTCACCCGCGCGCTGGAAGGCGCCCAGGGCCCGGTCCTCGCGGTGTCCGACTGGATGCGTCAGGTCCCGGACCAGATCAGCCAGTGGGTCGAGCAGGACTACACCTCGCTGGGCACGGACGGCTTCGGCCTCTCCGACACCCGTGAGGGCGCCCGCCGCCACTTCGGTGTCGACGCCCAGTCGATCGTCGTGGCCGCGCTGGCCCAGCTCGCCCGCCGCGGCGAGGTCCCCGCGTCCTCCGTCAAGGAGGCCCGGGAGCGCTACGGCCTCTGAGTCGTACGGATCCGACCGCGAGGCGGCCCACCCCTTTCCGGGGCGGGCCGCCTCGCGGCGTTCGCGGGCCCCGGGCCCGGGGGTTCGGCCGAGAAGGTGGGACAACCGGCCTTTGGCCGTTCGAGCGGTGGCGGCGCGGGGGCCGACCCGTGATGCTGGACCCGTGATGGACGAGACGGAGTTCTGGGAGATCGTCGACCGTACCCGCGAGGCCGCCGAGGGCGACCCGGAGGAACACGCGGAGCTGCTCGTGGAGCGGCTCGCGCAGCTCGATCCGGACTCCGTCCTGGATTTCGCCCGGCACTTCGAGGCCCGGTACAACCGGGCCTACACCTGGGACCTGTGGGGTGCGGCCTGGGTGCTGCTCGACGGGGCGAGCGACGACGCCTTCGACTACTTCCGCTGCTGGCTGATCGGCCAGGGACGGGAGGTCTTCGAGGGCGCCGTGCACGATCCGGACCAGCTGGCGGAGCTCCTGGGCGACTTCGACGAGGAGATCGACGGGGACGGCGAGGAGCTCGGGTACGCGGCCGACGAGGCGTACGAGCAGCTGACCGGGGCGGTCGCGCCGGACCTCGGCATCCCGGTGCAGCCGGCGGAGCCGGGGGGCGCCCCGCTGGACTTCGAGAACGAAGCCGTGCTCGCGGAGCGCTTCCCCCGGCTCTGGGACCGGTTCAGGCAGTAGCGGCCACCGTGGCCGGGGCGGCCCGGGCGAAGGTCAGTAGTGCGTGCCGCCGTCGATGCGGATCTCCGTGCCGGTGATGAAGGCACCGTCCTCCGAGCCCAGCATGGCGACGACGCCGGCCACGGTCTGCGGGCCGGCGAAGCCCTGTCCGAGGGCCGGGGCGAGCTTGGCGAACAGCGACCAGTCGGTGTCCTCGGGCAGGCCGGGGCCGGTGCCGGTGGTCATGCCGCTCTCGATGGAGCCCGGCGCGACGGACACGAAGCGCAGGCCCTGCTTGCTGTACTCGGCGGCCAGCGCGTGGGTCATGGACTGGATGCCGCCCTTGCTGGCCGCGTAGGCGGACATGTAGGGGTGCGCGAAAGACGCCGAGGTGGAGCTGAAGTTCACCACGACCGGCTGCTCGCCCGCGAGGAGCGCCGGGAGCGACTCGCGGATCATCAGGAAGGTGCCGGTCAGGTTGACCGCGATGACCTTGTTCCAGAAGTCGAGCGAGGTCTGGTGGGTGTGCGAGGAGCGCAGGATGCCCGCCGCGTTGACCAGTACGTCGATGCCGCCGAGCGCGTCGACCGCGGCGGCGACGCCCGCCCTGACCGAGCTTTCGTCGGATATGTCGAGGACGGCGGTGGTCAGCCGGTCGGCGTGACCTCCCCCAGCTACCGCTGGGAGGTGCCCCGCTGCGGCCGCCTGCTCGGCGGTGGTCTTGAGGCCGGCCTCGTTGACGTCCACGGCGTGGACACGTCCGCCCTCCGAGAGGATGCGGTGCACGGTGGCCCGGCCGATGCCGGAGCCACCGCCGGTGATGAGGACGCGACGTCCTTCGTAACGGTTCATCCGGCGAGCGTACCGAATGAATGACACGTTTTGCCAGGATGTCAAAGCATGCAATCGCCGGGACGCGCGAGAGGTAGTCTTCACCCGTGAGATCCCCACGCCCGTACTCCCCCCAGGCCGGTCCCGGAGCCCAGTCGCTGACGGAGCGCCGCAAGGCCGCCACCCAGCTGGACATCGCCCGCGCGGCCTGCGAACTCTTCGCCGAGCGCGGCCCCGACGCCACCACCGCGGAGGACATCGCCCATCACGCGGGTGTGGCGCTGCGCACCTTCTACCGCTACTTCCGCAACAAGCAGGAGGCCGTGGCCCCACTGCTCGCGGGCGGCGGCGACGCGTGGCGCGCACTGCTCGCGGAGGAGGACCCGGGCACCCCCCTCGCGGAGGCCCTGGAGCGGGCGGTCACCCGGGCACTGAGCGACCTGCAGGCCATAGAGGAGGGGCTGGAGGTGACGCGCGGCCTGCTGCGCGCGGCCGCCGGCGACCCGGCCCTGCGGGCGGTCTGGTACCGCGTGAACCAGGAGTCCGAGGAACGCCTGGCCCCGGTGATCGCCCGGCTGGCCGGCGACGGGGCCGACGAGATGGCCGTACGCCTGCTCGCCGCGGCGTCGACGGACGCGATCCGCATCGCCCTGGAACTGTGGTCGGCCACCGACGCCCCGGTCTCGGGGCCCGGCTCCCCCGCCGAACTCGCCGTCCGCTGCCTGCACGAACTGACGGGCGCGATGCCCCTGCTCCACGGAGGCTGAGCAGGGGCATCGCGCCCGTTCGTACGCGGGTCGGGGTCAGGGCCGCTCAGCGGCCACCGCCACCCCAGCCGCCGCCCCCGCCGCCGTCGCCGCCCCCGCCGCCGTTCCAGTTGCCGCCGCCGCCCCCGCCGCCGCCGTTCCAGTTGCCGCCGTCGCCGCCCCCGCCGCCGTTCCAGTTGCCGCCGTCGTTCCAGTGGCCCCCGTCACCGCCGCGGTTCCAGTTGCCGCCGTCGTTCCAGTTGCCGCCGTCGCCACCACGGTTCCAGTTGCCGCCGCTGTTCCAGTTCGCGTCGTACCAGTTGTTGTCGCGCCATCCGGAGTCGTAGTACCAGGTGTTGTCACGCCAGTAGCCGCGGTCGCCGCCGACTCCGGCGGTGTCCCAGCACCAGCTCGGCCGGTCACGCCAGTCGCGGTTGCAGCACCAGTCCCACCTGGCGTCCGAACGGTTGGAGGGGTAGCGCCAGCAGTCGTAACCCCCGTCGCCCCCGCCGCCGCCCGTGAGGGCCGACGCCGAGGCGCTGGCCATCGGAAGCACCCCTATGACGATTCCCGCAGCCCCCGCCATGGCTGCCGCAACGATCCTACGGCGCATTTCCATGCACCTCCGAACATGTCGCTTATCGGGCCTTTAAGGTCATTTCCACCCTCGCCCTGCCCGGCCGGGCTGTCAAAGCGGAAAGGCCCCCCGCCACTCTCCGAACAGAGCGGCGGGGGGCCTTTCACCAGGCACTTTAGATGTCGAAGTACAGCTCGAACTCGTGCGGGTGCGGACGCTGCGCGATCGGGGCGATCTCGTGCGTGCGCTTGTAGTCGATCCAGGTCTCGATCAGGTCCGGGGTGAAGACACCGCCGGCGAGGAGGTACTCGTGGTCCTCCTCCAGCGCCTTGAGGACGTCCTCCAGGCTGGTCGGGACCTGCGGGACGCTCGCGTGCTCGTCGGGCGAGAGCTCGTAGAGGTCCTTGTCGATCGGCTCCATCGGCTCGATCTTGTTCTTGACACCGTCGAGGCCCGCGAGCAGCAGCGCCGAGAAGGCGAGGTACGGGTTGGACGACGGGTCCGGGGCGCGGAACTCGACGCGCTTGGCCTTCGGGTTCGAGCCCGTGATCGGGATGCGCATGGCGGCGGAGCGGTTGCGCTGCGAGTACACCATGTTGACCGGGGCCTCGAAGCCCGGCACCAGGCGGTGGTACGAGTTCACCGTCGGGTTGGTGAAGGCCAGCAGCGACGGGGCGTGCTTCAGGATGCCGCCGATGTAGTAGCGCGCGGTGTCCGACAGGCCCGCGTAACCGGCCTCGTCGTAGAACAGCGGCTCGCCGTTCGCCCACAGCGACTGGTGCACGTGCATGCCCGAGCCGTTGTCACCGAAGATCGGCTTCGGCATGAAGGTCGCGGTCTTGCCGTTGCGCCAGGCGACGTTCTTCACGATGTACTTGAAGAGCATCAGGTCGTCGGCCGCGGCGAGCAGCGTGTTGAACTTGTAGTTGATCTCGGCCTGGCCACCGGTGCCGACCTCGTGGTGCTGACGCTCGACCTGGAGGCCCTGGGCGTCCAGCTCGAGGGAGATCTCGGCGCGCAGGTCGGCGAAGTGGTCGACCGGGGCTACGGGGAAGTAACCACCCTTGTAGCGGACCTTGTAACCACGGTTGTTCTCCTCGGCGCCCGTGTTCCAGGCACCCGCCTCGGAGTCGATGTGGTAGAAGCCCTCGTTCGCGGAGGTCGCGAAGCGCACGCTGTCGAACACGTAGAACTCGGCCTCGGGGCCGAAGAACGCGGTGTCGGCGATACCGGTGGAGGCGAGGTACGCCTCGGCCTTCTTCGCGATGTTGCGCGGGTCGCGGCTGTAGGCCTCACCCGTGATCGGGTCGTGGATGAAGAAGTTGATGTTGAGCGTCTTGTCCTTGCGGAACGGGTCGAGACGCGCGGTGGTGATGTCGGCACGCAGAGCCATGTCGGACTCGTGGATGGCCTGGAAGCCGCGGATCGACGAACCGTCGAAGGCGAGCTCCTCCGCCGGGTCGAATGCCCGAGCCGGGATGGTGAAGTGCTGCATCACACCAGGCAGGTCGCAGAAGCGGACGTCGACGAACTTGACGTCGTTCTCCTCGATGTACTGCTTCACTTCGTCGGCGTTCTGGAACATCCAACTCCTCCTACTCCCACCCCGGGGCAGGGACGGGTTTATAGCTCGTGGTGCGTCAGTGCGGTGCCGCACGCTGACCCGACCATAAGCAGACGGGATTTCTCAAGCATGACCCATTTGTTTCGCTCAAGTTAACCAGGGTCCGCTCGGAGTCCCGTGGAGCACCACCGGTACCGTGGTCGGGTGGACAACAGGCAAGCAATCGGATCCTGGCTCTCCGGCCCCCGCGCGGCCGCCGAGGAGATGGGCGTCGACTTCGGCCATCCGGGCCAGCGGCTCGGACTGCCGCAGGACGGCCCCGGCTCGGCGGCGCGGTTCGGGCGCAGGCTGGGCGCCGTGGCCATCGACTGGGCCGGCTGCCAGCTCATCGCATACGGGCTCATCACGGGCGGCGACCTGACGGCGGCGGGCAACTGGACCCTGGCCCTGTTCGTCGCCCTGAGCATCCTGACGATCGGCAGCGTGGGCTTCACCCCCGGCAAGCGCCTCCTGGGCCTGCGGGTCGTCTCGGAGAGCGGCGGCCGCCTCGGCCTCGGCCGGGTGGTCCTGCGCACGCTGCTGCTGGCCGTGGTCATCCCCGCGCTGATCTGGGACCGCGACGGCCGCGGCCTCCACGACCGCCTGGCCCGCGCGGTCCAGGTACGGATCTGACGTTCGGAGTACGGGACAGGGGCGCCCCCCGGACCTCGCGGTTCGGGGGGCGCCCCTGTCTCGTATACGAAAATCAGGTCAGCGGGTCAGCGGGCTCAGCGCGGTCGCTGGCCCTTCATGCCGCGCCCGGGGATCGGACCCTTCGGGAGGGGCATGTTCGACATGAGGTCGCCCATCGCCCGCAGCTTGTCGTTGACCTCGGTGATCTGGGGGCCGGACAGGACGCGCGGGAGCTTGAGCAGGGTGGTACGCACCTTCTTCAGGGGCACCTCGTTCTCGCCCGTGCCCACGATGAAGTCGTGCACCGGCACGTCGGGCATGATGCGGGCCATCTTCTTCTTCTCGTTCGCGAGAAGGAGCTTCACCCGGTTCGGGTTGCCCTCGCCGATCAGCACGACGCCGGCCTTGCCGACGGCCCGGTGGACGATGTCCTGGTTCTTGTTCATCGCGATGGCGGGGGTGGTCGTCCAGCCCCGGCCCACGTTGTCCAGCACGGCCGCGGCCGCTCCCGGCTGGCCTTCCATCTGCCCGAAGGCAGCCGCCTCGGCCCGTCGTCCGAAGACGATCGCCATCGCGAGGAACGCCACCAGGAAGCCCAGGATGCCCAGGTAGACCGGAGCGTCGATCAGGAAGCCGATCGCGAGAAAGACACCGAAGGTGACGATTCCCACGCCCGCGACAATGAGACCGACCTTCGGGTCGGCCTTGCGCGTCATCTTGTACGTCAGGGCGATCTGCTTCAGTCGCCCGGGGTTCGCAGCAGTCTCTGCGTTTGACTTCCTCGCCATACAGCGAAGTTTACGTGGCCTGCGGAGTCCGGGTCGCCGCGGCCTCAAGTACGTGTTCGGTTTCGACGCGGTCCTTGGCCCGGCGCCGGTCCTCCAGGACCGCCGTCCAGGCGTTGCGGCGGGCGCCGCTCATCAGCAGCGATTCGAGGCCCCGGAAGGCGTCGGACAGGGTCGGGATGGCGATGGCGCGTACGGGCGCGGCCTGCATGATGTCGATCCCTTTCACGGTGCCGGTGTGTGCGGTGCGTGGATCCAGCGTCACTGACTGGTGTTACCAGCGCATGACCGGCGGGTCAATCGTGACGAAAGATTGACGCGGCCCGCCGGGCTCTCCCTCGAGAAAGAGCCTAGGGGCCGCGTCGACGCGGTGTTACCCGTTAGTAGTTCTTTGTGCGCGAGTTCACACGCTCGCTGCGCGCTTCTCCATCGCCTGGGTGTAGAGGCGGCCGGCGCGGTACGAGGACCGGACCAGCGGACCCGACATCACACCGGAGAAGCCGATCTCCTCGGCCTCCTTCGCCAGCTCGACGAACTCCTCCGGCTTCACCCAGCGCTCGACGGGGTGGTGCCGCGGCGAGGGGCGCAGGTACTGCGTGATGGTGATGAGCTCACAGCCGGCCTCGTGCAGGTCCTTCAGGGCCTGCGAGACCTCTTCGCGCTCCTCGCCCATGCCGAGGATCAGGTTCGACTTGGTGACCAGGCCGTAGGCGCGCGCCTGGGTGATCACGTCGAGGGAGCGCTCGTAGCGGAAGGCCGGGCGGATCCGCTTGAAGATCCGGGGCACCGTCTCGACGTTGTGCGCGAAGACCTCGGGGCGGGAGGCGAAGACCTCCTCCAGCAGCTCCGGGACCGCGTTGAAGTCGGGGGCCAGCAGCTCGACCTTGGTGTGGCCGGCCGCGCGGTCCGCCGTCTGCTCGTGGATCTGGCGCACGGTCTCCGCGTACAGCCAGGCGCCGCCGTCGGCCAGGTCGTCGCGCGCGACGCCCGTGATGGTGGCGTAGTTCAGGTCCATCGTGACGACCGACTCGCCGACGCGGCGGGGCTCGTCACGGTCCAGGGCCTCGGGCTTGCCCGTGTCGATCTGGCAGAAGTCGCAGCGCCGGGTGCACTGGTCGCCGCCGATGAGGAAGGTGGCCTCGCGGTCCTCCCAGCATTCGTAGATGTTCGGACAGCCGGCCTCCTGGCACACCGTGTGCAGTCCTTCGCCCTTCACCAGGGCCTGCATCTTGGTGTACTCGGGACCCATCTTCGCCCGGGTCTTGATCCACTCGGGCTTGCGCTCGATGGGGGTCTGGCTGTTACGGACCTCCAGGCGCAGCATCTTGCGTCCGTCGGGTGCGACTGCGGACACGACCGGCTCCCTGTGACTTCGATTCTTCGGCGTCCACCAGGGTACGCCCGTAATTCGTACGCTCTTACGTCCGGCCAACCTGCGCGGGACCGGTCGCATTCCCCCGGCTAGCCGGCGGCGGCCGGCTCTGTCTCGCGGGGCTTCAGTTCCGCGTGCTCCAGTACGTCCTTCAGGTGACGCTCGACGACCGGCAGCACCTCGGCGATGGTGACCTCCCGGCCCAGTTCGTACGAGAGCGAGGTCACACCGGCGTCGCGGATCCCGCAGGGGATGATCCGGTCGAACCAGGTGGCGTCCGGGTTCACGTTGAACGAGAAGCCGTGCATCGTGACGCCCTTGGCGACGCGGATGCCGATGGCGGCCAGCTTGCGGTCCTCGCGGCGCTGGCCGGCGTTGGACGGGGCGTACTCGGGGCCGTGGAGCCGGGCGTCGAACTCGTCGTCGCCGGTGCGCGGGTCCACGGCCGGTGCGGCGAGATCGAGGGTGAGGCCGCCGATCGCGGGGCGCTCCTCGATCGGGTCGCCCAGCACCCAGACCCCGGAGCGGCCCTCGACGCGGGTGGTCTCCAGGCCGAATTCGGCGGCGGTGCGGATCAGGGCCTCTTCGAGGCGGCGGACGTGCGCGACCACGTCCACCGGGCGGGGCAGCTTCATGATCGGGTACCCGACGAGCTGGCCCGGGCCGTGCCAGGTGATCTTGCCGCCGCGGTCCACGTCGATGACGGGGGTGCCGTCGAGCGGGCGCTCGCTGGGGTCGGTGCGCCGGCCGGCCGTGTAGACCGGCTGGTGCTCCAGCAGCAGGCAGGTGTCGCCGATCTCGTCCGCGAAGCGCGCCGCGTGCACCCGGCGCTGCTCTTCCCAGGCCTCGGTGTACTCGACGGATTCCGGCCCGAAGCCCAGATGGACAAACCCAAGCTCAGCCACCGCAGCGCCTCCTCGTTGAACCTGCTGTGTGCACCTATCGCACTCAGCAAGGGTACGGCGGCCCCGCGGGAGGCTCGGCGGGGGTCGGCGCAGGGCCCTGCGACGGGCCCTGCGGCAGCGCCGGGGGCGGGGCCTCCAGCGGCGGCCACGGCAGTTGCCTCGGCCGGCGCCGGCCCTTCGGCGGACGGTCCGGGTCCTCGTCCGCGCGCGGCAGCCGCCGGTGCCCCTCGGAGTGGTCGTTGACCCAGCCGCACACTCCGCACGCGTAACGGCCGTCGAGCCCCGCGATGTAGGTGCCGCAGCGCCTGCACTCGGCCTCGGTCAGCTCGGGCGGAGGCAGCGGAGCGGTGGATTCGGGTCGCTCCTCGGGGAGCTGAGCCCGGTGGGGCCGGCGGGTCATGGGCCGCAGCCTATGCGGAGGTAGCGGGCCGGTCCGTAAAGAGCCCTACCCATTCTGCACACGATCGGATGAATGTGGGGCAGAGAGGGCGGCGTGAGCGGAGTTCGCCGCTACATTCACGCCGTTCACAGGGCCGGGACACCGGTCCGTCACCCCAGGAGACCGTGGAGCCGATGACGGAACGACCTGCCCAGCGTGTCCCCAACCGGCAGCTCGCGGCGCTGATCGCGGAAGCCGGGTTCTCCAACGCCGGGCTAGCCCGCCGCGTCGACCAGCTCGGTCTGGAGCACGGTCTGGATCTGCGGTACGACAAGACCTCCGTGACCCGGTGGCTGCGCGGGCAGCAGCCGCGCGGGACCACCCCGGCGCTGATCGCCGAGGTCTTCACCCGGCGCCTCGGGCGGCGGCTGTCCGCGCAGGACCTGGGGCTGGACGCCTGCGCGCCCGTGTACGCGGGGCTGGAGTTCGCGGCCACCCCCGAGGAGGCGGTGGACATCGCGAGCGGGCTGTGGAGAAAGGACTCCGGCTCGCACGCCGAGCTGCGGAAGATCGCCTTCACCCCGGCCGGGCTGGTGGTGCCCAGCCGTGACTGGCTGATCGGGCGGCCCGACGAGCGGGTGGGACGCGGCGCGGAGGCGGCCGCCGCGGCGGCGGCCCGGGTGCCGGTGCAGGGACGGGCCTCGGTGCCCCGGCAGCGGCAGATCGACCGGGGGCCCGGGCAGCGGGTGACGGCCGGGGACATCGCCGCGCTGAGATCGATCGGCGAGCTGTTCCGCACCCTGGACCACGCCTACGGCGGCGGGCACGCCCGGCAGGCGCTGGTGCGCTATCTGGAGCACGAGGCGGAGCCGATGCTCCGCGGGACCTACGGCGAGACCACCGGGCGCCGGCTGTTCGCGGCCGCCGCGGACCTGACCCGGCTGGCCGGCTGGACCTCGTACGACATCGCCGCGCACGGGCTCGCCCAGCGCTACTTCGTGCAGGCGCTGCGGCTCGCGCAGGCGGCCGGCGACCGGGCGTACGGGTCGTACGTGCTGGTCACCATGAGCCGCCAGGCGGTCTACCTGGGGCACGGCCGCGAGGCGGTGCAGCTGGCCCGCGTCGCCCAGCAGGGCGTCGGCTCGGGCCCACCGCCGGTGGTGCAGGCGCTGCTGCACTCGGCGGAGGCCCGGGGGCACGCGGTGCTCGGCGAGGTGCGGGCGGCGACGGCCTCGCTGGTGCGGGCGGAGCGGTCGCTGGGCGCGGCCCGGCCGGGGGACGACGTACCGCACTGGGCGCGGGACTACGACGAGGCGCAGCTCGCGGACGAGTTCGGGCACTGCCACCGGGACCTGCAGCAGTACCGGGCCTCGGCGCAGCACGCGGAGCGCTCGCTGCAGCTGCGGGCGGCGGGGTACGCGCGTTCGCGGCTGTTCTGCCGGGTGGTGCTCGCCACGGCCCGGCTGGGGCTGGGCGAGCTGGACCAGGCGTGCGCGCTGGGCGCGGAGGCGGCGCAGCAGGCGATGGAGATGCGGTCGGTGCGCGCGGTGGAGTACGTGCGGGACTTCGAGCGGCGGCTGGAGCCGTACCGGGACGCGTCCGCCGTGCGGACGTACCGGGACCGGGTGGCCGCGCTGTCCTGACACGGTGCGGGCCCGGCCCCGCGTGGGGGCCGGGCCCTGGCCGGGTGGTTCTCAGGCCGCCACCGGGAGCGCGGGCCGGTCGGGCGACGGCAGCGGGATGCCGAAGTCGCGCAGGACGGCGGTGCCGGCGCGGCGGGCCGAGCTCAGGGCGCCCTGGACGGTGTTGGTGTCGCGGTGGTCGCCGCACACGTAGAGCCCGGCCAGGACCCGTACCGGGCGCCGCGGGTCGCGCGGCGGCGGCATGGCCGGGACGGCCTCCGGGGTGTGGTGGACGGCCAGCAGCTCCCAGTCGCGGGTGGCGCAGTCGTAGAGGCGGGCCAGGCGCGAGGCGACCGTACGGGTGGCCGGCGGCGGGCCGAGCACGGTGGTGGTGACCAGGCTCCGGCCGGCCGGGGCCCGTGTCGGGTCGACCGCGCTCATCACGGTGGTGTGCGAGACGGGCCACTTGGGGTCGCCGTCCAGGAGCAGCGAGCCGTCCCAGGGCAGGGGTGCGGCCGTTGCGTGGTGCAGGACGGTGACCTCGTGGAAGGCGGGCACGCGCAGGCCGGGCAGCAGCTCGGCGGCGGCGCGGGCTCCGGTGGCGAGGAGCACGGAGCGGCAGGTGAAGTCGCCGTGTCCGGCGGTGGTGACCAGGTTCGTGGCGACCGAGCGGACCCGGACCCCGGTGCGGACGGTGCCGGGCGGCAGGGCGGCCGCGAGCAGGTCGGGCAGGGCTGCCGCGCCGCCTTCGGGTACGGCGAGGCGGCCGCGGGCGAAGGTGCGCAGGGCGAGGTCGGCGACCCGGCTGGAGGTGGTGAGTTCCGGGTCGCGGAGCAGGGTGGCGAGCAGGGGCCGGAGCACTCCGTTGACGGTGCGCGGCGGCAGGCCGCGGGAGCGCAGGGCGGCCAGGGCGGTGCGTTCGGGCCGGGCGAGGAGCTTCTCCTCGGGCAGGGCGGCGAGCCGGCCGAGGGCCGCGCTGAGCCGGGCCTGGTCGAGCGAGCCGCTGGCCAGGGCGCGGGCGGGGGTGAGGGCGGCGGCCCGGAGCTGCTTCCCGTCGGTGTGGACCAGTACCCCGGGCGCGAAGGGGCGCAGGGTCAGGTCCTCCAGACCGGGGGTGCGTTCGAGTTCCGTGTACGAGGTGTTGAGCAGCTGGCCGATCCGGTCCAGCCGGAAGCCGTCGGCCGACACGGTGGCCATCCGGCCGCCGGGGTCGCCGGCGGCTTCCAGGACGGTGACGGTGACCCCCGCTGCGATCAGGTGGTGCGCGGCCGCGAGTCCTGAGACTCCGGCTCCTACGATGACTACGTCTGCGTGGTTCGAGCTGCTGAGCACGTGCCCCTCCCCGAGGTCGGCGCGGCTGTGTGGGGATCCTCCTTCCCTCAACCGGCTCCAGGGGAACCCGAGTTCGGCGTGCTATTACGGTCGGTTCCGGTCGCACGACGGTCGCACACGGGTCACGGACGGTCGCACACGGTCGCACGCACCGCGGAGCGGGGCCGTCAGAGGGCGGCGCGGATGGCGTCCTCGATGCCGGGGTCCCGGAACTCGAACCCGGACTCCAACAGGCGTGTGGGGCGGGCCCGCTGACTGCCGAGCACGTCGGAGGAGAGCTCCCCCAGCGCGACGCGCAGCGCGACGGCCGGCACCGGCAGCAGGGCGGGCCGGCGCAGGACCCGGCCCATGGCGGCGGTGATCTCGCGGTTGGTCAGCGGCTCGGGGGCGGTGAGGTTGACGGGGCCTTCGAGGGAGGGGGTGTCGATGATGTGGCGCAGGGCCGCGACCTCGTCCCGGAGGGAGATGTACGACCAGTACTGGCGGCCGTCGCCGAGCCGGCCGCCGAGGCCGGCGCGGAAGAGGGGGAACATCCGCCCCCAGGCCCCGCCCTCCCCGGCGACGACCAGGCCGGTGCGGGCGAACGCGGTCCGGATCCCGGCCTTCCGGGCGGGCGCGGCGGCGGCCTCCCACTCCACGCAGACCGAGGGCAGGAACCCCGTTCCGGCGGGCGCGCTCTCGTCGACGGCCCGGTCGCCCGTGTCGCCGTAGTACCCGACGGCCGACCCCACGACGAAGACCTGCGGGGGTTCGTCGAGGGCGGCCATCGCCCGCGCGAGGGCGGCGGTGCCGAGGACGCGGCTGTCGCGGATCTCCTTCTTGTACGCGGCCGTCCAGCGGTGGTCGCCGATCCCGGCCCCGGCGAGGCCCACGACGGCGCCGCAGCCGGCGAGGGCCCCGGGGTCCACGTGGCCGCGCGCAGGGTCCCACCGCGCCTCGTCGCCCGCGGCGGGCTCGCGGCGTACGAGGCGGACCACCTCGTGGCCGTCCTCCCGGAGGGACCGCACGAGGGCACTGCCGATGAGTCCGGTCGAACCGGTGACTGCGATGCGCATGCCGTTATCTTGCCGGGCCGTCGCGCCGACCGGGCGGTACCGGGCTGGCGCGCCCGGCCCCGGGGTCGGCCCCGGGCCCCCGCTCCTCAAACGCCGGAGGGGCTGATTTCCTCCGGCGGAACCTGCCCTGTGGGCGAACGAGCAGCGGGACCGGATCCGGCCCCGCCGGCGTTTGAGGCGCGGGGCCGGGGCGGAGCCCCGGGTCAGGTGGTGGTGCCCAGCCAGGTGCCGACCGCGTAGGTGACGGCCATCGCCAGAGCGCCGCCGCCGACGTTGCGGGCAACCGCGCGGAGCGCAGGGGCCGCGCCCAGCCGCGCGCTCAGCACCCCGCAGAGCGTGAGCGCCACCACCACCGAGACCACCGTCACCGGAACACGCGCCGACGGCCCCGGCAGCAGGATCGCCAGCAGCGGCAGCAGCGCCCCCACCGTGAACGCGATCAGGCTCGCGAAGGCCGCGTGCCACGGGTTGGCCAGCTCGTCGGGGTTGATCCCGAGCTCCACCCGGGCGTGCGCCCGCAGCGCGTCCCGCGCCGTCAGCTGCTCGGCCGCCTCCCGCGCCACCCCCCGGCTCAGCCCCCTCGCGGCCAGCAGGTCCGCGAGCTCCTGCAGCTCCGCCTCCGGTTCCTCCGCGAGCTCCCGGCGTTCCATGTCGAGCGCGGCCCGCTCGGAGTCCCGCTGCGAGCTGACCGAGACGTACTCCCCCGCCGCCATCGACAGCGAGCCCGCCAGCAGGCCGGCGACCCCCGCCGCGAGGATCGCTGAGCGCGAGGTGGTGGCCCCCGCGACGCCGACCACCAGGCCGGCGGTGGAGATGATCCCGTCGTTGGCGCCGAGCACACCCGCGCGCAGCCAGTTCAGCCGGGTGCTCATCTCCCCGCTCGTGGAGCCGCCGCCCGTGCCGTGCGCCTCGATGTGCGCCCGCGTCGGGGTCTTCCCCGCGCTCGCGGCCTTCCCGGAGCCTTCGTCTGCCGTCACGCCACCACTGTCGCGGCAGCCGCCCCGGCGGGCCACCCGGCGGCCGGTCCGGGGTGCGCGGGCCGGGCCCGCGTACCAGGGTGGAGGAGTGAGACGCGGACGCGAGGATCCGGGCTGGCTGCGGGGCGAAGCTCCGCCGCGCTGGGCCAGGCTCGCGCCCGTGGTGGCGCTGGTGGTGCTGGTGCTCGCCCAGCGGCTGACACCGGGTGACGTGGAGCTCGGCTTCTTCCTGGCAGGCCTGCCGCCGGTGGCCGCCTTCGCGTACGGCCCGGCCGGGACCGCCGCCTTCTCGGCCATCGTGCTCGGGCTGCTCGGCGCGCCCAGCCTGGTCGCCGCGCACCCCCAGGGCACGGATCTGGCCACGGTGGCCGCGGTGGGGCTGCTCAGCGTGGTGATCTCCTGGGTGCGACGGCGCCGGGACGCGCAGCTCGTCAGCGTCAGGACGGTCGCCGAGGCCGCCCAGCTGGCCGTCCTCCCGCCCGTCCCGGAGCGGGTCGGCGGGGTGCGCTGCTCCGGCCTCTACCGGGCGGCGCAGCGCGGCACCCTGGTCGGCGGCGACCTGTACGACGTACGGGCCGGTCCGTTCGGGGTGCGCGCGGTGATCGGGGACGTGCAGGGCCACGGCCTGGCGGCGGTCGGCACGGTGGCCGCGCTGCTGGGGGCCTTCCGCGAGGCGGTGCTGGACGACAAGGAGCTGGCGGCCGTCGCGGCGCGGCTGGACCGGCGGCTGCTGGCGGACGCGGCGGCGGACAGCTCCCTGGAGGCGCCCGAGCTGTTCGCGACGGCCGTGCTGATGGAGTTCCCGCCCGGGCTGGACCTCGTACGGGTCGTGTCGTGCGGGCATCCGCCCGTGCTGTGCCTGCGCGGGGCGGAGGTGTCGGAGGTCGAGGTGGAGCCGGGGCCGCCGCTGGGGCTGGGCCTCGCCGGGCCGGCCCCACCGACGGTGTCGGAGCTGCCGGTACGGCCCGGGGACCGGCTGCTGCTCCACACCGACGGCGTGACGGAGGCCCGCGACAGGGCGGGCCACTTCTACCCGCTGGCCGCGCGGGTCCCGGTACTGGCGAGGGATCCGGGCGGCCTGGTCGAGGCCGTCTGGCGGGACCTGTCCGCCTTCACCGACGGCGGTCCCTCCGACGACGTGGCCCTGCTGCTCCTGTCACTCGACGGCTCGCCCGAACCCGGCTCGCCCGACGGCCCCGCGTGACAGGAGCGGCGGTCAGCGGCTCACGCGGCCTGGATGAACGCGCGCACCATCCGGCAGGTGACGTTGGACGGCCGGTGGATCCCCGTCCGGACGGCCATCGTCCGGATCTTCCGGTTGGTGGCGCGACGAGCGTCGTACGTCCCCGAGTCGAGCAGGGATATCGCCAGCCGCATCGCCTTCAGACGGCGGTTGTGGTTCTCGTACCACTCGCGGGGCAGGCCTGCGGGCAGTGGCTTCTTCTTGACGTTCTGAAGGGTCGTGGCAGTGGCCATCTACAGCCTCCCAAACGGTAGTTGGCTTCCTGTCGTTCTCCCTGAATTTTACCGGGGACCACTGACAAAAGCCCTGGCCGGGCAGGGCCTGGATAGGCTGGACGCCATGGAGATCTGGATCAATCCCGCCTGTTCCAAGTGCCGCGGCGCGCTGACCCTGCTGGACGCGGAGGGCGCCGACTACACCGTGCGCCGCTACTTGGAGGACGTGCCCTCCGAGGACGAGATCCGCGAGGTCCTCGGCCGCCTGGGGCTGGAGCCGTGGGACATCACGCGCACCTCGGACCCCCTGGCCGGGGAGACCGGCGTACGGGAACTGCCGCGCGAGGAGACCGATGAGGCGCGGGGCCGCTGGATCGCGCACCTGGCGGCGCACCCCAGGCTGATCCAGCGCCCGATCATCACCGCCGAGGACGGCACGGCCGTGGTGGCCCGCTCCGAGGAGGCGGTCCGCGACGCGCTCTCACGCAAGGGCTAGGGCGATCTGCTCGGCCGCGGTCAGCGGCAGCGCGTGGTGCGAGACCCCCGGCAGCACGTCGACCCGCGCGGCCGGCAGCGCCGCCCGTGCGGCGCGGGCCGCGCGGAGGGCGTCATGGCAGCGGGCGCGCCCGGCGAACAGGACGCGGACCGGCAGCTCCCCGAGCCCGCCCAGCCGCGGCCGCGGCCCGGTGACGGGGCGTACGGCGGGGAACCCGGCGGTCTCGTCCTGGAGCCGCAGCCAGGCGGCGTCCAGTTCGGCCCCGCCGGTCTCCCAGGCCAGGAAGGAGCGGATCCGCCGAGGGGTGGGCCGCACCAGCATGGGCAGCGCGCGCAGTACGTAAGCGGGACGCAGTCCGCCGAACACCTGGGTCGGGTCGAGCAGCACGAGCCGGGCCGGCCGCCCGGACCGCTCCGCCGCGTAATGGGCCGCGATCCAGGCCCCGTACGAGTGCCCGACGAGGGTGGGGGGCCCGCACGCGCCGAGGCCGTCGATGACGGCATCGAGCCAGCCGACCAGATCCCCGACCGTGCGGATCGCCCGCCCCGGCGCCGGAACGCTGAGGCCCGGTTCCCCCATCAGGTCCACGGCGTGCACCCGATGACCGCGGACGAGCGCGGCGGCGCAGGCGCCCCACACCGTGGACGTGGCCCCGCCGCCCGGGAGCAGCAGCACCGGCGGGGCGCCGACGGGACCGCAGCTGTTGACGCGGGTGACCCCGTACGGAGTGGCCAGCTCCGTACCCTCGACCGGCCCGGGCCACCGCCCGAGCACCTCTTCGTAGGCAGCACGAAACGACACGGCGACCGCTCCCTTACCTCGCCAGGCGATAATCTCGCTCAACGAGATATCTTACGGAGGCACCATGACCGACGACAACCTGCAACTGGTGCACCTCCTGCGGGCGGTCACCGTCGAGTTCGGCCTGCGCCAGGCCGAGTTCGCCGCCCGCAACGGCATGCACCCCACCGACGTACGGGCCCTGATCTGCCTGCTGGACGCGGCCCGGGCCGGCGAACCGGCCACGGCCGGGCTCCTCGGCGCCCGCCTCGGCCTCAACTCGGCCGGCACCACCGCCCTGATCGACCGGCTGGAACGCCTCGGCCACGTCGCCCGGTTCCGCGACGACCGCGACCGCCGCCGGGTGCTGCTGCGCGTGGAGCCGCAGGCGATCAGCCTGGGCCAGGACTTCTTCGGCCCCCTCATCGACGGACTCCTCGACGTCCTGGACTCCCTCGACCCCGCCGAACGGGACACCGTACGCCGCTTCCTGACGGCCACCCACACCGTCTTCACCACGCGGGAGCCGGGCGCGTGACCGGCACCGACCTGCACCTGGAGCTGCCTGCCGGGGGCGCCCGGCGGACCGCCCTCGCACAGGCCCTGCGGGAGGCCGTGCGCACCGGCCGGCTGGCCGCCGGGACACGGCTGCCGCCGTACCGGACACTGGCCGCCGACCTCGGGCTGGCCCGCAACGCCGTGGCCGACGCCTACGCCGAACTCGTCGCGGAGGGCTGGTTCACCGCCCGCCAGGGCTCCGGCACCCTCGTCGCCGAGGGCGCGGCGACCACCACCCGGACCGCTGCCCCCGCGCCCGCGCCCGCCACCCCCCGCCACGACCTGCTCCAGGGCAAGCCCGATCCGGCCTCCTTCCCCCGCAGCGCCTGGGCCGCGAGCGCCCGCCGGGCCCTGACCGGCGCTCCCACCGAGGCCTTCGGCCCGGGCGACCCCCGGGGCCGTCCCGAGCTGCGGCGGGCCCTGGCCGACTACCTCGCCCGCACCCGTGGGGTCCGCACCACGCCCGCCCACATCGTCGTCTGCTCCGGTTTCGCGAACGGGCTTCGCCTGCTGGCTTCCGTCCGCCCCCGGGACTGGGCCGTGGAGGCGTACGGACTGCCCTTCCACCACGGCATCCTGGAAGCCGCCGGGGTCCGCGCCCACCCGGTCCCCCTCGACGGGGACGGCGCCCGCACCGACGCACTCCCCTCCCGGGCCCGTACGCTGCTGCTCACCCCGGCGCACCAGTTCCCCACGGGCACCCGCCTGCTGCCGGCCCGCCGCGCCGCCGCCGTGGAGTGGGCGCGCCGCACCGGCGGCCTGATCGTCGAGGACGACTACGACGGCGAGTTCCGCTACGACCGCAAGCCGGTCGGCGCCGTCCAGGGCCTGGCCCCCGGGCACGTGGTGTACGCGGGCTCGCTCAGCAAGAGCCTCTCCCCCGCGATCCGCCTGGGGTGGCTGGCCCTTCCGGACCACCTGGTCGAGCAGGTGGTGGCGGCGAAGGGCCTGCGGGAGTCCTGGGCGAGCGCCCTGGACCAGCTGGCCCTGGCCGACTTCATCGACTGCGGCGCGTACGACCGCCACGTCCGCCGCATGCGCAAGCGCTACCGCGGGCGCCGCGACCAACTGGCCGCCGCCCTCGCGGCCCACACCCCGCACCTGCGTGTGACGGGCATCGCGGCGGGCCTCCACGCGGTGGTGGAACTCCCCCCGGGCCAGGAGGCCCCCGCCCTGGCCGCGGCCCGCGCGGCGGGCCTGGCCCTGGACGGCCTCTCCTCCTACCACCACCCGTCGGCCCCGCCACCAGCCCGGGAGGGCCTGGTGATCGGCTACGCGTCCGCCCCGGACGCCGCTTTCACCGGGGCCCTGGACATCTTGACGGGGGTACTGGGGGCTGTCCGGCAGGAGGGTGGAGGTGCCGCCGCCGCTACTCCGCCCCGCCCGGCGCCATGTCGTACGTGACCCACATGGTCCGTGTGGCCACCTGGTCGTACTTGGCGCGCGCACGGTGGTTGTCGTCGGCCGTGATCCACCGCACCACGCTCCAGCCACGCTCCTCCGCAAGCTCGCGCAGGGCCCCGAGCAGCAGGTCCGCGGCGCCCGAACCCCGGTGCTCCGGGCCCACGAAGAGGTCGTCGAGGAAGCAGCCGACCGTCGCGGACAGCGGACGGGCGAAGGGGCGGTAGTGGGCCAGGCCGAGGAGCCGGCCGTCGGCGTCCTCGGCGACCAGGGCCCCGACCTCGTGGCCGGGGTCGTGCACCCACGACCACACCGTCTCGGCGGCGGTCTCCGTCTGCTCCACCCGGTAGAAGTCGGCGTAGCCCTGGTAGAGGGCCCGCCACTGGGCGAAGTCCTCGGGGCGGGCGGGGCGGACGTGGATGTCGGACATGCGGGACCCCCATGGTCGGTGACTGGGTGCGGATACCACCGATCATGCTCCAGCAGCGCGTGGCCGGGTAGCACGGGCATTGCGCCGCACCGTCGAATCCGCGCAGGCCGGCATGCCACCACGGACCTTGCCGCTCACGCGGCTCCCGCGGCCGACACCGCCGACGCCGCTCACACCGCTCACGCCGCCGACGCCGCTCACACCGCTCACGCCGCCAGGAACTCCGAGAGCAGCCCGCCCAGCACGTCGGGGCGTTCCAGGTGGAGGTCGTGCCCCGCGCCCGGGACGCTCACGGCCAGGGTCTCCGGCCGTCGCCGCAGCATCTCCCCGGCTTCCGGCCCGTCGATGATGCCGTTCTGGCCGATGACGGCGAGGGTCGGGCAGGCGACCCGCTCCCACTCCTCCCACCAGGAACGCCGGGCGTTCTCCTCCAGCGAGCGGACCATCGTGCCGGGGTCGAAGCGCGGCCACCATCCGCCGTCCCGCTGTTCCAGTCCGGCCGCCCACCCCTCGCCGACCGGTCCGCCGCCGAGGAAGGCGACGGCGTCCTTGCGCGTGGGGAAGGGGCGGGGCCAGGAGTCGAACCATCCGCCGATCTCCGCCTGCAGCTCCGGCTTCCCTCCTCCCGGTCCGGCCTCGACGAGCACGAGGGCGTGGACGCGGGCGGGGTGCGCGGCGGCGGTGAGCATGGCCGTGTGGCCGCCCAGCGACTGGCCGGCCAGGGCGAACCGGCCCAGCTCCAGCTGGTCGGCCACCGCGAGGACGTCCGCCACGTACGCGGCGCGGGATACGTCGGCCGGGTGGCGGTCGCTGCCCCCGTGACCCCGCTGGTCGACGGCGACGACCCGGTGGCGGGGGCTCAGGTGCCGCGCCGCCGCGTCCCATTCGCCCGCGTGCCCGGCCAGCCCGTGCAGGAGGACGACGGGCGGCCCGTCCGCGCCCGGGCTGCCGCCCCAGTCCCGGCAGGAGAGCCGTACCCCGTCCCGCACCACGGTCCGCTCGGTCCATCGCACGAGGCGTCCGTTCGTATCGGATTCCATGATCTTCCTCCCCGCCGCAGGGTACCGACCGCCCCCTTCGCGTCCGGGGCCCCGGAGGCTCGTAGGGTGGCGGGATACCGAATACGGACGAACCGCATCAAAGGACCCGCCGTGACCGAGCCGACGCCCCCGACTCCGCAGCCCGATCCCCAACAGCCGCCCCGGCAGCAGCCGCAGCCCGAAGCCCGGCCCCGCTCCCCCTTCCCCCCTCCGCGGCGGGGGGCCGACTGGATGTTCGGCGGGGTGTACGGGACCGTGCTGGCCAGTGCGCTGCTCGCCGCGCTCGACCGGCAGGGAGGGGAGTACGCCCCCTTCTACGACGCCAGCTGGGTCCTCGTGACGGCGGCCGCGGCCGGGCTCGCGCACGGCTACTCGCACCACATGACCACCCATCACCGCGGCTCCGCCGCCCACCGGTGGCACGTGCTCGTCCGGGCGCTGTGGAACGAGTGGCCGATGATCGTGGCCACCCTGCCCACCGTGCTGCTGCTGGTGGCGGCCGGCATCGCCGACTGGGACTCCTCCGGCGTGACCGCCGTCGGACTCGGCCTGAACACGGCGCTGCTCTTCGCCTGGGGATCCTTCGTGGCGCTCCGGGTCGGCTACCGGCTCGGCCCGGCGCTCCTCATCGGCCTGGCCGACGCCACGATCGGCCTGGTCATCATCGTGGCCAACGCGGTCATCAAATAGGGGACGCCCAGGGCGGACTCAGCCGGGAAGCTGTTCCTCCGCCTCCGCCAGGATCTCGGTCAGCCGCGCGCCGAACTCCGCGCCCCGCGGATCCGGCACCCCGGTGCGGGCCGCCGTGAGCAGCGCGTCCAGGGCCCGGCCGTAGGCGCCCGGTACGTCGCTCCAGCCAGGCAGCGTGTGCACGCCCTCGGCGCCGCGCAGTTCCAGGCCCACCCCGGCGGCCCCGTGCGGGGCGCACAGGCTGAGGACGGCGGTGCTGGCCGCGCCGGAGCCGTGCCGCAGAGCCAGTTGGACCACGTCCGAGGGGCCCCGGGTGGCACTGACGGCGGTGACCTCGCCGAGGACCGGGATCAGTACGGACAGCGCGTGCGGGCCCACGTCCCAGAGCCCGCCCTTCTCCTTGCGCCACAGCGAGTCGGCGTACGCGCTGGGCGTGCCGTCGGGCGGGAAGACGGCGCCGAGCCAGTGGGCGGACGCGGTGAACCAGCCCTCCCGGCCGGCCTGCTCGGCGACCCAGCCGGCGGTGGGCTCGGCGAAGCGCAGGGTGAGGAAGACGACGGAGGCGACCTGATGCCGAGCCACCGCGTCGGCGACGGCCCGGGCGTCCTCGACGGTGGTCGCGACGGGTTTGTCGAGCAGCAGGTGGCAGCCGGCCGCGGCGGCGCGGACAGCGAGCGGGGCCTGGACGTCGGGCGGCAGGGCGAAGGCCACGGCGTCACAGTCGGCGAACAGCGCGTCGGGGTCTTCGTACACCTTCACGCCGTACTCGCCCGCCAGCTCGGCGGCGGCCTCGGGGCGGCGGCCCCACACTCCGGCGAACTCGGAGCCGGCGTGCGCGGCGAGGGCGGGGGCGTGGGTGCGGCGGGCCCAGGGGCCGGTGCCGAGCAGCCCGACCCTGGGGCGGGGGTGCGTGACCGAGCTCAAATCAGACGAAATGCTCACGGCCCCAGTCTGCCTGACGCGGCGCCCCACTCGGGCCCGGCCCGGGCCCCACCCGGACGGACGCCCGGCCCCCGGCCTTCTTCCGGCCCGCACAGCCCACCCGACCTGCGGCGTAAACCTCGGTAACACGGGGTTCACACATGGGCAACGGAAGGGAAATCGCGGACGGGCACGCTGCGGTCATCACCGCAGCGCGGCAATGAAGCAGAGCGGCGGCCGGCACAGCACCCGCAGAGTCTGAGGATGGGGCCCGTGAGCTACAAGGCTGAGTACATCTGGATCGACGGCACCGAGCCGACGGCGAAGCTTCGCTCCAAGACGAAGATCCTGGCCGACGGCGACGCGCTGCCGATCTGGGGCTTCGACGGATCCAGCACCAACCAGGCCGAGGGCCACGCCTCCGACCGCGTGCTGAACCCGGTCTTCTCCTGCCCGGACCCGATCCGCGGCGGCGACAACATCCTCGTCCTGTGCGAGGTCCTGAACATCGACATGACCCCGCACGAGTCGAACACCCGCGCGCTGCTGCGTCCGGTCGCCGAGAAGTTCGCCGCGCAGGAGCCGGTCTTCGGCATCGAGCAGGAGTACACCTTCTTCGACGGTGACCGCCCGCTCGGCTTCCCGGTCGGCGGCTTCCCCGCCGCGCAGGGCGGCTACTACTGCGGTGTCGGCTCGGACGAGATCTTCGGCCGCGAGATCGTCGAGAAGCACCTGGACCACTGCCTCGCGGCGGGCCTGAGCATCTCCGGCATCAACGCCGAGGTCATGCCGGGCCAGTGGGAGTTCCAGGTCGGCCCGGTCGGCCCGCTGGAGGTCTCCGACCAGCTGTGGATCGCGCGCTGGCTGCTGTACCGCACCGCCGAGGACTTCAACGTCTCCGCGACGCTGAACCCGAAGCCGGTGAAGGGCGACTGGAACGGTGCGGGCGCGCACACGAACTTCTCGACGAAGTCGATGCGCGAGGACTACCGCGCGATCATCTCCGCGTGCGAGGCGCTGGGCGAGGGCAGCAAGCCGCTCGACCACGTGAAGAACTACGGCGCGGGCATCGACGAGCGCCTGACGGGTCTGCACGAGACCGCCCCGTGGAACGAGTTCAGCTACGGCGTCTCCGACCGCGGCGCCTCGGTGCGCATCCCGTGGCAGGTGGAGAAGGACGGCAAGGGCTACATCGAGGACCGCCGCCCGAACGCGAACGTGGACCCGTACGTGGTGACCCGCCTGATCGTGGACACCTGCTGCACGGGCCTGGAGAAGGACGGCCTGGTCTGACCCCGGCCCCCTGAGCCGCCCCCCCGGCCCCTCCTGCCGACGACGCCCGCCGAGCCCCTGTGGCCCGGCGGGCGTCGTCGTCCCGGCGGTCCGCGAGCGGCCGGAACCGGGCCGAGGAGAGGACCGCGGGGTATTTACGGGGAATTCATGGGATGTTGTCAGCCGAATGTGAGATTCCGATCCACAAGGTGAGACGGGGTCTGCCCCCGGGCGGGGTCGTCTGCTTGAATGGGGCCATGGCCAGCCATTCGTACACCTCGTACACCTCGTCGGGTCGCAGCGACCTCGAGCCGTTCTGGCCGTCCCGTCAGGATCACGATTTCGACCGGGTGTGTCGCCGCGCCGAGAACGCGCCGGCCCTCTAAAGCCTCCGGGACCTCCTACCTGAGCTGCCCCAGGCCTTCGGTCTGCGCGGAACGACACCGATGACGTACGCCACTGCGCGCGTCTCCTGCCGATTCCTCCGCGTGAAAGAGCTGACCACTCATGGCTAACACCCGTTCCCTCGTCTCCGCCCCGGCCTCCGCCTCCGCTGCGACCTCGCCCCTTTCCTATCCCCCCAGTCCGCGCCACCGGCTGCGCGCCGTGGACCGCAACGAGGGGGCACGCGTGGCGGATCTGCTTCCGCCCGGTGCCACCTGGCTTCCCGCGCCCCAGCACACCCTGCCGACCCTGCCCGGGCAGCCGCCGATGATCGGCTACCTGGTGCTCGTGCCGGCCGACCAGCAGCCGCCGGTCGCCTTCGCCCCGCACGCCGTGGCGGGCCCGGCGCCCTCCTTCTCCCCCGCCGCCTCCCCCGACGCCGACGCCGACGGCGGCCGCGGCGCCGACGACGCCCTGGTCCGGATCGACTCGGCGCAGCGCACGGCCGCCGTCGACGGGCAGGTGCTCGACCTGACGTACCTGGAGTTCGAGCTGCTGGCGCACCTGGTGAAGCACCCGCACCGGGTGCACAGCCGCGACCAGCTGGTGACCACGGTCTGGGGATACGGGCACGTCGGCGACGGCCGCACCGTGGACGTCCACATCGCCCGCCTGCGCCGCAAGCTGGGCTCCGCGCACCGCAACGCCATCCAGACGGTCCGCCGGGTGGGCTACAAGTACGCTCCCTGACCGGCCTGTTGAGGCAGGGCGACGCGACAACGCGGGCGGGCCCGCACCCCTTCCGGATCCGAGGGGGGTGCGGGCCCGCTTTCGTCAGCTCACTCCGCGGCGGCGGCCCCGGCCGCCCGGCGCCGCGCCGCGACGCAGCCCAGGGCCGCGTCGATCAGCAGGAACGCCACCAGGCTGATCCCGAGCAGCGGGACGAACCAGCCGGTCACCGCGGTCACCGCGACCAGCGGCAGCAGCACCGCGGCCGGGAGCTTCCGCCAGGCGCCGCGCGGCTGGGCGCGGCCGGCGGACAGCCGGCGGGCCTTCGTCGGGCGGCGCAGCCACCACATCCGGTAGCCCCAGAAGACCAGGAACATCACGGCGACGGCGAGCGCGGCCAGCGCGATCTGGTTGACGAGGCCGAAGGTCCTGCCCATGTGCAGGTCGATGCCGAAGCGGGTCATCTTCGCGAGCACCGGGTAGTCGGCGAAGCGGAGTTCGTCGATGACTTTGCCGTCGGCCGGGTCGACGGCGACCGCGTCCAGGTGCACCGGCACCTGCTTGTCCTGCTCCTTGATCACGTACCCCTTGCCCTTGGCGGGCAGGGTGATGCGGAGCTCCTCGGTGACCCCTACGGCCCGGGCGGCTGCCACGGCCCGGTCGAGGCCGATGTCCGCGGTGGGCGCGGCGGGCGGCATCTCCTCGCCGGGGGCCATGGTGTGACCGGCGTGCTCGTCGCCCCCGCCGGCCGCGCCGGCGCCCGGCTTCAGCTTGGCGGAGACGCTGGGGGTGGCGCCGCCGAGGCGGTCCTGGAGCTGCCCGATGTTCTCACCGGCGTACTTCGACCAGGTCAGACCGGTGGCGGAGAGGACGACGAGCCCGGCGACGGACCAGAGTCCGACGACCCCGTGCCAGGACAGGGTGCGGCGGCGGCCGGTGGCCGCCCGGTCCGGGAGGACGAGATCGGCGCGGCGCCTGCGGCGCCGGCCGACCCACAGGGCGAGTCCGCCGAGGGCGACGACCCACATCCAGCTGGCGGCCATCTCGCTGTAGTTCCGGCCGAACTCGCCGAGGTGGAGGTTCGCGTGGAACTCGCTCAGCCAGGCCCGCAGGGGGAGCGCGTCACCGGAGGTGGCGAGCTGCCCGCGCACCTCGGCCGTATACGGGTCGACGAAGACGGTGAGGGTCTCGCCCTCGGGGAGACCGGGCTTCTCCATGATCACCCGGGTGGTGGCCGCGGCGTCGGGTCCGGGCCACACGGAGACGACCTCGCCCTGGGGCGCGGCGCTCCGGGCCGCCTCGACCTGGGCGCTGAGCGGCAGGGCGCTGTCGCCGACCCGGGGGACGGTCAGCTCGTCGGCGTAGAGGATCTTCTCGGCCTGCCAGGAACCGGCGTAGAGCAGGCCGGTGACGGCGGCGAGGAACAGCAGCGGGGCGATGAGCAGGCCCGCGTAGAAGTGCATGCGCAGCAGCAGGGGCCGCAGGGCGGCCCAGCCACGGGGGCTCTTCCCGGGTATGGCGGTGGTGTCGGGGTCGGCGGCGTCCGGGGTGCGGGCGTTCTGGGCCTCGTCGAGGGACATGTCGGTCCTAGGGGTTGGCGAAGACATGGGGAAGTCGGCCCCAGGTCTCGCGTCCTCCTCGCCGAGGAGTGCGCCGGTCAGGCGCGGGCAGGGTGGCCGGGGGCCGTGGTGCTGAACGCTCGGTACGCGGGCGGCCCGCGGCGCACCACGGCGTGGGCGTGGAGGGCGCCCCTCAGCCGGCGCGGCCGCTCGGACCGGGGCCGGAAGGCGGGCGGCGCCGGCGGGGCGGCCACCCGGGCGGCCGCGAGGGCGAACGCGCGGGCGAGCGGCCGGGCCGCGTGCAGCGCGGCGGCGCCGAGGGCCCGGGCCAGCCGGAAGACCGCGGCCTCGCCCCAGGCCAGCCAGGCGGCGCAGAGCAGCCCGGCCAGCACGTGCGCGGCGATCATCCCGGCGCCCCCGAGCCAGGCCATGTCGGCCATGCCGGGCATGTCCGCGCCGGGCATGCCGGCCAGGGCGCTCATGTCGGCGGCGCCGGGAGCCGCGGAGCCCATCGCTCCCATGTCCATGTCCGTGCCCATGTCCATGCCCATGCCCATGTCCGGTAGGTGCCGGTGGACGGGCCCGGGAGCGGGCTCGGCCGCCCGGCTCCCCGAGAAGACGAGGTGGAGCACCCCCTGTACGGCGAGCAGCCCCGCGCCGATCCCGGCGGGGCCCCTGCGCCGTCCGGCGGCCGTCCAGGCGAGCCCGCCGGTCACCGCGAAAGCACCCAGAAGCCCCGTGAGAGGAATATCCGTACCGGACATGTACGAATGCCCCGCAGCACCCAGAGCGGTGCACATCGCCGCGAAGGTCGCGGCTCGCGTGGCGCGCAACGGCGCGGGGGTCAGGGACATGGCCGGGACATGTTCGCACGGGGCCCGGTGGTGGCCGCCAGAGGGCCGTATCCGATCATGGGGCGGTGAATCCGATTCCACTGGGCGTGGTGTACTCCGGCGGTGTCCAGCTCGGGGCGCACGCCCTGGACCGGCTGGAGCCGGCCGAGCGGGAGCGGCTGCTGCGGGACTGCTCGACGAACGTCGACAATCTCGCCGCCGGACGCTGGGAGACGCTGCTGACCAGCGCGCTCGTCGTCGAGGAGCCCATGCCCCTGCCGTACGCGCTGCTGCTCGTCGCGGTGCTCGGATACGCCGAGTACGCGTACGGCGCCTGGTGGACGGCGGCGGTGTTCCTGTTCGGGCACGCCGCGGCGACCCTCCTCGTGTACGGCACGCTGCGCAGGACGGCCGGTTCGCAGACCCGGCGCGCGCTGGACGTCGGTACGAGCTACGGATTCAACGCCGTACTCGGGGCGCTGACCTCGGTCCTGCCGCGCGGAGCGGTGCGCACCACCGCCCGGGCCGGGCTGCTGGCCCTCGCGGCGGCCCCGGTGGTCAAGCGCGGCCGGACCTTCACGGACGCCGGGCACCTGGCGGCGCTCGGGATCGGCATCGGGATCTCCCTGGTCCTCGATTGTCTTTCCGACACGAAACATCGGAAAATTACACGAATCGCTCGAATCAACCGCATACCGCTACCGCCGGAGCTGCCACGATGACCGCCACGCCCTCCACGACCGTCGCCAACCTCCGCGACCTCGGAGGCACCCCGCTGACCGGCGGCCGCACCGTACGCTCCGGCCTGGTCCTGCGCTCCGGCCAGCTCGACCGGCTCGACCTCGGCGCCGACCCGGCGGTGGCCGCGCTGGGTCTGGCCACGATCATCGACTTCCGCAGCGCCGCCGAGCGCACCGACCATCCCGACCGGGTTCCGGCCGGGGTGAGGGCACTGGTCGGGGACGTACTGGCGGACAAGATGAACTCCGGCAGGATGCCCGCGGCCGCACAGCTCAAGGACCTGCTGTCGGACCCGGTGGTCGCCGAGGAGCGGCTCGGCGGCGGCAAGGCGCAGGCCCTGTTCGCCGACGTGTACCGGTCCTTCGTCAGCACCGGCTCCGCGCAGGCCTCGTACCGGATGCTGCTGGAGGAGCTCGCCGACCCCCAGGCGGGCCCGCTGCTCTTCCACTGCACGGCCGGCAAGGACCGCACGGGCTGGGGCGCCACGATCATCCTGTCGCTGCTCGGCGCGGACGACGAGACGCTGATGGCCGAGTACCTGTCCGTCAACCCGGCGGTCAAGCAGGCCTTCGCCCCGTTGATCGAGGGCTTCACGGCGTCCGGCGGCGACCCGGAGATAGCGCTCGCCCTGATAGGCGTCTTCCCCTCGTACCTGGAGGCCGCGCTGGACGAGGTCGCGACGCGCTACGGCTCCATGGAGAAGTACGTGCGCGAGGGACTCGGCGTCTCCGACGAGAAGGTCGGGGCACTGCGGGCCCGGCTGACCGCCTGACGGCGGCGGCAGCGGCAGCGGCAGCGGCAGCGGCAGCGGCAGCGGCAGCGGCAGCGGCAGCGGTTCACCCGAACAGGCGCCCCGTCGGCGGGTGACCATCCGACCATTCGCTCGTTCTGCTGAACGTGACTGCGCCGGATACCGCCACCCGCCCCCCGTCTCCCGTGCCGCCCGACGTCGAGCAGGCCGAGGCCGCCATCGTCGAGCACTATCCGCGGCTGGTGCGGCTCGCCTACCTGGTGCTGCCCCCCGCCCTCGGCCGCAACCGGCGGGTGCTCACCGCCCACTCGCTGGCCCAGCGGGCGCTGCCGCGCGGCCGGCGGGACGCGGTGGCGGCCGCCGCGGCCGTGCAGGGCGGGGTTCCCGGCGGGGTCCCCGGGCAGCGGAACGGCGCGACGGGCGACCCGGGGTACGCGTACGTGCGGCTGCGCGTGCTGCGCGCCGCGCTGGAGGCCGGGATCCCGCTTACCTTCCGCGCCCTGCCGCGGCGCGCGCAGCTCCCGCCGCTGCTCCCGCAGGTGTGGGGGCTGCGGCTGTTCCCGCGCTCGGGCGGGGCCGAGGAGCTCGCCCTCGACCAGTGGCTGACCACCCTGAACGGTCCCGGCCGGGCCGCGTGCGCGCTGCGGGCGCTGGAGCGGCTGCCGGAGGCGGAGGTGCTGCGGGTGCTCACCGAGGCGGGGGTCGCGGACCCGGCCGCCGCGGTCGCCGAGTCGGGCGATCCGGCGAACGACGCCCTCTTCGCCTCCCCCGAGTTCGACCCGTGCGTGCTCCAGGCCCGGCCCACCGACCTGCTGCGCCGCCGCCGGCTCGTGCGGGCGGCGCTCGCCGCCGGGGCCGCGCTCGCCGTGTGCGGGACACTGCTCGCGCTGCCCGGCGGGGGCTGGGGCGCGGACGGCGCGGCCGCGCCGCCGTACGCCCGCAACGCCGCGGCCGAGCAGGCCCTGGACCCGGCGAAGCTGGTCCGCGCCGAGCCCGCGCTCTGGCGGGCGTCGTCCCGTACGGACTTCTCCACCTGGCCCGCCCGCGGTGACCGCGCCTCCGACTCCGCGCTGCTGCG
This sequence comes from Streptomyces sp. NPDC053432, assembly GCF_055585365.1. Classification (NCBI taxonomy): domain Bacteria; kingdom Bacillati; phylum Actinomycetota; class Actinomycetes; order Kitasatosporales; family Streptomycetaceae; genus Streptomyces; species Streptomyces sp. NPDC053432. The sequence continues at coordinate 219,413 of NZ_JBVJKF010000008.1, forward strand.
GCGGGCGCTGGCCGTCTGGGCCCGGCCCGGCTCCTCCGTGGTCGTGTCCGCCACTCCGGGCACGCCGTCCGGGCCGCCGATGGGTCCGGCGCAGCTGCTGTTCGCGGGCGCCGTCGACCAGGCCGTGGTGGTCCTGCTGTACGACGGGCTGCGCGTGGTCCGTTACGCCGAACCGCGTACGGGGTCCGCGGGCGCCGCCCTCGACTTCGCCCGGACCGACGGCGCCTCTGCGGACACCGCGACCGCGCTGGTGCTGAGCCGGGTCGACGGCAACGTCCGCTACCTGACGGCGCCATGGGTGACGGGCGCGGCCCTGCGGGACCTGCTCAAGCCCGGCGAGGCCCCGGTGACGCTGAAGCCGGCCGCGGACGGGGTGACCCCGCCGGTGCCGGGCCCCGCCCCGGCGGGGAGTTGTACGAGCTGGAACGCGCTGGCGCTGACCGGCGATGGCGCCACCCGGCTGATCACCGACCTCGGCGAGCTGACCCCGGCCCGGCTGACGTCGGGCGCGCCGGGTGCGGAGCGCGATGTGACGGAGGGGGCGGAGCTCGCGGACTGGTCGCGGATCGCCTGCCTGCTGCCCTCGGTCCGCTCGCACGGGGTCCGTACGGTCAACGCCTGGACGTACGCGAAGCAGCCGCTGCCGGAGGGGGACGGGACGGCGACCTGGCTGTGCACGCGGGCCGAGACCTGGCGCGGCTCGGCGGACCGGGTGCAGGCGCAGTTCCTGACCCCCGGAGCCACGCTCGCCGCGCAGGCGGCGAAGGCGGAGGGGTCGCCGGCGTGCGGGCCGCGGGAGCCGCGGGTGCTGGCGGGCGTGCTGTGGAAGTCCCGCGCCGGGCAGTGGTACGTACTGGCCGCGGGCAGCGCGCAGTTCGCGTCGCTGTCGGTGTCGGGCGGTGGGGTCAACGGCTCCGCGAACGGCAACCGGCTGGCGGTGAAGGCCAAGGAGGGTGCGCAGGTCGACCTGTCGGGCAGGCTGACGGACGGGTCGAAGGCCGGGGTGCTGCGCTAGAAGGTTCCCCCGGAGCACCGCTGGTCCCTCCCCCCGGCCGCCACCGGGGGGAGGGACCGACGACGTACAGCGGCTGCGGGCGGTCAGGAGCCGGTGGGCAGGACCAGCTCCCCGGTCCCGCCCAGGCCGTCCACCGGGCCCGCGAGGGCGGAGACGGTCTCGGGGGATTCCGCGATGCCGTCGGCGACGCCGACGGTGAGCGGGGAGGCCTTCAGGGCCTCGACGTTGCCGTGGTCCCCGATGCGGTCGAGGCCGAGTTCGTGGTGCGCCTGCCCGAAGAGGTCGGCCGTGGCGGTCGCCGTTCCGGCCTTCTGGGAGGCCGGACCCGTGCCCGTGTCGGCGGAGGCCACGGGGGCCACGGCGGCGAGGGCGGCGGCGGTCGCGAAGCCGGTCATCAGCATGTTCTTGATCTTCATGCCGGGACAACGAGGGGTCCGTTCCTACGTCACGCCCGCGTCAACCCGGCGGCCGCGGCCGCGCGCGAAGGAAGTGGGTGCAGAGGGCTTTTCCTCTCCACTACCCATCAGTACATTGACGCCATGTCTAATACGCCGCTCGCGCCCGCCCCCGTGGCGTCGGAACACATAGACCTGAACCCCCGGAACGTGTCCTTCCGATGGGAGGACACCCCGCTCCACTGGCTGCCCGACGACCCGTTCGCCGGTCACATGATCAACGTGCTGCACCTGCTGCTGCCGGCCGGTGAGCGGTGGTTCGTCCACGTCTACAAGCAGGTGCTCCCGCACATCACGGACGAGCGGCTGCGGGCGGACGTCATCGGCTTCATCGGCCAGGAGGCCATGCACGCCGCCGCGCACGACGACGTACTCCCCCACCTCAAGCGACTGGACCTGGACCCGACCCCGTACACGGCGCAGGTGGACTGGCTGTTCGAGAAGCTGCTGGGCGACCGGACCCTGCCCCCGGGCAGGGCGCGCCACTGGTGGCTGATGGAGCGGGTCGCGATGATCGCCGCGATCGAGCACTACACCGCGTTCCTCGGCGACTGGGTGCTGAACGCGGACGAGCTGGACCGGCGGGGCGCCGATCCGATGATGCTCGACCTGCTGCGCTGGCACGGGGCGGAGGAGGTCGAGCACCGCTCGGTGGCCTTCGACCTCTTCATGCACGTCGACGGCAACTACCGCCGCCGCGCCAGGACATGGGCCACGGCCTTCTCGGCGCTGGTCTTCCTGTGGCAGCGCGGGGTGCGCTTCTTCATGGAGAACGACCCCCACCTGGTCGACGGCAAGGCCTCCTTCGGCCAGTTCTTCCGGGCGGGGCGGCAAGGCGTACTGCCCTCGACGGGCGCCATGCTGAAGTCCATCCCCAAGTACCTCTCCCGTACGTACCACCCCTCGCAGGAGGGCTCGACGGCGCAGGCGGTGGCCTACCTCGCCTCCTCCCCCGGAGCCAACGGCGGGCACGGCGCCAGAGGGGCCGGGGCATGAGGCGCGCCCTCACTGTCACCGCCGCCGCCGGCGCCGCCTGGGCCGCCAGGCGAGCGCTCAGCCGCCGGATCGGCAAGTCCCCGCTGTGGCCGCTGCCCGCCCTGGAGACCCCCGTCTCCGGCTACTCCCCGCGCCGGTCGCTGCGCGCGTTGATCGTCTCGCGCGGCGAGCCGGCGGCGGGCGTGCTCCGGCTCACCGTGGAGTCGCCCGAGCTGCCGGCCTGGACGCCCGGCGCGCACGTGGACATCACCCTGCCGTCGGGGCTGGTCCGCCAGTACTCCCTGTGCGGGGACCCGGCGGACTCCGGCCGGTACACGATCGCGATCCGGCTGATCGAGGACGGCCGGGGCGGCTCCCGCGAGGCCCACGCCCAGCTGGTGGAGGGCGCCGAGCTGGAACTGCGCCCGCCGCGCAACCGGTTCGAGCTGGTCCCGGCGGCCTCGTACGCCTTCGTCGCGGGCGGCATCGGGATCACCCCGATCCTGCCGATGCTCCGGGCGGCGACCGCGGCGGGCGCCGACTGGACCCTGCTCTACGGGGGCCGCTCCCGCGCCTCGATGCCGTTCCTGCCCGAACTGGCCGCGTACGGGGACCGGGTCACGCTCGCCCCGGAGGACGAGACGGGGCTGCCCGACCTGTCGGTGCTCGCCTCCGTCCAGCCGGGCACACTGGTCTACTGCTGCGGCCCCGAGCCCCTGATGGCGGCCGTCACGGCGGCGGTCCCGGACCCGGCGGCGGTGCACCTGGAGCGCTTCGCCCCGGCGGCGGCGCCCGGACCCGCGCGGCCCTTCACCGTCGAACTGCGCCGCTCGGGGCGCGAGATCGAGGTCGGCGCGGACGAGTCGGCCCTGGCCGCGGTCCGACGGGAACTGCCCGCCACCCCCTACTCCTGCGAGCAGGGGTTCTGCGGGACCTGCCAACACCGGGTGCTCGCGGGCGAGGTGGACCACCGCGACGAGCTGCTCACCGACGGCGAACGCGAGGACTCGATGCTGCTCTGCGTCTCGCGCGCGAAGGGGGACCGCCTCGTCCTGGACCTGTGACCGGTCGGAAGTAGGGTGTCCGCATGACAACCGGCGTGCGGCGCAGGATGGGTGTCGAGGTGCGGCGGCAGCAGCTGATCGGGGTTGCCCTGGAGCTGTTCAGCAACCGCTCGCCCGACGACGTGTCCATAGACGAGATCGCGGCGGCCGCGGGGATATCGCGGCCGCTCGTCTACCACTATTTCCCCGGCAAGCTGAGCCTGTACGAGGCCGCGCTGCGCCGGGCCGCCGACGACCTGGCGGCGCGCTTCGACGAGCCCCGGGAGGGGCCGCTCGGGGCGCGGCTGCTGCGGGTGATGGGCCGGTTCTTCGCCTTCGTCGACGAGCACGGGCCGGGTTTCTCGGCGCTGATGCGGGGCGGTCCGGCGGCCGGGAGCAGCCGCACCAACGCCATGATCGACGAGGTCCGGCAGGCGGCGTACGAGCAGATCCTGACCCATCTGGGCATCGGGACCGAGGATCCGCCGGCCCGCCTCGAACTCGTGGTGCGGTCCTGGGTGTCGCTCGCCGAGTCCACCGCGCTGATCTGGCTGGACGGGCGCCGGATCCCGCGCGGGGAACTGGAGTTGCAGCTGGTGCACGACTTCGCGGCGCTGGCCGCGGTGAGCGCCGCGTACGACGCGGAGATGGCGGGGATCCTCGTACGGATCCTGGCGGACGAGCCGGCCGACGGGCCCTTCGGGGAGCTGGTCGGGCGCCTCGCGCTGCTGGTACCGGGAGCACCCGCCGCGCAGTGATCTTGTGGCGACCCCTACCCCTGCACCGATAATGCCCTCGTGATCATTGACGACGGGATCTTGTTCCGGCGGGCCGTGGAGAAGGACGCCGGCACCCTGGTGACGCTGTACGACGGGGCGGCCCGGTGGATGCGGGCCGGCGGCATCGACCAGTGGAAGCCCGGTGACAAGGACGCCGATCACTTCCGCGCGCGGATGCGCGACGGGGAGGTGTGGCTCGCCGGGGACGCCGACGGGCGGGTGATCGGCGCCTACGAGCTGTGGTGGTCCGACGAGGAGGCTTGGGGCGTGCAGCCGCCCGTGGCGGGCTACGTGCACCGGCTGATGGTGGAACGCGAGGCCGCGCCCGCCGGTTCCGGGCGCCGCATGCTCGAACACGCCGAGCGGCGGATCGCGGGGACCGGGCGGGAGCGGGCGCGGCTGGACTGCGTCTCCACCAACCCCCGGCTGCTCGCGTACTACCAGGACGCGGGCTACCGGGTGGTCGGGGAGTTCCCCCACAAGGAGGGGAAGGACGGCAGGGTCTACGGGGTGATCCTGCTGGAGAAGCGGCTGGACCGGCTCACCGCCGTGTGAAGACCGAGACGGTGCGGGCGGGGACGGTGAACTCTCCTGTCTTCGTGTCGTACGCGGACTTCTTGACCGTGGCGTCGGAGCCGGCGGCCTGGACGGGGTGCAGCGCGTAGGCGGTTCCCGCGAGGGCGGGGACGCGCTGGGACCGGTCGGTGGGGGTGGCGTTGAACACCACCACCAGGTCGCCGAGCGTCATGGTGATCACGCCCGGGGTCTCGTCCTTGCCGGAGAGCGGGAAGGCGAGCCTGCTCTGGACGGCCTCGGCCGTGGTGAGGGCGAAGTCGGGTTCCGTCGTACGGATCCTCAGCAGGTCCCGGTAGGCGGCCGAGGCGGCGGTGATGTCCGGGCAGCCCGGAGCCGGCGCCGTGAGCAGGGGCTTGGCGTGGACCCACTTGGAGGCGTTGTCGGCCGCCGGGGGCAGGCCCCGGCCGAAGCCGTTGCCGTCCCGGCAGTCCCAGTGGACGGCGTTGAACCAGTCGCCGCTGTCGTAGGAGTTGCGGTCCAGGGACTTGGAGCGGAGCAGGTCCGTGCCCGCCTGGGAGAGGGCCGGGCCCTGGGAGAGGGCGGCCGTCGCCATGGCGAGGACCTGCATGCGGGCCCGGTCGGCGGTGCTCGTGCCCGTGGGCAGCTTGTAGGCGAGGGCGTCGTACAGGGACTCGTTGTCGTGGGCGTCCGCGTAGGCGAGGGCGTCGCCGGGGGCGGCCGCGTAACCGGCCGGGGCCCCGTTGTAGTCCAGCTCCGAGCCCTTGATCCGGCGGCCGGTGCTGTCGGTGAAGGCGTACGGGGCGAGGTTCCCGGACAGTCCGACCTTGATCAGGTCCTGGTCGTGCAGGAGGCGGGCCTTCTGCTCGTCCGGGGTGCCGTTGGCGGGTGACGCGTTCGGGGCGGTGAACAGGCCCGAGGCGAAGCCCTGCACGCGCGGGTCCTCGTCGAAGGGGCCGCCGCCGCGGACCGCGTCGCGCGCCCGGTCGGAGAAGGTGGCGATGCCCGTGCCGGCCATGTTCTTCTGCGTGGCCTGCACGAAGCGGGCGTCGTCGGCGACCTCGCCGAAGTTCCAGCCCTCCCCGTAGAGGACGATCTTCTTCCCGTCGACCCCGTCCTTGGCGGGGGTGAGCCCGTCGAGGGCCGCCCGGACGGCGAGGATGTTGGCCTTCGGGTGGTGGCCCATCAGGTCGAAGCGGAAGCCGTCGACCTTGTACTGCTTCGCCCAGGTGACGACGGAGTCGACGACGAGGCGGCCCATCATGGCGTTCTCGGGGGCGGTGTTGGCGCAGCAGGTGGAGTTGGCGACGCTGCCGTCGGCCAGCAGGCGCTGGTAGTAGCCGGGGACGATGCGGTCCAGGACGGACTTGTCGCTCTGGCCGGCGGCGACGGTGTGGTTGTAGACGACGTCCATGACGGTGCGCAGCCCGGCTCCGTTCAGGGACTGGACCATGCGGCGGAACTCGACGGTGCGGGCCGTGCCGTTCGGGTCGCTCGCGTAGGAGCCCTCGGGGACGGTGTAGTGCAGCGGGTCGTAGCCCCAGTTGTAGGCGTCCTTGGCGGCCGCCGCGGCGACGCAGGCCTGCTGCCGGTCGGAGTCGGGCGCGTACACCTTGAGGTCGCAGGCCGGTTCGGTGCGGTCGGCGGCCTTCTCGGGGATGGTGCCGATGTCGAAGGCCGGGAGGAGGTGGACGTACGAGGTCCCGGCGGCGGCCAGGTCGCGCAGGTGCCGCATGCCGGCCGAGCCGGTGTCGGTGAAGGCCAGGTACTGGCCGGGGTGGCCGCTGGTGGGGTCCGCGACGGAGAAGTCGCGGATGTGGAGCTCCTGGATCTGCGCGGAGGCGAAGGGGACGGGTGCGGGCTTGCGCAGGTCCTTCCAGCCGGGCGGGGCGAGCTTCGGGTCGGCGAGGTCGACGACGAGGCTGTGGGTGGAGTCGGCGGTCAGGGCGGTGGAGTAGGGGTCGGTGACCAGGTTGCGGACGACCTGCCCGGTGCTGGGGGCCCATACGGTGACGGCGTAGCGGTAGCGCTTGCCGGTCCAGTCGCGGTCGCCGCGCACGGACCAGACGCCGGTGGCGTCGTCGCGGCGCATGGGGACGGTACGGGCGCCGCCGTCGAGTTCGAGGGAGACCCCCTGGGCGGTGGGGGCCCACACGGAGAGGGTGGGCCGCCCGTCCTTGAAGACCGGGCCGAGGGGGGCCGTGTTCGCGTACAGGTCGTCCAGCACCCCGGCGAGCTGCACGCCGGTCGCGGCCAGCACGGCCCCGTTCGCGGCGCGGGCGCTCGCGACGAGCTGCCCGCGCAGGGCCTCGCGTACGCGGCCCCGGTCACGGGGGTCGACGGTGAAGGCGGCGTACGAGGCCAGGTGCGGGAACTTCTGCTTCTGCGCGGCGGTGAGCTCTGCCTTGGTGAGGCGCAGCCACTGGGCGCCGCCCTCGTCGAGGGTGCCGTTCGCGGCCTTGACCGCGCCTGCGCGGGAGGCCAGGAGCTGCACGGAGGCGGCGGAGGCGGGGGCGTCCCAGGCGAGGGTGTCGCGGTCGATCCACACGGCCCGGGCCTTGGTGAGGTCCAGGGCGGCGGAGGAGCCGGCGGGCTGCGGGAGGAGGTACTTCTCCTTGCCGCCGAGCATCCAGACCTCGTGGCCGGTGGCCTTCAGGTCGAGGGACTGGTCGGAGGGCAGGTCCTTCTCGTCGCCCTTGTGGAGGATGTAGCTCAGGGAGGTCGCTCCGGCCCCGAGCGGGACCTCGTACACCGCGCCGTAGGCATCGGTGCGGACGGGCATCAGCGGCTTGGACCAGTCGGTGGGGTTCGCGGCGCCCGTCCAGACGTGCAGGCCCCAGCCGTCGTAGGCGCCGTCGGGGCGCTGGTAGTGCAGGACTGCCTTGGACGTGTCCTGCGGCGGGTAGCCGGGCCGGTCGGTGCGGGCTGCTTCCGTGCCCTGCTCCAGCCAGATCTCGCCGGTCTTCGTGACGTCGATGGTGCGGTCGGCGGAGACGTCCTTGTTGCCGTCCTTGTCGATGACGAGGTAGCCGACGGAGGAGGCGCCGGGCTTCAGGCGGACGTAGGCGAAGGCGCCGTAGGCGTCGCGGCCGGTGAAGCCGTGGCCGGCGGGCCAGGGCGTCTGCTCGCCGTCGGCGATGTCGCCCCAGGCGTAGAGCCGCCAGTCGGTGTAGTCGCCGCCGGGCCGGTTGTAGTGGACGACGGCGTAGTCGCGCTGGGTGGCGGTGGGGATCGGGGCCGGCGGGGCCTGGCCGGTGACGGACTCGGCGAGGGCGCTCGCGGTGCGGCCCGCGGAGTCGACGACGACGGCCTTGTAACGCAGGGCGGTGCCGGCGGGGGTGGTGGCGTCGAGGTGCTGGGTGACCTTGTAGGGGGCGTGGTCGGCGGAGCCGAGGACCTGCCAGGGGCCGTTTCCGGTCTGGGCTGCGAAGACCACCCGGCCGAGGGCGCCGGTGACGTCGGCGGAGAGCTCGACGGTTCCGGTGGCGCCGGGGGCCGGGGCCTTGAGGGTGAGGGCGGGCTTGGCGGTGGGGGCGGGGAGGGGCGCGGCGCCCTGGAGCACGACGGAACCGGAGGCGGGGACGGAGACGGTGAGCTTGCCGGTGGACGAGGCCCAGGTGAGGGAGGTGCCGGTGGCGCCGTAGAGGGTGCGGTAGAGGGCGCCGGCCGGGGCGTCGAGTTCCACGGTCCTGGCCTCGGGGGCGTTGTTGGCGGCGACGAGGTACTCGGTGCGGCTGCGTGCGTCGGTCCGGGCGAAGGCGTAGACCGAGGCGTCGGCGAGGCGCTCGCTCTGGATGCCGTCGCGCAGGGCGGGGTGCTCCTTCACCAGCTTCGAGAGAGCACTGATCTGCTTGTAGAGCGGGTGTCCTTGATCGTAGGCATCGCTCGCGTGCGTGCGCGCCGTTCCGAGCTGGTCGTCGTCGAGGTAGTCGGCGACCTTCGACGCGAACAGCGGCTGGCGGGCGTCCTTGTCGCCTCCGGCGCCCGTGAAGCCCTGCTCGTCACCGGAGTAGATCACCGGGTTGCCCCGGGAGAAGAACATCAGCTCGTTGGCGAGCCGGTACCGGTCGAGCAGCTCCTGCTCCCCCGCCCCCGGCCGATCCTGCTTCAGGAAGGTCCCGAAGCGGCCCATGTCGTGGTTGCCGAGGAAGGTCACCTGCTCGTAGGCGTTGGCCTTGTCGGAGGTGTACTTGTAGTCGTCCGCGAGCACGGCGGCCAGCCGCCCGGCGCCCGCGCCCTGGGAGGCGTACGCGCGGATCGCGTCCTGGAGCGGGAAGTCGAGGGTGGCGTCGAGCCGGCCGCGCGTGACGTACGGGGAGGTGACGGCCGTGTCGGCGGAGTAGACCTCACCGAACATGAAGAAGTTCTTGCGCCCGCGCTGGGCGGCGTACTTGTCGAGGGCCGTGGCCCACTGCGTCCAGAAGCCGGTGTTGACGTGCTTGACCGTGTCGATCCGGAAGCCGTCGATCGCGAAGTCCTCGACCCACTTCTCGTAGATCTTCTCCATCCCGCTGACGACCTCGGGCCGTTCGGTCCACAGGTCGTCGAGGCCGAAGAAGTCGCCCTGCTCGGAGGACTCCCCGGCGAAGGTGGAGTCGCCCCGGTTGTGGTACATCGTCGGATCGTTGAGCCAGGCCGGCGCCTTCAGGTTCTTCTTCGCGTCGGGCACGAAGGGGGTCCGCGGGAAGGACCCGGTGCCGACGGCCGGGAACTTCCGCTTCCCGTCGGCGTAGTCGGAGTCGTCGAACGGCACCCCGTCCTTCGTCAGGTACGGGAAGGCGCCCTTCGACAGGTACGAGTACGAGGCCTCCCGGTAGTCGACCACGTCGGCGGTGTGGTTGGTGATGACGTCGAAGAAGACCTTCATCCCCTTGCGGTGGGCCTTGTCGATCAGCTTCTCCAGATCGGCGTTGGTGCCGAAATGCGGGTCGACCTGGGTGAAGTCCGTGATCCAGTACCCGTGGTAGCCGGCGGAGACGTCGGCCCCCTTGCCCTGCACCGGCTGGTTCTTGAAGATCGGCGCCATCCAGATGGCGGTCGTCCCGAGCCCCTTGATGTAGTCGAGCCGGTCGGTGAGGCCCTTGAGGTCGCCGCCCTGGTAGAAGCCCTTGTCCGTCGGGTCCAGCCCGGTCTCCAGGCGGCCGCCGGTCAGTCCGCCGCGGTCGTTGCGCGGGTCGCCGTTCGCGAACCGGTCCGGCAGGACGAAGTAGAACTGCTCCCGGGTCAGGTCGTGGCGGGCCGGCTCGGCGGCGAGTTTCGCGTCCGAGGGCGGGGCGGGAGGCCGTACGGCGGCGGCCGCGGCCGGGAGCGCGGGCAGGAGGGTCACGGCCAGGGCGGCGGCGAGGGCTCCTGCGGCTGGGCGTATCAAGGCGGATCTCCTTGTGTACGGATCACATGGACAGCGCATGGACGAGGGCCGCCCGGCGGTGGCGGGGAGGATGGTGCCGGGCGGCCCTGGTTTGTGGGGGGGGCGGGCGGGTCAGCTGCGCCAGGTGTCGTTCAGCGTGACCTTGCCGCTCGCGGGGACGGTGGCCGTGCGGTTGGCGCCGCTCTCCCAGGTGACGTTGCCGGAGGCGTCCTTGCGGACGTACTTGTACGCGAAGGACGTGCCGGCCGGGAGCGTGACGTCGAGCTTCCAGACCGGGTAGGCGGCCGGGTCGAGCTTGAGCGCGCTGCCGGTGTTCCAGGCACCGAGCTCGGCGCGGTCGCCGACGACGTAGATGTCCTGGCCGGGGACGGTGGTGGCGTTCACGGCGAAGGCGGCGCCGGAGGCGGTGGTAGCGGCGGAGCAGCTACGGGCGTTCACGTGCAGCGCGACGGCGGTCCCCGCCCCGAGCGTGGCGGTGAACCGGCCGCCGGAATCGACGGTGACGGCCCGTCCGCTCTGCACGTCGCAGTAGTCGCCGGCCGGGAGGGAGGTCTGGAAGGTCCGGGTCAGGCTGCTCGTCTCGTGGTTGATCGCCACGTACGCCTTGGAGCCGCGCCCGAAGGCGATCTGGTCGCCGCCGTTGTCCCACCAGTCGGTGACGGCCTGCCCGCGGGCGGTGTTGCGGAAGGCGACCATGGAGGAGATCTCCCGCCAGGCGTGCTGGCACTTCCACCCGTCGGAGTAACAGGTGGTCACCGCGCCCCCGTTGGGCGGTCCGGCGTCCTTGTCGGTCCACTCGTAGCCGGAGTGCACGTCCGGGGAGCCGTAGGGCCAGGCCAGCATGAACACGCTGGCGAGGGTGTAGGCGGAGCCGTCCTTGTAGGTGAGGGTGTCGCCGCCGCGCTCGGTGTCGTGGTTGTCGACGAAGACGCCGGACTGCCCGCTCGGCATGTACCCCCAGGCCTCGCCGAAGTTCTTCAGGTAGGCGAGGTTCTCGTTCTGGAAGACGCGCTTGAGGTCGCGGGCGTACCGGAACTCCTGCACGTCGCCGTTGCCGAGGTACTCGGAGGGCGAGACGGCCTCACCGGCGCCGTGGATCGCCTCCTGCTTCCAGTACACCGACGGATTCGCCAGCCGGGACTTGATGTTCGCCAGGTCGGCGGCGGGCATGTGCTTGGCGGCGTCGATCCGCAGGCCGTCCACCCCGAGGGACAGCAGGTCGTTCAGATAGGCGGCGATCCGCCCCCGCACGTACTCCTCACCGGTGTCGAGGTCGGCGAGCTGCACGAGCTCGCAGTTCTGGACGTTCGCCTTGTCCTGGTAGTTGGAGATCGTCGCCCGGCAGTCGTCCATGTCGGAGCCGGAGTAGGTGCCCGGGTAGCTGTACTTCGTATACGTGGAGCCGCCGGTTCCCGTGTAGGTGGCGTTCGCGTCCGCCGGGCCGGCCATGTGGTTGATCACCGAGTCGGCGACGACCTTCACGCCGGCGGCGTGGCAGGTGTCGACCATGTTCTTGAAGGCCGTCCGGTCGCCCAGCCGCCCGGCGATCTTGTAGCTGACGGGCTGGTACGAGGTCCACCACTGGGCGCCCTGGACGTGCTCCTGGGGCGGCGACACCTGCACGTAGCCGTATCCGGCAGGGCCGAGGGAGTCGGTGCAGGCCTTGGCCACGGAGTCGAAGCGCCACTCGAAGAGAACGGCGGTGACGTCCTTCTGGCCGGGGGGCGCGGCGGCGGCCTGCGGCCCGATGCCGGTGAGGGTGGCGGCGGCGAGCGCGGTGGTGGCGCAAAGAGTTGCAGCTCTGACGGCTCTGGCAGGCATGCGGGGGCCTCCTGGCGGAAGAGGTGGGGATGGGAGCGACCGTAGGGGCCGCACACAAGCCCTGCAAGACCTTGCGCAAGAGATTGCAGAATTGTTTCCGAGGCGTGTCCTGCCGCCCGGCCCCGAACTCCGGCCACGGACAGGCCCAGTTCACCCCGCCCGCGCTCCCCGTGTGGAGAGCGAGCTGGACAACTTCATCGCGGCAGGCCGCCGGGCTCCGGAAGCCGAGGGCGGCGGCGTCCTCAGCTGGTGACGGAGTACGTCCGACGCCGTCGGCTCACCGTCGCGGGGGCCGAAGTCCTGGCCGGGCAGCCCACGTTGCTGGAGGTCGCGATCCGCTACGGCTACACCTCCGGGGAGGCCTTCGCCCGGGCGTTCCGCGCCGTGCACGGCATCGGCCCCGGCGAGGCCCGGCGCACCGGCGCGGCTCTGACCTCGCAACCCCGGTTGTCCTTCCGCCTCACCGTCGAAGGGACCAGCACCATGCGCTACCGCATCGTGGAGAAGGAAGCTTTCCGGGTCGTGGGCAAGAGGGCCCGCGTCCCACTGATCTACCAGGGCGTCAACCCGCACATCGCCGAGCACGTCCGGAGCATCCCGCCGGAGAAGACACGGGAGATCGCCGGCCTCTCGGACCAGGACCCGGGCGGCCTGGTGTCGGCGACCGTGCGCCTGTCGGACGGCTTCGAGGAAGGCAGCGAACTCGACTACTACCACGCCGTGGCGACCACCGCCCCCGAGTGGCCCGAGGACCTCGACGTCCTGGACTGCCCGGCGGGCACCTGGGCGGTCTTCGAGAACACCGGCCCGTTCCCGCAGGCCCTGCAGCAGATGTGGGGCGAGGTGGCCGCCCAGTGGATCCCGTCCAATCCGTACGAGTACCGTCCGGGCCCGGAGATCCTGCGGACCCGCCCGTCCCAGGACGACCCGACGCAGTCCCACGCCCAGCTGTGGATCCCGGTGACCCGGACCGGACCCTCTTGATGCGGACATCCGCCCAGGCGGCCGGCAGCCGCTGAGCAATGAGGAGCGCGCGGCGATCTGGGGCGAGACCAGCCCCGGACGGGTCGCAGTCGCCCTCGTGGAGGAGCGCGTAGCGATCTGACGCGCCCATCCCCCCCGCCGGGCTCTTGCGGCCGAGGTGGGGACAGGTCTCGGCCGCCTGCCCGGCCCGGAGGCCGGACGGGCGGTCCGAGGGGCGGCGCGCCCGGCCGCCACACCCCACCCGCATCCGAGGGGGCGGGTGGGCAGGCGCCGACCCCGGGGCGCGGCTCCAGGGGGGTGAAGTCCCGATCGGGCGTGAACCCGTACACCCCCTACGGCGCCTGCCCCGTAGAGCCCCGCACCACCAGCTCCGGCTGGAAGACGTACTCCGTGCGCTGTACCGGGGTGCCCGAGACCGCCTCCAGCAGGGCGCCCACCGCGGCCGTGGCCATCGCGCGGACCGGCTGGCGGACCGTGGTCAGCGGGGGGTCCGTGAAGGCGATCAGCGGGGAGTCGTCGAAGCCGACCACCGAGACGTCCTCCGGGACCCGCAGGCCGCGTTCGCGGGCCGCCCGGATGACGCCGAGGGCCATCGGGTCGCTGCCGCAGACGATGCCCGTGCAGCCCCGTTCCAGCAGGGCCATGCCCGCCGCGTGGCCGCCCTCGACCGTGAACAGGGTTCGCTGGACGAGGCCTTCGGCGGCGGCGCCGGGCAATGCCGACAGGAAGCCCTGTTCCTTGCGCGCCGACGGGACGTAGCGCGTCGGGCCTATCGCGAGGCCGATCCGCCGGTGGCCCAGGTCCTCCAGGTGCCGTACGGCCATCTCGGCCGCCGCCCGGTCGTCCGGGGAGATGAAGGGCGCGTTGACGGCTTCGTTGAAACCGTTGATCAGGACGAAGGGAACACCACGGGCCGCGAGCCGCTGGTAGCGCGCCGGATCCGCGGCCGAGTCCGCGTGGAGGCCCGACAGGAACACGATGCCCGTGACCCCGCGCTCCTCCAGCTGCTCGACCAGCTCGTCCTCCGTCGCCCCGCCCGGGGTCTGCGTGCACAGCACCGGCGTGTACCCGTGCCCGGCCAGCGCCTGCTCGATGACCTGGGCGAACGCCGGGAAGATCGGGTTGGTCAGCTCCGGGATCAGCAGCCCGACCAGGCCGTTGCTGCGCCGCTTGAGCCGTACGGGCCGCTCGTAGCCCAGCAGGTCGAGCGCGGCCAGCACCTTGTGACGGGTGCCGGCCGCGACGCCCGCCTTGCCGTTGAGCACGCGGCTGACGGTCGCCTCGCTGACCTGGGCCTGCGAGGCGATGTCCGTCAGCCGCAGTGGGGAGCCCGAAGGGGAGGTCACACCTCCCACCACACCGTGCTGTCGGCGGGGAGCACGTCGGTGTCGGCCACCTGGGTGCTGGCCAGCAGCACACGCCCACCACCCGGCGCCGGCACGCGGACGTCCGCGGCCGTCGTGTTGGCCGTGCAGACGAAGTCCCCCCGGCGGAAGGCCAGTACGCCCTCCGGGGCCTCCAGCCACTCCACGCCCTCGCCCGCGCCCAGCTCCGGGCGCTCGCGCCGCAGCCGCAGGGCCGCGCGGTAGAGCTCCAGGGTGGAGTCCGGGTCGCCGGTCTGGGCGGCCACGCTCAGGCCGGCCCACTCGGCCGGCTGGGGCAGCCAGCTGCCGCCGGTGCCGAAGCCGTACGGCGCCTGGTCGCCGGACCACGGGATCGGCACGCGGCAGCCGTCGCGCAGCCCGTCCTGGCCGTTGGCCTTGAAGAAGGAGGGGTCCTGGCGCACCTCGTCCGGGAGGTCGGTGACCTCCGGCAGGCCCAGCTCCTCGCCCTGGTAGACGTAGGCCGATCCCGGCAGGGCGAGCATCAGCAGGGCGGCGGCCCGGGCCCGGTCGAGGCTGCCGAAGCGGGTGCGGTGGCGTACGACGTCGTGGTTGGACAGCACCCAGGTGGTCGGGGCGCCGACGGGGCGCATCGCGTCGAGGGACTCGTCGATGGTGGCGCGCAGCGCCTCCGCGTCCCAGCCGGTGTTCAGGTAGTGGAAGTTGAAGGCCTGGTGCAGTTCGTCGGGGCGCAGGTACATGGCGGTGCGGTCGGCGCTGGGGGTCCAGGCCTCGGCGACGCCGATGCGGTCGCCGGCGTACTCGTCCAGGACCTTGCGCCACGACCGGTAGATCTCGTGGACGCCGTCCTGGTCGAAGAAGGGCAGCACCTGGTTGCCGAGGAGCTTGAGCTGCTCGCCGCGGCCGAGGTCGGGCAGGCCGGGCGCCTTGACGAGGCCGTGGGCGACGTCGATGCGGAAGCCGTCGGCGCCGAGGTCGAGCCAGAACCGCAGGATGGAGCGGAACTCGTCCTGGACGGCGGGGTGTTCCCAGTTGAAGTCGGGCTGTTCGGGGGCGAAGAGGTGCAGGTACCACTCCCCGTCGGCAACGCGCGTCCATGCCGGGCCGCCGAAGATGGATTCCCAGTCGTTCGGGGGTTCGCTGCCGTCGGCGCCCCGGCCCGGGCGGAAGTGGAAGCGCTCGCGCAGCGGCGTGCCGGGTCCTTCCCGCAGCGCCTGCTTGAACCATTCGTGCTGGTCGGAGCAGTGGTTGGGGACGAGGTCGACGATGATCCGCAGGCCCAGTGCGTGGGCTTCGCGGATCACGGCGTCGGCGTCGTGCAGGGTGCCGAACATGGGGTCGATGGCCCGGTAGTCGGCGACGTCGTAGCCGGCGTCGGCCTGCGGGGAGGCGTAGAAGGGGCTGAGCCAGACGGCGTCGACGCCCAGGTCCTTCAGGTAGGGCAGTCGGCTGCGAATGCCTTCGAGGTCCCCCATGCCGTCCCCGTTGGAGTCGGCGAAGCTGCGCGGATAGACCTGGTAGATCACCGCTTCTCTCCACCAGCCGGGCAGGGTGCCGGTGGAGGTGGGGAGCGCGTCGGCGAGGTGCTGGGTCATGGTGTCCTTGAAGAGATCGGGCCGGAACGACGGGCGGGCAGGGTGGTCAGCCCTTGGTGGCGCCCGCCGTCATCCCGGCGACGAGGTGACGCTGGGCGAAGACGAAGAAGATCGCTGCGGGGATGGCGATGAGCACGGAGGCCGCGCTCATGGCGCCCCAGTTGGAGGTGTACTGCGTGACGAAGGTCTGCAGTCCGCCGGCCAGGGTGAGGTTCTCGTCGCCGACCATGAAGGCGGAGGCGTACGCGACCTCGCCCCAGGCGGTGATGAAGGCGTAGAAGCCGGTGACGGCGAGGCCGGGCTTGGCGAGCGGCAGGATGAGGCGCCAGAAGGTGCCGAAGGGGTTGAGTCCGTCGACGCGGCCGGATTCGTCGATCTCGACCGGGATGGTGTCGAAGAACCCCTTCATCATCCAGGCGCAGAACGGCACGGCGATGGTGAGGTACGTGATGATCAGGCCGAGGGGCTGGTTGAGCAGCCCGAGGTCGCCCATCAGGTTGTAGAGCGGGACGATGAGGATCGCCATCGGGAACATCTGCGTGATGAGCAGGGTCCACATCAGGGGCTTCATGCCGGGGAACTTGAACCGGCTGACCGCGTACCCGGTGGTGGCGGCGATGAACACGCCGAGGACGGTGGTGACGCCGGCGACCAGGACGGAGTTCCCGAACCAGCTGAGGAAGTGGCTCGACTCCAGCAGGTAGCGGTAGTTGGCGAGCGTGGGTTCCTTGACGAAGTCGGTGGTGATCGCGTACTCGGCCGGCTTGAGCGAGGTCAGCAGGATCCAGAGCACGGGGAAGACGGCGATGACGGACGCGACGACGAGGGTCGCGTGCAGGCCGGCGGAGGCCAGCGGGGACCGGCGGCCCCGGCCCCGCGCGGTGCGGTCCTTCGCCACGGACTTCCCCGGTGCGCTCTTGGTCGCGTCGGACTTCGCCGCTGCTGCCGCGGCGGAGCCAGCGGTCCCGGCCGTGCCGGCCGCCCCGGCCTCGTGTCCGGCGGTGGGCTTCGTGGTCATGGTCACCACACCTCTCCCTGCTTGCGCAGCGAGCGCCGGTAGACCAGCGCGAAGATCATGAGCAGCAGGAGGATCAGCACGCCCCACGTCGCGGAGACGGCGAAGTCGCGCGGGCTTGTGATGAAGGCCTCGCGGAAGGCCTGGGTCACCAGGATCTCGGTGGAGTCGCCCGGCCCGCCGCGCGTGAGCAGGAAGATCACCGGGAACATGTTGAAGGTCCAGATGGTGGAGAGCAGGATCACCGTCATGCTCACGGCCCGCAGCCCGGGCAGGGTGATGTGGCGGAACCGCTGCCAGGCGGAGGCCCCGTCCATCTCGGCGGCCTCGTACAGCTCGCCGGGGATGGACTGCAGGCCGCCGAGGAGGGCGACCATCATGAAGGGGACGCCCAGCCAGACGTTGACGGCGATGACGGAGAACTTGGCCCAGGTCGGGTCGTCGAGCCACGGGATCGCGGCGATGCCGCCGCCGTCCAGGACCTTGTTGAGGATGCCGTTGTCGCGGTTGAAGAGGAACCGCCAGGCGAAGACGGAGACGAAGCCGGGGACGGCCCAGGGCAGGATCAGGGCCATCCGGTAGGCGGCGCGGCCGCGGAACTCCCGGTTGAGCATGTTGGCCAGCGCCAGGCCGAGCGTGAAGGTGACCGACACGCAGCCGACGGTCCACAGCACCGTCCACACCAGCCGCTGCAGGAACACCGGGTCGCTGAGAACGGCCGTGTAGTTGTCGAGGCCGACGAACTCGTACGTGGCCTCGATGTGGCGGACGCCGATCGTGCGGGAGACGTTGCGCTCGGTGGCGTTGGTCAGCGACAGGTAGATGCCCTTGACCAGCGGCCAGCCGATGATCACGCCGAGGACGAGCACCACCGGGGCGACCATGGCCCAGGCGTACCAGTGGGTGGCGAGGGCGCGCCTCAGCCCTCCCGTGTTCCTGCTGTCAGTCCTGCGGCTCCGGCCGCGGGCGACGTCGGTGTTCCCGATCTCGTCGCCCGCGGCCTTCGCCACCGACTGGCTGGTGTGAGCAGCCATCTGTATCTACTACTTCCAACCCTTGAGGATCTTGCGGAACTCGACGCCGGCCGCCTTGGCCGCGTCCTCCGGGCTGGACGCCCCGGTGATCGCCTTGGTGTATTCGACCTTCAGCGGCTCGAAGAGGGAGCCGTTCTCCGGGATCCAGGCGCGCTCGACGGCCTTGTCCACGGCCGGCTTGAAGAACGCGACCATCTCGCTGCTCTTCACGTCCGGCTGGTCGTAGGCGGCGGTGCGGGTGGGGAGCAGGCTGAGCTCCTTGGCGGACTGCACCTGCACGTCCTGCGAGGTCATGTACTCGACGAAGGCGTGCGCGGCCTCGCGGTTCTTGGAGCCGGCGTAGACGGCGAGGTCGTGGCCGCCCTGCGGGGCGCCGGCCTTGACGGAGCCGGCCGGGACGGCGGCGATGCCGAGGTTGGCCTTGTCCTTGAACTGGTCGCCCGCGTAGGTGTCGGCGACGGCCCACGGACCGTTGATCATCATCGCCACCTCCCCGGACTTGAAGGCGGTCTGCATGTTGGTCCAGCCGTCCGTGGCGTTGGTGAGCGCCGCGCCGGAGCTGACCAGGTCGCGGGCGGTCTTGAAGGCCTTGACGCCCGCCGCGTTGTCGACCGTGACGGTCTTGTTCTTGGCGTCGACGAGGTCGCCGCCCTCGCCGTAGATCAGCGGGAGGAACCAGTAGGAGTCGTCGCCGCGCAGGTAGAGGCCGGCCTTGCCGGTCTTGCCCTTGATCGCGGCGGCGGCGGTCTTCAGCTCCTCCAGGGTGGTGGGGGGCTGGACGCCGGCGTCGGCGAGCATCTTCTTGTTGTAGAAGAGGCCGAGGGTGTCGATGACCTGCGGCACGGCGTAGGTCTTGCCCTCGAACTTGCCGCTGGCCGCGGCCTGCTTCAGGAACTCGGCGTCGACCTTCTTCGCGGTGTCGGCCGGGACCTCGTCGAGGTAGCCGAGGGAGGCGAAGTCGGCGACCCAGCCGACGTCGGCGCGGATCACGTCAGGGGCGTCGGAACCGCTGCTGAAGGCGTTCTTGACCTTGTTCTGCGCGTCGCCGTAGGGAACGTTGACGTACTTGACGGTGACCTTCGGGTGCTTCGCGGTGAACGCCTCGGCGATCTTCTGGAAGCTGGCCTTCTCGGCGTCGTTCGACGTGTCCCACCACGTGACCGTGCCGGAGAGCTCGCCGCCGGCCTTCGTCTCGCCACCGTCGCCCTTGGTGTCACCGCCGCAAGCCGTCGCCGCGAGCGCCAGGGTCGCGACCAGCGCGGTGGCCGCTATGCCACGCCGCATATGAACTCCTTCGATGGATCCCGGCCGCGCCCGTGCGGTCCCGAGTTGCAGGGAACGTAACAAGCCTGAAAGCCGTCCGAAAGAGCTTGCGGCAATTTTCTGCAAGACGAGCTGATCGTTACATCCGTGTGTCCGTACGGTTGCCGCAGCTTGCTGTTAGTTCGAGTCACCTTCGAGCCTCCGGGGCCGCAACCATGGGGCGTGTACTCGCGTTGACCCCGATATGACCCATGAGCTGACCGCCTCCCGGCTTGCAAGCGCTTCCAGCAACGCGACCGCGAGTACGGCCGCGAGCGGCGGCTGGTGGCGCGATGCCGTCATCTACCAGGTCTACGTGCGCTCCTTCGCGGACAGCGACGGGGACGGCGTCGGGGACCTGCGCGGGGTGCGCGAGCGCCTCCCGCACCTGGCCCGCCTCGGCGTCGACGCGGTGTGGCTGACCCCCTTCTACGTCTCCCCGCAGGCGGACGGCGGCTACGACGTCGCCGACTACCGGGCCGTCGACCCGCTCTTCGGGGACCTCTCCGACGCCGACGACCTCATCGCGGCCGCGCACGCCCTCGGGCTGCGGGTGATCGTCGACGTGGTCCCGAACCACACCTCCGCCGAGCACCCCTGGTTCCGGGAGGCCCTGCGCGCCGGGCCGGGGGACGGCGCCCGCGCCCGCTACCACTTCCGCCCGGGCCGCGGCGACCGCGGCGAGCTCCCGCCCAACGACTGGGAGTCCGTCTTCGGCGGCCCCGCCTGGACCCGGCTGCCCGACGGCGACTGGTACCTGCACCTCTTCGCCCCCGAGCAGCCCGACCTGAACTGGGAGCACCCCGAGGTCGCGGAGGAGTTCGACTCGGTGCTGCGCTTCTGGCTCGACCTCGGCATCGACGGCTTCCGCATCGACGTCGCCCACGGCATGGTCAAGGCCCCGGGGATGCCCGACATCGGCCGGGGCGCCCAGGCCACCCTCATCGGCACCGAGCCGCTCCCCTTCTTCGACCAGGACGGGGTCCACGAGATCCACCGCTCCTGGCGTCGCCTGCTCGACTCCTACGAGGGCGGGCGCATCGGGGTCGCCGAGGCCTGGGCCCCCACCTCCGAGCGGCTCGCCCTCTACGTCCGCCCCGACGAGCTGCACCAGGCCTTCAACTTCCGCTTCCTCAAGTGCCCGTGGGACCCGGCCGAGCTGCGCACCGTCATCGACGAGTCACTGGCCGCCACCACCTCGGTCGGCGCCCCGACCACCTGGGTGCTGTCCAACCACGACGTCGTACGCCACCGCACCCGCTTCGGCAGCCTCGACCGGGCCCGGGCCGCCGCCCTGCTGATGCTGGCCCTGCCGGGATCGGCGTACGTCTACCAGGGCGAGGAGCTGGGCCTGCCGGAGGTCACCGACCTCCCGGACGGCGCCCGCCGTGACCCGGCCTTCCGCCGGTTCCCCTCCGGGGCGGGCGCGGGAGTTCCGGCCCCTCCGGCGTTTGAGGAGCGGGGTCCGGGGCGGAGCCCAGGGAAACCCGGCTCCGCCGGGCACCGGGCTCTGCCCGGACCCTCCTCCAGCTACCGCGGGGAGGTGCCCCCTTCTCAAACGCCGGAGGGGCTGGAATGTCCCGCGGACAACGCGGCCGGGCAGGACGGGCTGCGTGACGGCTGCCGGGTGCCGCTGCCGTGGGCCGGCTCGGAGCCCCCGTACGGCTTCGGGCCCGGCGGCACCTGGCTCCCGCAGCCCGACGGCTGGGGCGAGCTCGGCGTGGCCGCCCAGACCGGCGACCCGCACTCCACCCTGGAGCTCTACCGCGCCGCCCTCGAACTGCGCCGGGCCATGCCGGGGCTGGGCGCACCGGAGGCCGGCCCGCTGACCTGGCATCCCGCGCCGGAAGGCGTTCTCCTCTTCACCCGGCCCGGCTTCGCGTGCACCCTCAACACCCGCCCGGCGCCGGTGGAACTGCCGGCGCCCGGCCGCCCCGTACTGTCCAGCGCCCCGGTCGAGACGGACGGCCGTACCGTCCGTCTTCCCATGGATTCGTGCACGTGGTGGGCTTTGTGAGGTGGGAGCCGGTACAGTCCAATCCCGTGACCGCACGGCTAGCCGACATCGCAGCCCAGGCGGGGGTCAGCGAAGCCACAGTCAGCCGCGTGCTCAACGGCAAGCCCGGTGTGGCCGCGGGCACCCGTGAGTCCGTGCTGGCCGCGCTCGACGTGCTCGGCTACGAGCGGCCCGTGAAGCTGCGCCAGCGCAGCGCGGGGCTGGTCGGGCTGATAACCCCCGAGCTGGACAACCCCATCTTCCCGGCGCTCGCCCAGGTCATCGGGCAGGCCCTGACCCGGCAGGGATACACGCCCGTCCTCGCCACGCAGACGCCCGGAGGCTCCACCGAGGACGAACTGACCGAGATGCTCGTCGACCGGGGGGTCTCGGGGATCATCTTCGTCTCCGGTCTGCACGCCGACACCACCGCCGACATGGGTCGTTACGACCAACTGCGCGGGCAGGGCGTCCCGTACGTCCTCATCAACGGCTTCTCCGACAAGGTGCAGGCGCCCTTCGTCTCCCCCGACGACCGGGCCGCGATGCAGCTCGCCGTCACCCACCTCACCGCGCTCGGCCACACCCGGATCGGGCTGGCGGTGGGCCCGAAGCGGTTCGTGCCGGTGCTCCGCAAGATCGAGGGCTTCCGGACGGGGATGAAGGAGCGGCTCGGGCTCGACGAGGCCGAGGTGGAGGAGCTGATCCAGCACTCCCTCTACACCCTGGAGGGCGGCCAGGCCGCCGCCTCCGCGCTGATCTCGCGGGGCTGCACGGCGGTGGTGTGCGCGAGCGACATGATGGCGCTCGGCGCGATCCGGGCCGCGCGGCAACAGGGCCTGCGGGTCCCGCAGGACGTTTCGGTGGTCGGCTTCGACGACTCCCCGCTCATAGCGTTCACGGATCCGCCGCTGACCACCATCCGGCAGCCCGTGCAGGCCATGGGACAGGCCGCCGTCCGGACGCTGCTGGAGGAGATCGGCGGGACACCGGCCCCGCACAGCGAATTCGTCTTCCTCCCGGAGCTGGTCGTACGCGGCTCCACCGCCTCCGGTCCCGGGCAGGCGCGGGGGCGGAGCCGCCCCTAGGGATCCCGGGTGGCGGGGTCGTCCCCAGGGCGGAGAGGCTGCGGCCAAGACCGTCCCGAGGGATGATCGGAGGCGAGAACGCATCTGGCAGACTCTTTTCCCATGGGTGAAGCGAGCGTGAAGACACTGGAAACCCGGACGGATGTCTCGTCACCCACCGTGACCGAGAGCGAGACCCGCCCGGGGTCCGATCGCGCTCTGATCTCCCGGCTGCGTTCGCCCCGCCGGCCGCGGATCTGGTTCGAGGTCCTGCTCATCGCGGTCAGCTACTGGACGTACTCGCTGATCCGCAACGCGGTGCCCGAACAGAAGGCGGCCGCCCTCACGAACGCCGACTGGATCTGGCGCGTCGAGCACGATCTCGGCATCGCCGTGGAGAGGTCCGTCAACCACGCCGTCGATTCGGTGACGTGGCTGATCGTGGGCATGAACTACTACTACGCCACGCTCCACTTCATCGTGACCATCGGCGTACTGGTGTGGATCTACCGCTTCCATCCGGGGCGCTACGCGGCCACGCGCCTGGTCCTCTTCGCCACCACGGGCGTGGCCCTGCTCGGCTACTACTTCTTCCCGCTCGCGCCGCCCCGGCTGATGAACGGACAGGACTTCGTCGACACCGTGCTGGTGCACCACACCTGGGGCTCCATGGCCTCCGGCAACCTCAAGCAGATGTCGAACCAGTACGCGGCCATGCCCTCGATGCACATAGGGTGGTCGCTCTGGTGCGGCCTGACGATCTTCGCCGTCGCCTCGGCCCCCTGGGCCCGGATCCTGGGCCTGCTCTACCCGGCGGCGACGCTCGTCGTCATCGTGGCCACCGCCAACCACTTCTGGCTCGACGCGGCGGGCGGCATGCTCTGCCTCGCCTTCGGCTACGCGGTCTCGCGGACGTGGTACGGCTCGATGCCCCACCGCCTCCCCCGCCACCCGGAGCACGCGGGCCCGCACCCGGCCTCGGAACTCCTGAACCGCTTCCGCACCCGCGCCTGAGCATCCAGGGCGGGACGGGGCCGGGCCGGGTCAGGAGGCCGCGGCAACCGGATTCGAACCGTGCGACCGCGTGCGACCGCGTGCGGCCGCGCTTCGAGCCCGGTCAGGATCGGCCCGACCGAGTCAGCGGGAATCCGTCGCGTCGTCCTCGTCCGGGCCGGGAGCTGCCGTGCCGCCGGCGGCCTGGCGGGCGGCTCGTTCCGCGCGGAGTTCCTCGGCGACCTCGTGGGCACGGCCCGGGTCGTAGACGGTGACCGAAGTGCCGGGGCTGTACATCGCGGATGCCCGGGGCGTGTACGCGTAGCTCTCGACGCGGCGCCGGGCGGCGATGCGGTCGACCTCGCCGATGGGCACCCGCCACAGCTCGGCGGTGCGGGACGGGGTCCACCACTCGTCCGGACGCACGAAGTCTCGCTTGACGTCCGTCCGACGCTCCACCGCCACCTGGGCCGGGACGAGTTGCTCGGTCAACCAGCTGGTCAGCGCCTGTGCATCGACCCGAGAGAGCGGTGCGAAGGTCTCGGGTTCGCACTCCACCGTCTCGTCGCGGGTATGCAGCATCACTTTGATCGACTGTCGCTGCCCGAGACTGAGTCGCTCGATGACGACGACTCGCTGCAGATCAGCCAACGCCATGGTCGACGAACGCAGAAAGCGGGCGATGACGACCTGGGCCGGAGTTTCCCGGGGGCGGAACTCGACCCACCGCACCGTGGTGGACACCGTGACGCACACCGTGGCCACGATGAGCAGGATCATTCCGACGACCGTGAGCGCCACGAAGAGCCACAGAAGGCCCCAGGCGACGGAACTCCCCGAGATCACGGCGGCCACAAGACCACCCAGCAGCAGGGGGGCGGCGACCACCGCCGGGACCATGATGCTCGCGCCGA
The DNA here is from genome assembly GCF_055585365.1 of Streptomyces sp. NPDC053432. Classification (NCBI taxonomy): domain Bacteria; kingdom Bacillati; phylum Actinomycetota; class Actinomycetes; order Kitasatosporales; family Streptomycetaceae; genus Streptomyces; species Streptomyces sp. NPDC053432. Next base: position 243,646 of record NZ_JBVJKF010000008.1, read on the forward strand.
ACTCGAACGCCAGCCGGCGGACCCGGCTGGGGACGAACAGCAGCCGCCATCCGTCCGTCACGGGTAACACGACTTTCGCCAGCGGGCCCGAACGCTGAGATCTCATGGCTCAAAGGTAGGACCGTGCAAAGGAGTTGGTAAGGCCACTGCGAGCCGCACCTTCTCGGGGGCCGGGAACCTCAGGCGGCAGCACGTCAGCCGGTCAGGAGGGGTGCAGAGGCCGGTCACGGCTGGGGGTCCGGGTGGGCCGCGAGCCGTTCCAGGGGCAGCGGCCGGCCGGCGGGGTCCGGCCGAGTCGCCGAGGGCGGCGACGGCCGAGAAGCGGCCACCGGGAGGGTGGCGGCGCGAACCGCCGGACGGGCCTCAATCCGGGTGCACTGGTCCGCACGGACCGGTCCGGCTGCACCGTCATGTGGAGGCGCTGGTCCTGGATCCCTGCTACCGGGGCACGGCCGTCGAGTCCGCTGCCCTGCGTCTCGGCTGCCCGGTGGAGTGGCACGGCGGTTTCCGGCTCGCAGTCGAGGAACTCCGCCGTCACCCGGACTACCGCGGCCGGGAATACGCCGACTTGGGCACCGGCATCGCCGTCGACGGGGTGCTCGATCCCCGCATCAAATCGGGGATGCCGCACGGGGCGGTCTCCATGACCCGCAGGCGGTCAAGAAGGTGTGGCACCACCTCGCGCGCTTCGGGGCGCCCGGGAAGGCCGCAGACCGGCCGGCCGCTCCGGCACCGGTGCAGGGAGCCGTGTTCGACGGCCTTCGCCCGCGGGCCGGTTCCAGCCCGCCACGTGACATGCGTCACGGCGTGCATCTCGACCCGGCGCGGTCAGGGGGGATTTCAGGCCGCCGACATTTCGCCGTTTGTCCCGTTTGAGATCGACTTTCCCCTCTCCTGCGGGAACGGAATCCGCGATACCGGTGGGCCGGCCCCGACCTGCCTGGTCACGGGCATTTCTGAGAACGCATCAGGCAGTCGCGGCAGTGATCAGATCGTGACCATGCACGATCACCGGCCCGTTTCAAGCCGGGATTCGCATGCCCCGGGGGACGGGGGAACGGAAACTTGCCAGGCCGTTGGAGGCCTTTTAAGAATGGCGGCTCCTCCGGCACCCCGAGTGAGGTCACGGCATGCAGAAGCATCGGAAGAAGAAGCCCTACAGGAAAATAGTCATCGGCGTCGGTGTTCTGGGAATCGTGGGTGTTCCCACTGTCGCCTTCGCCTGCTGGGACGCGCAGGACTCCGGCCGGACGCGGGCCGAGAGCCGCCACGACCAGCGCCCGGGGCAGTACGCGACGCCCTCGGCCACCCCCGGCTCCGCCGCACCTGTGGACCTTCCGATCCCGAGCAGCCCCCCGCCCGCGACCGCCTCCCCCAGCGCCACGGCGTCCGCGCAACCCGTCGTACGGACGACCCCGCCCGCGGCCCCGAAGCCGCAGCCGCAGCCGACGAAGCCGCCCACCGTGACCCGGCAGCCGGCGCCCGCGCCTGCGAAGACCTCCGCCCCGGCTCCTTCCGGCGCCACCGCGCAGGTCCTCGCGCTCGTCAACCAGGAGCGCGCCGCCGCCGGGTGTCCGGCCCTCACCCTCAACGCGAAGCTCACGCGGGCCGCGCAGGACCACAGCGCGGACATGGCCGCCCACAGCACCATGTCCCACACCGGCTCGGACGGTTCGGATCCGGGCCAGCGCATCACCCGCGCCGGATACGCGTGGAGTTCGTACGGCGAGAACGTCGCCTACGGCTACAGCACCCCCGAGAAGGTCATGGAGGGCTGGATGAACAGCCCCGGCCACCGGGCGAACATCCTGAACTGTTCCTTCAAGGAGATAGGCATCGGCCTGTCCCAGCCGAACTCCTACTGGACCCAGGACTTCGGAACGGCCCGCTGACCCTCAGCGGTGGGTGACGCGCCCGCCGGACATCGTGAGCCGGATCGGCGTCTCCGCCAGCTCCTGCGGGGTCGCGGTGACCGGGTCCAGCCAGAACGCCGTCAGGTCGGCCCGGAAGCCGGGGGCGATCCGGCCCGCCACCTCCTCCTCCCCCGCCGCGAGCGCCGCGTGCGAGGTCATGCCCTCCAGGGCCATGAGGCCGGTCAGGGCCCGGCCCGTCGAGGCCGCGCCGCGCGGGCTGCGGGCGGCGGCCAGCACCTGTCGGGCGTCGTAGTCGGCGATGGGCCAGTCGGAGCCCAGCGCGAGGACGGCCCCCGCGTCGCGCAGGTCGCGGCAGCGCCAGGCCCGGGCGGCCCGCTCCTCCCCCAACCGCCTGGACCACTCGTCGGTGTGGTCGGCGCGGGTGTAGGCGGCGTGCGGCGGCTGCATCGAGGCGATGACCCCCAACTCCGCGAACCGCCCCAGCTGGTCGTCGGGGACGGTCTCGATGTGCTCGATCCGGTGCCGCATCCGGGCCCGGGCCCCGATGCCCGCCACGGTGTCCAGGACGTGGCGGACCGCCGCGTCGCCGATGGCGTGGGTGGCCGTGCGCACCCCGGCCGCGTCCAGCACCCGTACCGCGCGGGCGTAGGCCTCGGGGTCGGGCCAGAAGGCCTCGGTGCCCTGGCCGTGGCAGTCGGCGTGCTCCAGCCAGGCGGTGCCTCCCTCGACGGTGCCGTCCATGAAGAACTTCACCCCGTCGACCTGCCAGTTGCGGCCGCCCAGGCGCTGGAGGCCGACCAGCTCGGCGAGTTCGTCGTCGTCGGCGCCCGGCATGCACCAGGGGGCCAGCTTCAGGCGCAGCGGCAGGTGGCCCTCGTACTCGACGGTCGACAGGAGGGCGGGGACGTCCCCGTCGCCCAGGTCCATGACGTGGGTGCCGGTGAGACCGGTGGCGGCCATGTCGCGCAGCAGCCCGACCAGGCCGGCCCGGCGCCGGGCGGCGGAGGGCTTGGGCACCAGCGGGCCGACCAGGCCCATCGCGGCGTGCTCGACCAGGTGGCCGGTGGGGCGGCCCGCGCCGTCGCAGACGATCTCGGAGCGCTGGTTGAAGGTGCGGGGCCCGGTGATGCCGGCGGCGGCGAGTGCCGCGCCGGATACGAGGGCGGAATGGCCGTCGTACAGGCGCAGGAAGGCGGGGGCACCGTCCAGGGCGTCCTCGATCAGGGTCCGGTCGACGGGGCGGCCGCCGAAGGCGTTGTGGTCGAGGCCGTGGCCGACGACCCAGCCCTTGGTGCGTTCGGCGCCGCGCAGGGCGGCGCGGAGCTGGTCGAGGTCCCGTACGGAGGACAGGTCGGTGCCGGTCGCCATCTCGATGCCCCACACGGGGTGGCTGTGGGCGTCGGTGAGACCGGGGGTGAGGGTGGCGCCGCCGAGGTCGATCACCTCGGTGCCGGGGCCGCGCCAGTCCCGTACGTCGGACTCCTCGCCGACGGCGACGATCTCGCCGCCGAGGACGGCTACCGCACCGGCTTCGGGGTGGGCGGGGTCGAGGGTGCGGACGCGGGCTCCGGTGAGGACGGTGTCGGCAGCGGGCACTGCTCTGCTCCTTGGGTGGTGGGGGGTTCTTCGGCGAAGCGGGCGTAGACCTCGGGGCGGCGGGTCTTCAGCCGCTGGGCGAGGGCCAGTCCGAGGAGGAAGACGGCGGGGACGAGGGCGACGAGGACGGTGTTGACGGTGGTGGAGGCCGTGGTGAAGAGCCCCACGTGGGAGACGACCAGGAAGATCGCCACGGCGAGGAGTACGGCTGCTGCGAGGGGCGCGACCACCGTCCGCCAGGGCCCTTCGGTGTGCGCGGTGCGGCGGAACCAGACCGGTACGGCGAGGGCCGCGAGCAGCATCAGCGCCATGAGGGCGATCATGCCGGGGGTGTTCACCCAGAGCAGGAGCTGCTGGTACGGGTCGGCTCCGGCGAGCGCGAACCCGAGGACGACCGCCGCCCCGAGGGCGGTCTGCGCGATGCCCGCCCGGTACGGGGAGCGGTGGCGGGGGTGGACGCGGCCGAGTGCGGCGGGCAGGACGCCCTCTTCGGCGAGGGCGAGGGCGTAGCGGTTGATGGCGTTGTGGAAGGCGAGGAGGGAGGCGATGACGCTGGTGACGATGAAGACGTGCATCAGGTCCGCCGCCCAGGGGCCGACGTAGGTGGTGATCGCGGCGAAGAACAGCCCGCCGGGGTCGGCGGTGGCGGCGGCGACGACCTCGGCGTCGCCGAAGGCCTGGATGACCGTCCAGACGACGAAGGCGTAGAAGAGCCCGAGGAAGGCGACGGCGAGGTAGGTGGCGCGCGGGACGGTCCGGTCGGGGTCGCGGGCCTCGCGGCGGTAGATGACGGTGGACTCGAAGCCGGTGAAGGCGGCGAAGGCGAAGGCCAGCACGGCGGGGGTGCCGGGCACGAGGACGGCGCCGGGGGTGAAGCCGGCCAGGGACAGGCCGTGGGCCCCGCCCCCGAGGAGCACGCCGGCGGCCAGCAGGACGAGTATCCCGGTCTCGGCGACGAGCAGGATCCCGAGCAGCTTCGCGCCGAAGTCGATGGAGCGGAAGCCGCCGTACCAGATGAGCGCGAGCCCGGCGAGGGACACGGGCAGCCACGGGACGTCGAGGCCGAACAGGGCGCGGCCGGTGTCGGCGGTGGTCGTGCCGAGGAGGCCGTAGACGCCGATCTCCATGCCGTTGTAGCCGATGAGAGCGAGCAGGGCGGCGCCGATGCCGACGCGCTTGCCGAGGCCGCGGGTGATGTACGCGTAGAAGGCGCCGCCGCTGCGGACGTGGCGGCTCATGGTGGTGAAGCCCACGGCGAAGACGGCGAGGGTGATCCCGGCGAGGAGGTATCCGGCGGGGGCGCCGATGCCGCCGAGGAGGATCGCGACGGGCGCCACGCCGGCCATGACGGTGAGCGGGGCGGCGGCGGAGACGACGAAGAAGGAGATGTCGGCGGTACCGAGCGCGGCGCGGCGGAGCTCGGGTGGGGAGGTGCTTTCGGGCAAGGCGGGGGCCCTTCTGCTGGGGAGGCAGAAACCTAAAGGCTTTCGGTTTGCGGCAATGTAGCCTCCGTTTCCTGAGTACGGGAAGACCTGACGACCTCACGGCGGGAGAAAACCGATGGCACGGCCGCGCACCCCCCTCCTCGACCGGCAGCGGATCGCCTCGACGGCTCTGCAACTGGTCGCGGAGCAGGGCGAGTTCAGCGTTCCGCAGATCGCGCGGGCGCTCGGCGTGCAGACGGGCTCGGTGTACCACCACGTGGACGGCCGGGCGGGGGTGATCGAGCTGATACGGGAGCTGGTCTGCGAGCGGATCGCCGGCGAGGCGCTCACCCGGGACCCGGCCGCCTGGGACCGCGCCCTGGAGGAGTGGGCCCGCTCCTACCGGGCCGCCTTCGCCGCCTGCCCGCGGGCCATCCCGCTGCTGATGACCAACCCGGTGCGCGCCCCGAGGGTGCTGGCCCAGTACGAGCACGCGGTGGGCCTGCTGCGGCAGGCGGGATTCGCCGAGCCGGACGTGATGCCGCTCCTCACCGCGCTGGAGAACCTGATCCTGGGCTCGGCGCTGGACCTCGCGGCCCCCGAGACCATGTGGGAGCCGAACCCGCAGACCCCGCTGCTGGCCGGGGCGCTGGCGGCGGTGGGCCCGGGGCGTCGGGCGGACGCGGCCTTCGAACTCGGCCTGGCGGCGTTCCTCTCGTACGCGCGGACCCTGCGCGGCGGGGGCCCGGAGTCGTAGGCTGCGGGAAACGATCTTTCCGGTACCCCTGGAGGCCCGTCCGCATGGCTGTCGTCCACCGCACCACCATGACCCCCGGCAAGCTGGAGCTCGTGGCCTCCTGGCTCCCGTCGCAGCCCTGGTACGAGGGGCCCTCGGGCCGTGCGCCGGAGCTGGCGAAGGCGGGCGGGTTCCGGCTGGACGACCCCGAGGGCGAGGTGGGCATCGAGTTCATGGTGCTCACCGACACCACGGACGGCGTGACCTACCACGTCCCCCTGACCTACCGCGGCGCCCCGCTGCCCGGCGGCGAAGCGGCCCTCGTGGGCACCTCGGAGCACGGCGTACTGGGCACCCGGTGGGTCTACGACGGCACCCTGGACCCGGTTCTGCGGGCCCAGCTCCGCGCGCTGCTACGGGGCGAAGCGGTCGCCCAGGACCAGAACGCGAGCGACGCACCGGACCCCACCGTCCTGGTGGTCCCGGGCGAGGACGGCCCGGAGCTCGCCGTCACCCGCGTCCTGCACCCACACGCCCAGGCGGTCCCGGCCACCACCCACGTCACGGCCCCGTGGCGGGATCCGGCCGGCAACCCGGTCCGGGCGGTCTTCGCGGCGCTGCGTACCGAGTAGGACGTGTCGGGATCTCCGGGGCGGGGCAGGGTGCTGGGAACTCCCGAACCCGCCCTGGAGGCCGGCATGACCCTGCGGACGAAGAAGACCGTCACGTTGACCGTCGTCGGGGTGGCCGCGGGCGTCGCCGCCTTCGTCGCGGCGTCCGGCAGGGACCGCGCCGCCGCCGACCGGCGGCTCGGCTGGGGCAGCTCCGACAGCAACGCCTGTGACAGCAGCGGAGGTTGCGGCACCGGGAGCGGCTGCGGCAACGCCGGCTGCGGCAACGGCCTCTGAGGCAAAGGCCTCGGATGCCGGCCTCCCGCACAGCGCCACCGACCGCCGGGCCGGGATGTCGTTAACCCCTGCCTTAACCGGCGTTGCGCGATCGGTCGTTGATCAGGCACTCGTCCACAGCGGATGCTCGGTAGATGAACGCCTGGGCCAGCAGGGCTTCGGCGCTCCCCAGTACGTCCCGTGCAACGCTGCAACTACGCGAAGGGTGTGCGTCTTCCGTGGACGAGACAGTCGAGTCCCGGCGCGACGACGATCCGAACCGCCCGATCGTCCTGGCCGTCGAGAACACCACCCTCGCGGAGGCGGCCGCGCAGGGGACCACCGCGGTGCAGGACCTGTTCGCCCTGACCAACGGAGCCTGACGTGACCCGCGTCACTTCCTCGGGCGGACCGGGCTGGATCCAGGTCGCCGACTTCGTCGTCACGGGCGCCCTGCTGATCGCCGGCGCGGTCGGGATGCGGCGCGCGCCGGCGATGGGTCCCGGCCGTCGCGCGGCGCCCTGGCCGGTCGGGGTGTTCGGCGCGCCGTTCCTGGTCAGCGCGGTGTTCCCGGCCGACCCCGGGGCCGGCTTCCCGGCCAGGACGCCCGACTCCGCGACGGCCGAGCCAGCAAGTGGGCGCGCCGGTCAGCGGGCGTACGAGCCGATCCCGACGAGGCAGTAGACGTACTGGTTGATGACGCTGCCGTTGAGGGTGTAGCGGTACGAGAACGCGTACTCCGTCTTCGGGTTGTCGTTGCAGCGGTTCAGGTCCGAGGTCATCGGAATGCTCTCGATGACCCGGTAGTGGGCGTCGGACGCCGAGCAGGACACCTCGTCGACGCCGGTGACCCGCTGGGCCGTCGTCGAGTCCGGCAGCTCCCCGTTGAGGCAGGTGCCCCGGTCGAAGGGGCTGGGGGCGGCCTCGGTCGGGGAGGCGGGGACGGCGGGCACGGTCGCCTGGTAGGTGGGGGTCTCGGAGTAGCTGGGGTAGGGGCTCGCCGAATAGGAGGAGGAGGGCGAGTACGAAGGTGAATACGAGGACGAGGACGAGGAGGAAGGCGTCCCGGTACCGGAGGCCGTTTTGCTGTCGTCCCCGTCCCCGCTGCTGAGCAGGGCGAAGCCGACGAGCAGCGCGGCCGCGACTCCCAACGCCACCAGACACCCCCGCGCCCCGGATCCGGTGCTCTGCCCGGGCGGTGCGGCGGGCGGCCCGACGACCGTCGCCGCCCCGCCGGTCCCGGCCGCCGCCCCCGCCGCCCCCGCCACCCGGATCCGCAGCAGCACCTCCTCGGTCCCGACCCGGGCCCGGACGAGGTCGCCGTCCCGGCAGGGCGGGATACGGAGGCGCGCCGGGCCGCTCGCCAGGTCGTGCTTGAGGATCACGCCGAAGGCGGCCTGCTGCGCGGTGATCGTTATCTCGATTTCCTGCGACGACACCAACTGCTCCATGGGGTGAGGGTGGTGCGGAGGCTGTCCAGCGGTCAGCAGGAATTGTGCCCGGGACACCCAGGCTGACGCAGACGTTCCGCCAGAGCCGTCACGGTCCCCTCCCCCGGGCAACCGAATCCGAGCAGGAGGTGGTCAAGAGGGCGAAGGGGGTGGCGATGCACGCCGAGCAAGAAGCTCATTTCCAGTCATTCGTGGCCGCGCGCTGGACTCACCTGGTACGCACCGCGTACCTGCTGACCGGCGATCCGCACGACGCGGAGGACGTGACCCAGACCGCGCTCGCGAAGGCGTACCGATCGTGGCGGCGGGTGTCGCGCATGGACAGTCCGGAGGCGTACGTGCGCCGGATGCTGGTGAGCTGCAACAGCGACCGGTTCCGCAAGCGCCGGGTGAAGGAGCGGCTGACGGACGCCGTTCCGGACACCTCCGTACGCGACAACGCCGTGGCCTGGGCCGACGAACGCAGCGTACTGATGGACGCACTGGCGGGGCTGCCCGCCCGGCAGCGGGCGGTGGTGGTGATGCGGTACTGGGAGGACCTCTCCGAGGCCGAGACCGCGGACGTCCTGGGGTGCTCCCCCGGCACCGTGAAGAGCCAGGCCTCCAAGGCGCTGGCCAAACTGCGCGCCTGTCCCGGCCTGGACCAGTTCGCGAGGACCACGACGCGCACCACCACGACGACAGAGAGAGCGGTCCTGTGAACAGGCGCCGAGACGACTTCGAACTGAACCTGCGCGACCTGCTCACCCAGGACGCGCACACCGTGCGACCCGCCCCCCTGCCCTATCCGGAGATCGTCCGGCAGGGCCGCGCGGAGCAGCGGCGGCGCAGGCTGACGGTGGCCGGGGCGGCACTGGTCGTCCTGGCCCTCGTACCGGCGACGGCCATCGCCCTCTCCGGCGGCGAACCGTCGAGCCGCGTATCGGCGGCGGACTCCGGCCCGGCCCCGGTCACTGCGCCCGCAGCCCCTGCCCGGCCCACCGGGCCGGCCGCTCCCGCGACCCCGGGCCAGCTCGCCGACGGCATCACCCTCCAGGCGGCGGCCACGGGGCTGGAGCAGTGCCTCGCCATGGACGCGGAACAGCGCAGCGCGGAGGGGACCCCGCCGCGGCAGGACCTGGGCAAGGCCTCCGACTACCGGATCCTGCTCGCGCAGCGCAGCACCGGCAACGACAACAGCCCCGGCGACGGCCGCTTCGTCGTCGCCGTCAAGGACACCCCGGTGCCGATCCGCCTGATCTGCACCGTCAAGAACGACAGGGCGAGCGGCCTGAACACCTCCGTCGGCAAGGACGACGTCCCCGGCGACCGTCCCGTCGCCCCCGACATCAACGGCGGCAAGCTCTACCTCCAGCGCCTGACCACGGAGGGCCCCTGGAAGCTCCCCTACCGCTGGGGCAGCATCGGCACGGTGGACCCCCGCGTCGCCCGCGTCACGGTGACGTACGGCGAGGCCACGGCGGAAGCCGCCCTGGACCACGGCTGGTTCGCCGCCACGGGCATCCTGGAACAACGCGTCACACAGGCCCCCCGCATCAAGGGCTACGACGGCCAGGGCAAGCAGATCTACGACTCCGACACCGACAAGTACTACGACAAGCCCATCCCGTAGCCGGACCCACAGCCATGACTCGGGCCCCCGCCGCCGCACAGGGGTCGGCGGCGGGGGTCCGTCCCGGCCCGCCCCGCGCCCGCGTCCCGGTCAGTCCCGTCCGGAGAGGACCGGCTCGTTCTCGCTCACCCGTGGGTTCTGGGCGGGCACACCGGCCAGTGCGGTGCTGGACCGTTCCGGGGAGGGCGCGGGTTCAGGTGACTCCAGCGGGAGCCGGCGCGCCACGGCCTTCAGTGCGCGGCGGCCGAGGTTCTGGAAGGGCAGCTCCACCAGGCGGTAGGTGAGCCAGCTCGCCCCCGTCAGTACGGCCATGAACGCGGCGAACAGCAGGGCGCGTCCGGTCCAGCTCTCGATCTCGAGGGGGTCGCGTCCGTCCAGCGCCCAGAAGATGCCGAAGATCACCACGTTGTGCAGGAGGTAGAGGGAGAAGCTGATCGCGCCGAACCAGCTGAGCCAGCGCGGGAACCGGCGCCTGCGCAGCAGCATGCCCGCGGCGAAGACCGCCCACGCGGCGAGGTAGGCGAACGACCACGCCATCCAGGAGCCGGTCCAGGTGTGCCAGAGCGTGGTGCCGTGGTTGTACATGTAGCCGGTGAGGAAGCCGCAGACGACGACGAAGCCGCAGGAAAGGAAGGCCTGGGCCCGTCCGATCTGGCCGTGCTCCAGCCGGTACAGGACGGTGCCGGAGAACATCGTCGCGAAGATCATCATGGTCTCGAACGCCGCGGACCGGCTGTTGAGGGTGATCAGTACCAGCCCCAGGCCGCCCAGCAGCAGCCCGCCGCCCTTGATCAGGGCCTGCTTGCCGGTCAGGATGCACGCCATCGCCATCACGACGACGACGCCGCAGGCGAGGACCAGGTTCCGGGTGGCCGGCAGGTCGACGGAGAGCGTGCCGAGGGTGATCCACCCGCCGAGCACCAGCGCCACGGCGGCGAAACCGACGGCGATCGGCGCACTCTTGCGGTGCCAGCCGCAGACGAACAACGCCGTGACGAAGTAGTAGAAGACCATCTCGTAGGCGAGGGTCCACAGCACGCCGAGGGCGTTGGGGACGCCCATCAGGTCCTGCAGCATGAGCCCGTTGCCCGCGAGCGAGAGCAGCGGATGCTCGAAGGCCCAGGCCGCCACCACCCCTCTGCCGGGCAGGATCAGCAGCGAGGCGGCGAAGGTGACGATGACGGCCGGGTAGATCCGGAAGGCCCGGCCCACCCAGAAGGCCCGCACGTCACCGCGCCGCTCCAGCGAGGCGGGGATGATGTAGCCGCTGACCAGGAAGAAGAGCAGGACGCCGAAGACGCCGGGGTCCAGGTAGTACGGCACCTGGGTGCCGTGGGGCACCCAGTGGAACGGCAGCCGGAGGTGGTGCATCGCGACGGACAGCGCCGCGAAGCCCCGCAGGGCGTCCAGCCAGCCGAGCCGCGACGCGGCGGCGGCGGCCTTCGCGGTGGCGGCGCCGCCCTTCGCGGCGGTCGACGCCCGACGCCTGTCGGCTGCGCGTTCGATCAATTTCATCCGTGGAGGTTACACGGGGTGGCGCACCCCGGAACGCCCCCGGGCACGTGACCTCGGCTACGCCCCGTAGAAGAGTTCGTCGACCACCGCGCGGGCCCGGCGGGTGATGCGGCGGTAGTCGTCCAGCATCTCGCCCACCGTGCCCTCCGCGTAGCCGAGGTAGCGGCCGACCGCCGAGAGTTCGCGGGCCTCCGAGGGGAAGGTGTCCCCCGCGCGGCCGCGGACCAGCATGACGGCGTTGCGGACGCGGGTGGCCAGGACCCAGGCCTCGTCGAGGATCTGGGCCTCCTCGGCCGGGATCAGGCCGGCCGCGTGGGCCGCGGCCAGGGCCTGGCGGGTGCGGGTGGTGCGCAGGCCCGGTTCGGACCAGGCGTGCCGCATCTGGATGAGCTGCACGGTCCACTCGACGTCGCTGAGGCCGCCGCGGCCGAGTTTGGTGTGGAGGGTGGGGTCGGCGCCGCGCGGCAGCCGTTCCGATTCCATGCGGGCCTTGAGGCGGCGGATCTCGCGGACGGCGTCCTCGCCGAGGCCCTCCATCGGGTAGCGCAGCGGGTCGATGAGCTCGATGAAGCGGTTGCCGAGGTCGGCGTCACCGGCGACCGGCTCGGCCCGGAGGAGGGCCTGGCTCTCCCAGGTCAGGGACCAGCGGCGGTAGTAGGCGGCGTACGAGGCCAGGGCGCGGACCAGCGGGCCCGAGCGGCCCTCGGGGCGCAGGTCCGCGTCGATGAGGAGGGGTGGGTCGGCGGTGGGCAGCTGGAGGAGCCTGCGCATTTCGGCGATGACGCTCTGGGCGGCCTTCGCCGCTTCCTGCTCGTCGACGCCGTCGCGCGGTTCGTGGACGAAGAGGACGTCGGCGTCGGAGCCGTAGCCCAGTTCGTGCCCGCCGAAGCGGCCGACGCCGATGACGGCGAAGCGGGTGGGCAGGGTGTCCCCCCACTGGTCCTGGACGGCGGCGCGCAGGGCGCCGGCGATGGTGGCCGCGGTGAGGTCGGAGACGGCTCCGCCGACCCGGTCGACGAGGGCACCGTGGTCCTCCTCGGCCGGGCTGTCCTCCGTACCGTACGAGCCGATGATGTCGGCGGCGGCGGTACGGAACAGCTCGCGGCGGCGGACCCCGCGCACGGCGGTGACGGCGGCCTCGGCGCTGTCGGCGCGGCCCACGGCGGCCATGACCTCCTGCTCCAGGGCCTCGCGGGTACGGGGTTGCAGTCCTTCGGGGTCGCCGAGCAGGGCGACGGCCTCGGGGGCGCGCATGAGCAGGTCGGGGGCGAGGCGTCCGGCGGACAGGACGCGGGCGAGGTTCTCGGCGGCGGCTCCCTCGTCGCGCAGGAGGCGCAGGTACCAGGGGGTCTTGCCGAGGGCGTCGGAGACCTTGCGGAAGCCGAGGAGGCCGGCGTCCGGGTCGGCGGAGTCGGCGAACCAGCCGAGCAGCACCGGCAGGAGGGTGCGCTGGATGGCGGCCTTGCGGGTGACGCCGGAGGCGAGGGCCTCCAGGTGGCGCAGGGCGGCGGCCGGATCCGCGTACCCGAGGGCTTCGAGGCGCTGGCCGGCGGCGAGCGGGGAGAGCCTGGCCTCGCCGGGGGCGAGCTGGGCGACGGCGTCGAGCAGCGGCCGGTAGAAGAGCTTCTCGTGCAGGCGGCGGACCACGGAGGCGTGCCGGCGCCAGGCCTTGTTGAGCTCGGCGACGGGTTCGGTGCGCAGGCCGAGCGAGCGGCCGAGGCGGCGCAGGTCGGCCTCGTCCTCGGGGACGAGGTGGGTGCGGCGCAGCCGGTAGAGCTGGATGCGGTGCTCCATGGCGCGCAGGAAGCGGTAGGCGTCGTGCAGTTGGGCGGCGTCGGCGCGGCCGACGTAGCCGCCGGCGGCGAGGGCGTGGAGCGCGTCGAGGGTGGTGCCGGAGTGGAGGCTGGCGTCGTGGCGGCCGTGCACGAGCTGGAGCAGCTGGACGGCGAACTCGACGTCGCGCAGGCCGCCGGGGCCGAGTTTGAGCTCGCGGTCGACCTGGGCGGCGGGGATGTTGTCGACGACGCGGCGGCGCATCTTCTGGACGTCGGCGACGAAGTTCTCGCGTTCGGCGGCCTGCCAGACCAGGGGGCTTATGGCGTCGACGTACTCGGCGCCGAGGTCGGGGTCGCCGGCGACGGCGCGGGCCTTGAGGAGGGCCTGGAACTCCCAGGTCTTGGCCCAGCGCTGGTAGTAGGCCAGGTGGGAGGAGAGGGTGCGGACGAGGGGGCCGTTGCGGCCCTCGGGGCGGAGGTTGGCGTCGACGGGCCAGATGGTGCCCTCGACGGTGGTCTCGGAGCAGATCCGCATGAGGTGGGAGGCGAGGCGGGTGGCGGCCTGGAGGGCCTTGTGCTCATCGGTGCCGTTGACGGCCTCGCCGACGAAGATCACGTCGACGTCGGAGACGTAGTTGAGCTCGTTGCCGCCGCACTTGCCCATCGCGATGACGGCCAGGCGGCACTGGGCGGCGTCCTCGGGGGCGGCGGCGCTCGCGATGCGCAGGGCCGCGCGGAGGGTGGCGGTGGCGAGGTCGGCGAGTTCGGCGGCGGTCTCGGCGACGTCGATGGTGCCGCATACGTCGCGGGCGGCGATGGAGAGCAGGCACCGGCGGTAGGCCACGCGCAGGCCCACGGGGTCGTGGGCCTCGGCCAGTCCGCGCTCGAAGTCGGCGAGCCCGGGGTGCAGGTCGGCGGCCTCGTACGTGACCAGGGCCTGCCAGTCCCGGGGGTGGCGGGCGAGGTGGTCGCCGAGTGCCTCGGAGGCGCCGAGTACGCCGAGGAGCCGGTCGCGCAGGGGTTTCGCGGCGACGAGGGTGTCGAGGAGGAGGGGCCGCTCCTGCGGGGTCTGCGCCTCGGCGAGCCGTACGAGCCCGAGGAGCGCGAGGTCGGGGTCGGCGGTCGCTCCCAGGGCGTCGAGGAGCACCGGATCGGTGCGTACGGACGACAGCGCGTCGTTCTCCAGCAGCCGGGCGGCGCTCTGGGGGTCGGTGAAACCGCTGCGGAGCAGCTGGATGAAGGTGCTGCTCCTGCGTCCCGGGACCGTCATCCCGTCGCCTCCTGGGTGTCGCTGCCGCTGCCGCTTGCCGCCGTCTGCCTGGGGCGAGCCTAGCCGGAGCGGGGTTCGGGGCACGGGATGATCAGGGACGTATCATGAGGCGACTTATCTGATTATCTGAATGTTTAGTTCCACTTGGGGCCCGCTCCCCGCCGCTTGGCCAGGAGGAGCCCCATGTACGAGCGTCCGGCCGCGGGCCCCCACCCCGAATACGACGCGGAGGCGGCGGCCGGTTCCCGGTCCCGGGAGGAAGCGCCGGACCGCGGGCGCCGGCGCCGGTCCCGCCGCGCGGGAGCAGACGATACCGAGCGGGGCCGCGGCCGCCGGGCCAGGCCGAGGACGTCCGCCCCCCGCTCCCGCCGGGCCGGGGACGCGCCCCCGTACGACGAGGACCGCGCCACCGAACTCCGCGGCTCCCAGCGGGAAACCGGCCGCGGCGACGGCGACGGCACGGCCAACCCGCGGCGGGCGGGCAGGCAGAGCGCCGACAGCGGCCCCCGGCGCGGTCGACGGCGCGGGAACGAGGCCGCGCGCAGCGGCGGAGGCGGCCCGGAGCACAACGACGACCGCCCCGGCACCGGTGCCGACGGCGGAGCCGAGCACGGATACGGACACGGAGGGCACGGCCCCGGGCACGGCGTGCCCGGAGACGGAGGGCGCGGACACGGGCACGGCGCGCCCGGGAACGGCGTGCACGGAGACGGAGGACGCGGACGCGGGAACGGCGAGCGCGGACGCGGGAACGACGAGCGCGGACGCGGGAACGGCGAGCGCGGACGCGGGAACGGCGGGCGCCGGCGCGGGAACGGCGGGCGCGGGGACGGACGGCGCGGCTCCGGCGGACACGGACCCGGACCCGGACCCGGCGCGGAGCGCCACCGTCACCGGGCCGCCCTCGTCAAGGTCGTCGCGTTCGTCGCCGCCACCCTCGCCGGCAGCATGCTCGTGCTCCGCGGCAACGACGCCCTCGACCGCCTGGGCCACCCCGCCCCGCCCGACGGCAGGGCCGTCGCCCCCGCGGCCCCGGCCGAGGCGCCCGATCCCGGGCGGGTGCTCCAGATCGTCGCCCACCCCGACGACGACCTGTACTTCATGAACCCGGACCTGCGCTATTCCATAGCCGCCGGCCACCCCGTCACCTCGGTCTACCTCACCTCCGGCGAAGCCGACGGCATCAACGCGGGCGCCGCCAAGGAGAAGGTCACCCGTGCCGACAAGCCCGCCTACGCCGAGGCCCGCCAGAACGGCATCCGCTCCGCCTACGCCCAGATGGCCACCGGCGACCGGGCCGCCGCCTGGAAGCGCACCGTCGTGCCCACCAGGGGCGGCGGCCAGGCCGAGGTCGACGTGCTCGTCGCCAAGCCCCAGATCAACCTCGTCTGGCTGCAGATGCGCGAGGCGGGCAACGTCTACGATCCCGTCGCCGACAGCCTGCACGGCCTGTGGGACGGCAAGGTCGCCCGCCTGGAGTCGGTGCTCGCCTCCGGCACCCCCGTCAAGCAGCGGTTCACGTACACGAAGGAGCAGGTCGTCCAGACCCTCGTCGGCGTACTGGAGCAGTACAAACCGACGACCGTCCGCTCCCAGGACCCCACCCCCGGCCGCTTCCCGGACACCAAGCGGTACACCGACCACCAGGACCATTTCTACGGCGCCCGCTTCGTCCAGCTGGCCACCGCCGCGTACGCGAAGGAGGTCAAGGACCGCCCGCACTTCGCGCTGCAGAACTACGTCGGCTACTTCAACGGCTCCCTCCCCAGCGCCCTGGACCCGGGCGAGGCGAAGGAGAAGCTGGACATCCTGGACACCTACGCCTGGCTCGACCGGCAGAACCACTGCGGCAGCGCCGCCGGCTGCGGCGACCTCAAGGTCGCCGACCACCCGGCCGGCAACCGGTGGACCGACACCGTCAACTACGCCCGCGGCAACAGCACCTCCTGGCTGACCTCCGACGAGGACCACGGACTGTGGGCCTTCAAGGTGCTCGACGGCCAGGTCGCCGTCTGGCACCGCGCCGGCCTCGTCGGCCCCTGGACCGGCCCCAGCCTGCTGCCCGGCACCGGCATGGACCCGGGCATGTCCACCCTCACGCTGCGGGACGGCCGGATAGCCGCCTTCGGCACCCGCACCTCCTTCGGCGCCCGGCCCGCCGACTACAGGCGCGAGGTCGTGTACGCCGTCCAGCGCGCCCCCGGCTCGCGGGAGTTCGGGGACTGGCAGTCACTCGGTACGCCCGAGACCGCCGACGAGACGTGGACCTCCGACATCAGCGCCCCCGCCGTCTCGCTCGACGGCACCGGGCAGCCGGCCGCGTACGTCCGCGACGGCGCGGGCACCCTGCGCGGCACGCTGCAGCGGGCGGACGGCAGTTGGGGCCCGTGGGAGAGGTACGGCGGCACCGACCTGCACGGCACCCCGGCCACCGCGACCGACGGCGCCGGGCGGCGCATGGTGTTCTGCACCACGTCCAGGACGGTGCTGGGCTGGACGCAGCCCGGGCCGGGCGCGCCGCTGGGCCCGGCCACGGCCACCGGCCTGCCCGACACCACGCTCCCGCTGACGGCGGCGGGCCGTGAGGGCGGGGTGCGGCTGTGGTTCCGCAAGCCCGGCTCGGGCAACGTCCGCACCGCGCTCGTCACGGGGGACGGCGGGCTGAAGGTGAACAACCTCACCGACCTCGGCGGCCTCCAGGGCTTCGGCGCGGTGACGGCGAGCGGGCACGTGCTGGCGGGCCGCTCGGCGGGCGGGCAGCTGGGCTCGGACCTCGGGTCGGGCCGGCCGTGGGAGCGGTCGCCGCTGATGTTCGTGGGCGCGCCGTCCTCGACGACGACCGGCCGGAGCATGGTGAGCCTGGCGGTGGTGGGGCTCGACGCGCGGCTGTACGTGACCTCGTCGGCGGACACCCCGGACGCCCGGCTGGCGCCGTGGCAGGCGGTGGGCCCGCGCAACACGGCTCCGTAGAACCGCCCGTCCGGAACACATCCGCACCCATCGCCCACACCCGACCGAACCCGCACCAACAGTGCACACCAGCCACTTCGTTGACCCGTACGCCGGAGCAAAGGCCTCCACATCACGGGCACATATCGGCCCCAAAGCCTGCACAGGGCATCATCACGTCCGGTCGTTCTCGGAAAGTGGCGATCATCGGTGAAATCGGTGAACCAAGTCCGCGGATTTGGCCTCTCTCTGACTGAACAGCGGTTCTTCCCGCCCGGACCTGACCCCCCAAGGCGTGACCGATGCCACTCACCCGTCGCCGTTTCGCGGCCCTGCTCACGGTGCTCACCGCGGGCACCACCGGCGTGTTCGCCGTGGCCGCCGCCCAGCAGACGCCGGCCGAGGCCACCCAGGACAAGGGGCCTGCCGCCGTGCTGCCCGCGAGCGTGACCGCCGGATCGGTGGTGCAGATCGTCGCCCACCCCGACGACGACCTGTTCTTCATGAACCCCGACCTCGTCCGCTCGCTGCTCTCCGGCACGCCGGTCACCACCGCCTACATGACCTCCGGCGAGGCCGACGGCGTCAACCGGGCCAACGGCGGCGCCGCCAAGGACCCTGACCAGCCCGCCGACCGCGCCCACTACGCGGAGGCCCGGCAGAACGGCATACGCTCCGCCTACGCCCAGATGGCCACCGGCGACCGCACCAGCGCGTGGCGCCGTACGGTCATACCCACGGCCGGCGGCGGACAGGCCGAGCTCGACGTCCTCATAGCGAAGCCGCAGGTCAACCTGGTGTGGCTGCAGATGCGCGAGGCGCGCAGCACCGGCGGGGACAACCCGGACAGCCTGCGCGGCCTGTGGAACGGGCGGATACCGGCCCTGGCGTCCCAGCTGACCTCCGGAACCCCGGTCAAGCAGCAGTTCACGTACAGCAGGGACCAGCTGATACAGACGATATCCGGGGTCCTGGAGCGCTACCGCCCGACGACGATACGGATGCAGGACCCGACGCCGGGACGCTACGCGGACACCGGCAAGTACACCGACCACCAGGACCACATGTACGGCGCCCGCTTCGTGCAGGCCGCCGCGGCCGCCTACGCCGAGCGGGTCAAGGACCGTCCGCACTTCTCCGTGCAGAACTACCTCGGCTACCACAACGGCACCCTCCCGCACGCGCTGGACCCGCAGACCGCCGACGCCAAGACCGGCTTCCTGAAGACCTATGCCTGGCAGGACGGCGAGAACTACTGCGGCAGCCCCTCCGGCTGCGGCGACCGCAAGGTCGCGGGCAATCCGACCGGCAAGAACTGGGCGCAGTCGCTGCGCTACAGCCGCGGCGACCTCACCTCCTGGGTGACCGAGGGCACCCCCGGCCGGCTCTGGGCCTTCGCCACCCTCGACGGGCAGACCGCGTACTGGACCCGGACCCCGGCGGGAGCATGGACGGGCCCCGCGCTGCTCCCCGGCACGGGCATCGACCCGGGCGCCACCACCGTCCGCCTTCCCGACGGGCGCGTCGCGGTCCTCGCGACCCGCACGACCCTCGGTCCCTCACCCGTCGAGTACCGGCGCGAGGTCGTGTACGCGGTCCAGTCCGCGCCCGACGGGCCGTTCGGGCCGTGGCAGTCACTGGGCACCCCCGAGCGGGCCGACGAGGAGGGCACCTCCTCGATCAGCTCCCCCTCGGCCGCCGTCGACGCGAACGGCCGCGTCACCGTCTACCTCCGCGACTCCCACCGCACCCTGCGCGCGACCGTGCAGCAGGCGGACGGCGGCTTCTCCGAGTGGCACCGGCTGGGCGGCGCGGACCTGCAGAGCGACCCGGTGACGGCGGTCGACGCCGCCGGGCGGCGCCACGTGTACGCCACCACCACGAAGTCGGTACTGGCCTGGACCCAGTCCACCCCGACCGCCCCCCTGGCCGGCCCCTTCGAGACGGGCCTGCCCGCCACGACGGTCCCGCTGACCGCGGCCCCGGACGGCGCGGGCGTCCGCCTGTACTTCCGCCGCCCGGACTCGGGGGTCGTGCGTACGGCCCTGGTCACGGCCACCTCCGCCAAGCCCCAGGTCTCCAGCGTCGCGGAGGCCGGCGGCCGGGCCGGCTACGGCGCCGTCGGCGTCGCGGGCCGCCTCGTCTCGGGCCGCGCGGACACCGGCACGATCAGCACCACGGGCCTGGGCGGCCCCCCGGCGTGGACGGAGTCCGCGATGCTCTACGCGGGCGCCCCGGGCGCGGTCCTGGAACTCTCCGGCACGACGACGGCCGTCCTGGGCCTGGACGCGACCCTCCACGTCACCACCACCCCCGGCGCCCAGACCACCCCCACCTGGCACCGCGCGGTCCGCTGAGGCCCGTACGACACACGACGACGGGGCCGGCGGTCGGATGACCGCCGGCCCCGTCGCTCCGTCCGCGCGGGCTACAGCACCGGGAGGTTCTTGCGCAGCTCGAAGGCGGTGACCTCCGAGCGGTACTCCTCCCACTCCTGCTTCTTGTTGCGCAGGAAGAAGTCGAAGACGTGCTCGCCGAGGGTTTCGGCGACCAGTTCGCTGCGCTCCATCAGGGAGATGGCCTCGCCGAGGTTCTGCGGGAGGGGTTCGATGCCCATCGCGCGGCGTTCGGCGTCGGAGAGGGCCCAGACGTCGTCGTCGGCGCCCGCCGGGAGTTCGTAGCCCTCCTCGATGCCCTTGAGGCCAGCCGCCAGGAGGACGGCGTACGTGAGGTACGGGTTGGCGCCCGAGTCGATCGAGCGGACCTCGACGCGCGAGGAGCCCGTCTTGCCCGGCTTGTACATCGGGACGCGGATCAGGGCCGAGCGGTTGTTGTGGCCCCAGCAGATGTACGAGGGGGCCTCGCCGCCGGAGCCGGCCGTGCGGGAGGAACCGCCCCAGATGCGCTTGTAGGAGTTGACCCACTGGTTGGTGACCGCCGCCGTCTCCGCCGCGTGGCGCAGCAGGCCCGCGATGAAGGAGCGGCCGACCTTCGAGAGCTGGTACTCGGCGCCCGACTCGTAGAAGGCGTTGCGGTCGCCCTCGAAGAGGGAGAGGTGGGTGTGCATGCCGGAGCCCGGGTACTCCGAGAACGGCTTCGGCATGAAGGTGGCCTGGACGCCCTGTTCGAGGGCGACCTGCTTCATGACCAGGCGGAAGGTCATGATGTTGTCGGCGGTCGAGAGGGCGTCGGCATAGCGGAGGTCGATCTCCTGCTGGCCGGGGGCGCCCTCGTGGTGGCTGAACTCCACCGAGATGCCCATGGACTCCAGCATGGTGATCGCCTGGCGGCGGAAGTCCATGCCCACGTTCTGCGGGGTGTGGTCGAAGTAGCCGGAGTTGTCGGCCGGCACGGGGCGGGTGCCGTCCAGGGGCTTGTCCTTCAGCAGGAAGAACTCGATCTCCGGGTGGGTGTAGAAGGTGAAGCCCAGGTCGGACGTCTTGGCCAGGATGCGCTTGAGGACGAAGCGCGGGTCCGCGAAGGACGGGGAGCCGTCCGGCATCAGGATGTCGCAGAACATCCGGGCGGTCCCGGGGGCCTCGGCGCGCCACGGCAGTATCTGGAACGTGCTCGGGTCCGGCTTGGCGATCATGTCGGACTCGTAGACCCGCGCGAAGCCCTCGATGGCGGAGCCGTCGAAGCCGATGCCCTCGTCGAAGGCCTGCTCCAGCTCGGCGGGGGCGACCGCGACGGACTTCAGGAAGCCCAGTACGTCGGTGAACCACAGGCGCACGAAGCGGATGTCGCGCTCCTCAAGCGTCCGGAGGACGAATTCCTGCTGCTTGTCCATGCTTTCATCCTCGCAGTTCAGACGGCCTGTGCACCACCTCCCCGAGGGGCGGGCCACAGTCGGGCCGGGCCAGTATCGCCAGCGGTGGTTTCCGCCACATTACGCACCCCCGAAAGGTCGTGGCACCCCCGCACTGACCTCCGGCCCGACATGAGCATTACCATCTGCGCCCATGGGGGGCCGGCAGTACACGCAGCGGGGGCGTCGTGGACGTCCGCCGCTTCGGCGTGCCGCGCTTCCCGCGGGGCCTTCGGCGGCGTTCCGGGCGGTGTCCGGGGCACTGGTCGCGGCGCTGGGCGCAGTGGTGGTCGCCGTGCTGGTGGGGGGTCTCTTCCTCTGCTCGCGGCCCGGCGGGGCCGGTCCTGCGGCCGAGGCGCGGACGCACGCCGTCTGCGTGTCCCCGTACGACCTGCCCGGCTGCTCCCCCCTCGCGCACGCGGTGCCGGCCGTGCTGCCCGCGCCGCAGCCCGCCGCGGTGCCGGCCGGCGGCGAGCCGCAGACCCCCGTACGGGGCGCCGGGGCGGGGCGGACGCGGCCGCCCGAGCCGCTCGCGCGCGCCCCCGGCCTGCATGTGCTCCAGGTGCTGCGGACCTGACGGGTCCGGTTTTCTCGCGCTCATCCACCCCCCTCAGCCAAAGGAACCAGGGCACATGGCCAGCAGGACCACCCACAGCACCGACCCGAACTCCCGCCAGGCGCGGATAGCCGAGATGCGCCGCGCCGAGAAGGCCCGCGAGCGGCGCAACAAGGCCGTCGCGATCACCGTCTCCACCGTCATCGTCGCCGGACTCGTCGGCTTCGGCGCCTGGGTGCTGATCGACCAGAAGCAGACCGAGAAGCGCAAGGCGCAGGCCGCGGAGAAGCTCCTCAAGGAGCAGCAGGAGATCCGCAAGAAGCCCGTCGAGGGCGAGCAGGTCTGGGACGCCAAGAAGCTGGGCCGCACCCACGTCGAGACCCCGGTGAAGTACGAGATGAACCCGCCGGTCGGCGGCGACCACCACCCCCGCTGGATGAACTGCAACGGCGACGTCTACAAGGCCGCCGTCCCCGACGTGAACGCGGTGCACTCCATGGAGCACGGCGCGGTCTGGGTGACGTACAACGAGAAGGCCGCCCAGGCCGACCTCGACAAGCTCACCGCGCGCGTGGAGAAGACCCCGTACTCGCTGATGAGCCCGGTCAAGGAGCAGGCCGGGGCGATCATGCTCAGCGCCTGGGGCAAGCAGCTGACGGTGGACAGCGCGGACGACCCGCGGGTGGCGCAGTTCTTCACCAAGTACGTGCAGGGCGAGCAGACCCCCGAGCCGGGCGCCGCCTGCACGAACGGCCTGACCAAGTGACCGGCGCGGCTGGCGGCAGGGCCCGGATCCCCCGTACGTACTGGGTTTCGGGCACGGCCGTGCTGCTGGCGCTGCTGTTCGCGGCCGTGGCCACCATGGCCGCCGCCGCGAACGGCGACGACCGGCCCGCCGCGCAGGCTGCCGCCGTGCCCGGGCTGCGCTCGCCCGACGCCGGCTTCGCCCGGGACATGGCGGTGCATCACCAGCAGGCGGTGGAGATGTCCTTCGTCGTGCGCGACCGGACCCAGGACGAGCCCGTGCGCACCCTCGCGTACGACATCGCCAACACCCAGGCCAACCAGCGGGGCATGCTCCTCGGCTGGCTGGACCTGTGGGGGCTGCCGAAGGTGCTCGCCGACGAGCCCGCGATGTCCTGGACGGGTGACGCCGGTGACGGTCACGGCGGCGGCCACGGCGACGTGCACTCGGGGCACGCGGCCGTGCCGCCCGGCGGGGCGCTCATGCCCGGGATGGCCACCAAGGAGGAGCTCGCGCGGCTGGGCGCCGCCGAGGGCCGGGACGCCGAGGTGCTCTACCTGCAGCTGATGACCGACCACCACAAGGGCGGCGTCGCGATGGCCCAGGCCTGCGCGAAGCGGTGCACGACCCCCGTCGAGCGCGACCTGGCGCAGGGCATGGCCGACGCGCAGCAGGCGGAGCTCACCCTCATGGCGGACATGCTGGCGAAGCGCGGGGCCGCGCCGCGCGGGTGACGGGGCACGCTCGTACGGTGGCGGGAGGCGTCCCGTCACCCGTACGGGCGTGTGCTGCCCCGTGCCGGGTCGCGTGGGCCGAACGGCCGAACGACGATGGGGAACGCCGCGGCGGGGCACCCGCGCCCCTGCCGCACACGGCGCTTGGGAGGTTTACGCGATGACGACCGCCGGAGAGATCATGCACGCCGGGGCCCAGTGGATCCCCGCCACCGAGACCCTGGACCGGGCCGCCGAGCTGATGGCCCGCCTCAACGTGGGCGCGCTGCCCATCAGCGACAGGACGGAACGGCTCTGCGGCATTCTGACCGACCGCGACATCGTGGTCGGCTGTGTGGCCAAGGGGCACGACCCCTCGAAGGTCACCGCAGGTGAGATGGCGCAGGGCACACCGCGCTGGATCGACGCGAACGCCGACGTCTCCGAGGTGCTGGAGGAGATGCAGAGCCACCAGATCCGCCGGCTCCCCGTGATCAGGGACAAGAAGCTGGTCGGCATGATCAGCGAGGCGGACCTGGCCAAGCACCTCTCGGAGGAACAGATAGCCGGCTGGGCGGAGAAGGTCTACGCCCGAGGCTGATCCGGCCCCGCCGGGGACTCCAGGACCGCCCGGGCCACCTGGTCCGGGCGGTCCAGCATGACCAGGTGTCCGGCGGGCTCGGCGACCTCGAAACGGGCGCCGAGCCGGCCGGCGAGCTCCGCCTGTCGGGCGAGCCAGCGCAGGGCGCCGCGGCCCGTGCCGCCGCCGTGGCCGGCGAGGACGGTGGCGGGCGCGGTCAGCGGGTGCGTCGCGCGCAGGGCCAGGACCTCTGCGGCGGCTTCGGGGTAGAGGGAGTTCTCCAGCAGCGCCCCCCGCCAGACCCGGCCGGTGCGGTAGCAGCGCCGTACGAGGTCCCGCGCGGCGGGATCGGCCCCGCCGGTCCGGGACGCCCGTACGACGGCCCGCCGGGCGGCCGGACCAAGTGCGGCGGGCACCCCGGCCGCGGTCACCACCCGCCCGAGGCCCCTGGCCGCGCCGGTGCGCAGCGCCGCGGGCAGCAGGGCACGCGGAGCCTCCTCGACGCTGGAGTCGACCAGCACCAGGGCGGCGGTCCGCCCGGGGTGGAGCCGTGCGAAGGCCTCGGCGTGGAACCCGGCGATGGAATGCCCGACGACGGTGACAGCGCCGGCGCCGACCGGGCCCAGGGCGTCCAGGAGACCCGCGACGCGGTGGGCCTCGCCCGCGGCGGTCGCCGGCTCGCAGGCCGGGGCGCTGAGGCCGTGGCCGGGGCGGTCGAAGCGGACGACGGTGCGGCCCGCGGCGACGAGCAGCGCGGCGACCTCGTCCCAGTCGAACCAGGCCATGGCCAGCCCGGCACTGAGCACGCACACCGGCCCCCGGCCCTCGACCAGCACGTGCAGCGGGACGCCGTCCACCCGTACGAAACGTCCCGGAGCGCCGGGGCCGTGGACTCGCGCGGCGCCCCGCGCGCCGCTCACGTGCGGCGCTCCTGGTACACGGAGCGGGCGAGCAGGCCCAGCCAGAGCGCCACGAGCAGCACCTGGAGCCGCTGCCCGGCGCCCAGGGCCCAGGTGCCGCGGCCTGCCTCGAACAGGGCGATGGCCGTCAGGGTCCACGCGGTGGCGAGCAGTTCCAGGACGACGAGCAGCGGGCCGTGGCGGGCCAGCGGCGCGAGCCGCCCGTAGCGCCGGGCGGCGACGGTCAGGGCCACGATGCCGACGAGTGCGCCGGTCATCGCGAGGCTGCTGCTGACCGCGTGGGCCTGATGGGTGGCCGGGACGAGCCCCGCGGTCTCCCGGGCCGCGCACACCGGGTCCACGGTCGGCGTGCAGCTCAGCGGCAGCCAGGCGTCGGCGGCGGTGGCCGCCCCGAAAAGGGTCACCCCGGCCCAGCCGGCGACCGCCCACGGGCGGCGGGGCTCGATCCCGCGCAGCAGCCGCACCAGCGCGAGCAGCCCTCCGGCGAAGGCGAGCAGACCGGCGCAGAAGTCGGTGGCCCTGAAGAGGCCGCCGAGGGGGCGGTCCTGGGCGGCGAGCTCGCTCACGTACGTCTCGATGGGGTTGAGGCCGGTGGAGAGGACGACTTCGAGCACCCAGGCGGTGTAGGCCGCGGCGCCGAGGCCCACCAGGACGGCCACCGGAGAGGCCGGCGGCCAGGTCCGCCCGGCCGTGCGGAACGAGGAGCCCGGCGTGGGGCCGGGCACGGAGCCGGGCGCGGAGTCGGCCCGAGGGCGCGGAGGGGGGCCATTGGTGGACATAGTGTGACTAATCCTATGCAGATCCGGGGTTCGTTCCAGGGATCGGATACCCACCCGGGGTAGGGTCCCCGGCATGACGAGCAGAGCCCAGCGAGCTGCCCCGTGGCCCCGGCCGCTGCTGCTCGTCACGCTCCTGCTGGGCATCGTGACCATGAACGCCCTGAGCCGTCCGACTGAGTCCCACGCCTCGGAGGACGCACCCGCCGCGCACTCCGTTGCCTCGCCGGGCCCGTCCGGCCCGCCCGGACCACCCGGCCCGCCCGGCCCGCCCACGGACGGTGGGCCCGGCGGCACCCGGGCCGACCCCGGGTCCGACTGCCCCACCGTGCTCACCGGGCCCGCCGCACCGCCCCCCGGCGGCGGACCGGCCGGCTCCTGCGATACCGCGCCGCTCGGGGGCGCGGCCCGCGTGCCGGTCCGGCCCCGCGCAGGACCCGACCCGCCATCGCCCGGCGAACCGGGCTGACCCGCTGACCTCACCGACCCCGCGAACCGCCCGGCCGGCCGCCCCGCGCGCCCGAGCGGAGGACCGCGCCGCGCCGTCGCCCCGGCATGCCCGCACCCCGGGGCGACCGGGCGGCCGCCGACATGCCCGCCCCTCCCCCCACACCACACCCACGAGGTACTTCCGTGCGCTCTCTTCCCTCCCGTCGCGCCGTCCTCGGCGCCTCCGCCGCCTTCGCCGGATCCGGGCTGCTCCCCGCCTGCGCCCGCACCGCCACGGACCGCGGCGTCGCCGGGACCGACGGCGCGAACC
Source organism: Streptomyces sp. NPDC053432 (assembly GCF_055585365.1). Classification (NCBI taxonomy): domain Bacteria; kingdom Bacillati; phylum Actinomycetota; class Actinomycetes; order Kitasatosporales; family Streptomycetaceae; genus Streptomyces; species Streptomyces sp. NPDC053432. Next base: position 269,593 of record NZ_JBVJKF010000008.1, read on the forward strand.
GCGCCGCCGCGGGGGCCGCCGCCCCCGCCGACTACGTCGACCCGGCCGGCCCCGAGGTGCAGGCCGCCGAGGCCGCCCGCAACGCCACCGGACCGCTCACCGAGGTCAGGATCACCGCCGCCGCCACCTCCGTCGACCTCGGCGGCGGGCACGTCTTCCGCTCGTGGACGTACGGCGACCAGGTCCCCGGCCCGGAGGTACGGGCCACCGCGGGCGGCACGCTCTCCCTGACCCTCGCCAACAACCTCCCCGAGGCCACCTCCCTGCACTGCCACGGCCTGGCGATGCGCAACGACATGGACGGGGTCCCCGGGGTGACCCAGCGGGACATCGCCCCGGGCGGCTCCTTCACGTACAGGTTCGCCGTACCGACGCCGGGGACGTACCTGTTCCACCCGCACACCGGCGTCCAGCAGGACCGCGGGCTGTACGCGCCGCTGATCGTGGAGGACCCGAAGGAGCCCCTCTCGTACGACAAGGAGTGGGTGGTGGTCCTGGACGACTGGCTCGACGGGGTGGACGGCTCCACCCCCGACGCCGTGCTCGCCCAGCTCCGCGGCGCGAGCGGCCAGTCCACGGGCGGCCACGCGGGCCACGGCACGACACCCGCCGCCCCGCCGTCCGGCTCTCCGTCCGGCTCTCCGTCCGGCTCTCCGTCCGGTGGCGTGGGCACCGGCCCCTCGCGCCTCCGAAAGCTCGGCGAGAGCGACGTCCTCGGCAAGGACGTGGGCAACGTCGCGTACCCGTACTACCTCATCAACGGCAGGGCGGCGGACGACCCGTCCGTCTTCACCGCCCGGCCCGGGGACCGCATCCGGCTGCGCATCATCAACGCGGGCGGGGACACGCCGTTCCGCATCGCCCTCGGCGGCCACGAGCTGACGGTCACCCACACCGACGGATACCCGGTGGAGACCGCGAAGACCGGCTGCCTGCTGCTGGGCATGGGCGAGCGGTACGACGTGCTCGTCACCGCGCAGGACGGGGTCTTCCCGCTCACCGCGCTGGCCGAGGGCAAGGGCGAGTCGGCGTCCGCGCTCGCCGTGCTGCGCACCGGGTCGGGGACGGCGCCCACCGCCGCGACGCGGCCGGCCGAGCTCGCCACCACTCCGCTACTGGCGGACCGGCTCAGGGCCGCCGGGTCGGTGGCGCTGCCGGCGCGCACCCCGGACCGGACGCTCTCGCTCCGGCTGACCGGCACGATGACCCGCTTCAACTGGGCCTTCGACGGCGCCCCGTTCACCCCCGAGCAGCGGCATCCGGTGAAGGCGGGCGAGCGGGTGCGGCTGGAGTTCAGGAACCAGACGCCGATGTGGCATCCGGTCCACCTGCACGGGCACACGTACGCCCTGGGAGGTGGCGCGGGCGCCCGCAAGGACACCGCGATCATCCTGTCGGGCGGCCGGCTGACGGTGGACTTCGACGCGGACAACCCCGGGCTGTGGATGCTGCACTGCCACAACGTGTACCACTCGGAGTCCGGGATGATGACGGTCCTCGGCTACGAACGCTGAGTTCCGCCCGCCGGGAAATGGCGGCGGGGTGGCGGCGGCGCCGTGGCAGGCTTGTGCCGATCACGACACGAGACGCGACGAACAAAAGGACGCCTCAGCCCGTATGAGCACCCCGCCGAACCCGTCCGCCACCCCGACCGAACCGGCCGGAACGCCCATACCCGAGGCGGCCGCGCAGCCGTCACCGTCCCCGCGGAAGCCCCCGCAGCCGGCCCCGTCCCCGGCCGCGGACCCGTCCCCCGAAAACACCCCGGCCCCCAGCCCGTCCCTGCAGAAACCCCCCACCACGGCACCCCCTGCCGAGCAGCCCCCGGCCGCCCTCTCCCTGCAGAAGCCCCCCGCCACGGCGCCCACACCCGAGCAGACCCCGGCCCCCGGCCCGTCCCTGCAGAAACCCCCCACCACGGCACCCTCGCCGGAGCAGACCCCGGCCCCCGGCCCGTCGCCGGAGCAGACCCCGGCCGCCGCCCCGCAGGGACCCGCCTCGTCGTTCGCCCCGCTCGTGCCCGCGCCCGCTCCCCCGGCGGGCCCCGGCTTCGGCGCGCCCGCGGCCCCCGGCGTCCCCGCCAACCCGTGGGCCCAGCACGGCGGTTCCGGGTACGGCGGAGTCGGATACGGCGGAGTCGCATACGGCGGGCCCGGCTACCCGACGTACGCGCAGGCCGGCACCGCCACCAGCAACGGCCTGGCCGTCTCCGCGGCGATCGTCGGCGGCCTCGGCATCCTCATCGGCCTGGTGCCCCTCCTCTTCTGGCTCGGCTTCATCCTCGGCCTGACCGCCATCGGCCTCGGCATCGGCGCCGTCGTCCGCGCCTCCAGGGGCGCCCCCCAGAAGACGCTGTCCATCGTCGGCACCGTCCTCGGCGTGCTCGCCCTCGCCGCCTCGGTCGGCGGCCTGTTCCTCACCGCCCTCGTCTTCGACGGGGCCGCCGACCGCCGGGCGCAGGAACGCCGGCAGCAGCGCGAACGGCTGGACGATCTCCTCCCCAGCCGGCCGCCCTCGGCCTCGGCCCCGCCGAGGCCGGCGAAGCCCTCCCAGGTCCCCGGCCTGACCAGCCCGCTGGCCTTCGGCGAGACCTTCACGTACGACAACGGCGTGAAGGTGAGCCTGTCGGCGCCGAAGGAGTACGAGCCGAAGGGCGTCATCGCCCGCGAGTCCAAGAACCCGATCCAGATCACGGTCACCGTCACCAACGGCTCGGCGGAGCCGTACGAGGTCCTCTTCCCCATGCCCAGCGTCCGCGACGAGCAGGGCGGGACCGCCAAGGTGATCTACGACGGCAGCGCCGGCGTGCCGAAGGTGATCAGGGGCTCCATCATGCCCGGCCAGTCCGCCAGCGGCGTCGTGGCCTTCGACCTGCCCGACGGCACCGAGAACATCACCGCGGACATCTCCCCGGGACTCCTCCCCTCCGTGAAGTACACCGGCCCCGTCGGCTGAGGCGCCGCGCCGAAGCGCTGAGCCGAAGCGCTGAGCCGAAGCGTCGCGCCGAGGCTCTCAACCGCGGAAACACACGGGACCCAGGACATCGCGTCAGAAAGACGATTAGACTGGGTCCCGTGCCTCAACTACGCCTCGCTCTGAATCAGATCGACTCGCACGTCGGCAACATCACCGCCAACGCCGACTCGGTCGTCCACTGGACCCGGCACTCCGCCGAGCAGGGCGCCCACCTGGTGGCGTTCCCGGAGATGATGCTGACCGGGTACCCCGTCGAGGACCTCGCCCTGCGCGAGTCCTTCGTCGAGGCCTCCCGCACCGCCCTGCGCGATCTGGCGGCCCGACTCGCGGACGAGGGCCTCGGGGAGCTCCCCGTCGTCGTCGGCTACCTCGACCGCACCGAGAAGGCCACGCCCCGGCTGGGCCGCCCGGCCGGTTCCCCGGAGAACGCGGCGGCGGTCCTGCACCGCGGCGAGGTCGTGCTCCGCTTCGCCAAGCACCACCTCCCCAACTACGGCGTGTTCGACGAGTTCCGGTACTTCGTGCCGGGCGACACCCAGCCCGTGATCCGGGTGCACGGCGTCGACGTGGCCCTGGCCATCTGCGAGGACCTCTGGCAGGAGGGCGGCCGGGTCCCGGCCACCCACTCCGCCGGGGCCGGGCTGCTGATCTCGGTCAACGCCTCCCCGTACGAGCGCAACAAGGACGACCTCCGCCTCGAACTGGTGCGCAAGCGCGCCCAGGAGGCCGGCTGCACCCTCGCCTACCTGGCCATGATGGGCGGCCAGGACGAGCTGGTCTTCGACGGCGACTCGATCGTCGTCGGGGCCGACGGCGAAGTCCTCGCCCGCGCCCCGCAGTTCTCCGAGGGCTGCGTGCTGATCGACCTCGACCTGCCCGCCGCGCGGGCCGACGCCCCCGAGGGCGTGGTCGACGACGGGCTGCGCATCGACCGCGTGATCCTCTCCGAGGAGCCCGCGGAGGCGCCCGAGGCGGTCGTCACCGGCGGATACGCCGACCGGCTCGACGACGACGAGGAGATCTACGACGCGCTGGTGGTGGGCCTGCGCGCCTACGTCAGGAAGAACGGCTTCCGTTCCGTCCTGATCGGGCTCTCCGGCGGTATCGACTCGGCCCTGGTCGCCGCCATCGCCTGCGACGCGATCGGCGCGCAGAACGTGTACGGCATCTCGATGCCCTCGAAGTACTCCTCGGAGCACTCCCGGGGCGACGCCGCCGACCTGGCCGCCCGGACCGGCCTGAACTTCCGGACCGTGTCGATCGAGCCGATGTTCGACGCGTACATGGGCGCGCTGGGCCTGACCGGCCTGGCGGAGGAGAACCTCCAGTCCCGGCTGCGCGGCACGATGCTGATGGCGGTCTCCAACCAGGAGGGCCACATCGTGCTGGCCCCGGGGAACAAGTCGGAGCTGGCCGTCGGCTACTCCACCCTGTACGGGGACTCGGTGGGCGCGTACGGCCCGATCAAGGACGTGTACAAGTCCGATGTCTTCCGCCTGGCGCGGTACCGCAACCGGGCCGCCGCCGAGCGCGGTGAGACCCCGCCGATCCCGGAGAACTCGATCGCGAAGCCGCCGAGCGCCGAACTGCGCCCGGGGCAGGTGGACACGGACTCCCTGCCGGACTACCCGGTGCTCGACGCGATCCTGGCACTGTACGTGGACCGCGACCAGGGCATCGAGGCGATCGTGGCGGCCGGCTTCGACCGGGAGCTGGTGGCCAGGACCCTGCGGATGGTGGACATGGCGGAGTACAAGCGCCGCCAGTACCCGCCGGGCACGAAGATCTCCGCGAAGGGCTTCGGCAAGGACCGCCGGCTGCCCATCACGAACGGCTGGCGCGAGCACGCGTAGCCGCTGCGCTCGGCGCACGCGGTAAGGGGGCTCCGCCGCATCGGCGGCGAGCCCCCTCCTCACTCCTGCCGGGCGGGCCTCCGGCGTCCCGCGCCGGGACGGCACCGGCGCCCGGCGCGGATGCGCCCGCTCAGGCGGCTGCCCGCGCGGCTACGGGACCGTCACCCGCGCCGCGACCGGGAGGTGGTCGCTGCCCGTGCGCGGCAGGGTCCAGGACGCCTCGGGTTCGATCCCGCGGACCATGATCTGGTCGATCCGGGCCATCGGGAACTGGGCCGGCCAGCTGAAGCCGAACCCGTCGCCCGCCGCGCCCTGCGTGGAGCGCATCTGCGAGGTGACCTCGGACAGCGAGCGGTCGTTCATGGTGCCGTTGAGGTCTCCGAGCAGGATGGCCTTCCTCAGAGGTTCCGCGGCGAGCGCGGCGCCCAGTGCGTCGGCGCTGTTGTCGCGCTGGTTGGCGGTGAAGCCGGCGTTCAGCTTGACCCGGACGGAGGGCAGGTGGGCGACGAAGACGGCCACCTGTCCCTGGGCGGTGTCGACGGTGACGCGCATGGCGCGGGTCCAGCCCAGCTTGATGTCCACCGGCCGGCTGGCGGACAGCGGGTACTTGCTCCACACCCCGACGGTGCCCTCGACCGAGTGGTACTTGTACGTGCCCGCCAGGGCCTTCTCGTAGACGGGGACGACGCTCCCCTTGAGTTCGGTCAGGGCCAGGACGTCGGCCCCGGACTTCGCGATCGATTCGGCGGTGCCGCGCGGGTCCTTGTTGTCGGCGTCGACGTTGTGGGTGGCGACGACGAGGTTGCCGCCGGGGCCGGACTTGTCGGTGACCAGACCGCCGAAGACGTTCACCCAGACCGCGGCCGTCAGCAGTATCGCGATCAGCGCGGTCGCGGACTTCCGCACGACCGCCCCGATCAGCAGCAGCGGGACGGCCAGTCCCAGCCAGGGCAGGAAGGTCTCGGTGAGGCTGCCGAGGTTGCCCACGTCGTTGGGGAGCTCCGCGTGGAACACCATGACCAGGCAGATCAGCACCGCGATCGCGGCCAGCACCAGGCCGCGCCGCCAGATTCCGGGGTCTCTGCGCAGTTCGGCCAGCCGGCGCCGGAAGCGGGAGGCGGAGGGCTCGGGCTCCGAGCCGCCGTTCCCCGACTCCGTCATGTACGCCTGTGCCATGCCACTGCCCTCACTGCCGTGCTCGCGCTCCGTTCCCGCCCCTTGACCCTAGGCGATGACCGGAGCCTTCCGTGTCCTACGTCACGACCGCTCGGAGCGGCCGTACGTCCCGGAGGACGAACGGCCGTGCGGCATGGGTTCCGCTTGCTTCCGCTTGTCACGAAACGCGCACATTGCATCCTGCGCGCCCGGCGCACTCCGCGCAGCACTTCCGCCCTGGGCCACGCGGATGCCACCATGGTGGGTGAGTCCGGGGACGCCGTAAGGGCGCCTCGAGATGACACAAGGAGCAGTTGCAATGACGCACGCCGTTTCGCCTGCCCGCGAACCCGCATCCGCGGCCTCGCCCACCCTGTACGGAGGCACGGGCACCCGGCGCATCACCGTCCGCGACCTGACCCTCGCCAAGGAACGCGGCGAGAAGTGGCCCATGCTCACCGCCTACGACGCGATGACCGCCTCCGTCTTCGACGAGGCCGGGATCCCGGTGATCCTCGTCGGCGACTCCATGGGCAACTGCCACCTGGGCTACGACACCACGGTTCCGGTGACCATGGACCAGATGACGATGCTGTCGGCCGCCGTCGTACGCGGTACGAGCAGGGCACTCGTCGTCGGCGACATGCCGTTCGGGTCCTACCAGGAGGGTCCCGTCCAGGCACTGCGCAGCGCCACCCGCCTCATGAAGGAGGCCGGAGTGGGAGCGGTGAAGCTGGAGGGCGGCGAGCGCTCGCTGGCCCAGACCGAGCTGATCGTGCAGTCGGGCATCCCCGTCATGTCCCACCTCGGGCTGACCCCGCAGTCCGTCAACGCCATGGGCTACCGGGTCCAGGGCCGCGGCGACGAGGCCGCGCACCAGCTGCTGCGCGACGCGAAGGCCGCTCAGGACGCGGGCGCGTTCGCGGTGGTGCTGGAGCTGGTCCCGGCCGAGCTGGCCGCCGAGGTCACCCGGTCCCTGCACATCCCGACGGTCGGCATCGGCGCGGGCGCGGAGTGCGACGCACAGGTGCTGGTGTGGACCGACATGATGGGCCTGACCGGCGGGAGGATGCCGAAGTTCGTCAAGCAGTACGCGAACCTGCGGCAGACCATGAACGACGCGGCGAAGGCCTTCGCCGAGGACGTGGTCGGCGGAACGTTCCCGCAGGCGGAGCACGCCTTCCACTGACGGACGGTCCGGGCCGGCCGCCCGCCGACACCTCGTCGGCGGGCGGCCTGCTGCCTGTCGGCCGTCTGTCGGCCGCCCGTCGGTCGGCTGTCGGTCGGCTGTCGGTGCTTTGTCAGTGACGCCTGGTCCCATGGTGGACATGACGCGAAACGACAAGAACACCAACGCCGTCGAAGTGCGGGGGCTGGTGAAGCACTACGGCGACACCAAGGCGCTCGACGGGGTCGACCTGGACGTCCGCGAGGGCACCGTCCTCGGGGTCCTCGGACCGAACGGCGCCGGCAAGACCACCCTGGTCCGTTGCCTGTCCACCCTGATCACCCCGGACGCCGGCACGGCGACGGTCGCGGGTTACGACGTGGTCCGCCAGCCGCGGCAGCTGCGCCGCACCATCGGCCTCACCGGCCAGTACGCCTCGGTCGACGAGAAGCTGTCCGGCTGGGAGAACCTCTACATGATCGGCCGGCTGCTGGACCTGTCCCGCAAGGACGCCCGGTCCCGCGCCGACGAGCTGCTGGAGCGCTTCTCGCTCACCGAGGCCGCCAAGAAGGCCGCGATGCACTACTCCGGCGGCATGCGCCGGCGGCTCGACCTGGCCGCCTCCATGATCGGCCGCCCGGCTGTGCTGTACCTGGACGAGCCGACCACCGGTCTGGACCCCCGCACCCGCAACGAGGTGTGGGACGAGGTGCAGCGGATGGTCGCCGAGGGGGCCACCGTGCTGCTCACCACCCAGTACATGGAGGAGGCCGAGCAGCTCGCGAGCGAACTGACGGTCATCGACCGCGGCAAGGTCATCGCCAACGGCAAGGTCGACGAACTGAAGGCCCGCGTCGGCGGCCGCACCCTGAGGATCCGTCCCGTCGACGCCTCCGACCTGCCGGGCATGGCCCGTTCGCTGGCCGAGGCCGGTCTGGACGGGGTGGCGGGCACGCAGGCCGTCCCGGACGAGGGCGTCCTGCTGGTCCCGATCCTGAGCGACGAGCAGCTGACCGCGGTCGTCGGCCTGCTGGCCGCCCGCGGGTACGCGATCGCCGACCTCGGCACGTACCTGCCCAGCCTGGACGAGGTGTTCCTGTCGATCACCGGCCAGAAGCCCACCATCGAGACGACCGAGCAGACCGAGGAGGTCGCGGCATGAGCACCGTAACCACGACGAAGCCCGCCGACACCGCGGCCGCCCCGGCGGCCGGTGCGGGCGCCCCGCCCGGGGAGGGCCGGATCGGCCTGCGGGCCAACCTGCGCCACATCGGCGCGCTCGTGCGCCGCAACGCGCTGCAGATCAAGCAGGACCCGGAGTCGATGTTCGACGCCGTGCTCATGCCGATCATCTTCACCCTGCTCTTCGTGTTCGTCTTCGGCGGTGCGATCTCCGGCAAGGGCAACCAGGAGGCGTACGTCAACTACGTCATCCCGGGCCTGATGGCCATGATGGGCATGAACATCTCGATGGCGGTCGGCACCGGCGTCAACGACGACTTCAAGAAGGGCGTCATGGACCGCTTCCGGTCCATGCCGATCGCCCGGTCCTCCGTGCTCCTCGCGAAGATCGTCGTCGAGGTCGGCCGGATGCTGGTCGCCATCGCGATCCTGCTCACCGTGGGCTTCATCCTGGGCCTGTCCATCAAGGGCTCGGTGCTGGACCTCTTCTGCTCCATCGGCCTGTCCGCCGTGTTCGGCGCCTCGCTGATGTGGATCTTCATCCTGCTCGGTCTCACCATGAAGACGGCGCAGGCGGTCCAGGGCATGGCGATGCTGGTCCTGATGCCGCTGCAGTTCGGCAGCTCGATCTTCGCCCCGCCGACCACCATGCCGGGCTGGCTGCAGTCCTTCACCGACTACAACCCGCTGTCGAACCTCGCCGACGCGGCGCGCGCCCTGATCAACGGCACTCCCGTGGGCGACTCCGTGTGGATGACGCTGGGCTGGTCGCTCGCCATCACGGCGGTCACCATGCCCCTCGCGGTCCGCAAGTTCCGCCAGAAGACCTGACCCGGGTCGGCCGGTCCGTTCGGATCGCGTCCCGGACGGGCCCCTGACCGGGGGCCGGGTCAGACCAGGGCGGCGGCCTCCTCCACGGTGAGGCCGCCGCCCTCGGCGTACGCCGCCTCGTACGCGGCGTCACCCAGAGCCGCCCGCGCCAGCTCCTCGGCACGGGCGGCGTCCGCGCGTTCCGTGGTGACGGGGACGTGCGCGGGCGGCAGGTGCGTCCGGTACGCGCCGAGCAGCCGGGCCGCGTCGTACGCCCGCCGCGGGCCGCCGAGCGAGGCCAGGGAGAGGGCCGCGGTCATCAGGTAGACGGCCTGCATCTGCGGGGCGACCATCGCGGCGAGCGGGTCCTGCACCGCGGCCAGGGCCTGCCGGAGCCGGTCGAGCGCCTCCTCGTGGCGGCCGTCCTCGTTGTCCAGCCACGCCATCGTGCCGAGCAGGAAGCCGTCGAAGAGCGCGTACGCGCCGAAGGCGAACTCGTCGCGCAGCGTCTGGAGCTGCACGCGGGCCTCGTCCCTGCGGCCGGTGCGGCCGAGGACGCCGGCGAGGAACATCCGGGCGGCGGGCATGGCCTCGTTGCCGTAGTCCTGCACGGCGGCGACGATCCCGGAGAGCATGGCCTCGGCCTCCTCCAGGCGGCCCATCTCGGCGAGGTTCCCCGCCATGCGCACCCGCAGCACCGTCACCTGGGCCTTGGCCCCGAGCCGTTCGGCGTGCCCGATCGCCGCCCGGTAGTCCTGGGTGGCGAGGTCGTACCGGCCGCGCTTCTCGCGGGCCTCGGCCCGGGCGGACAGCGCCTCGGCGCAGCCCCAGTCGTCGCCGAGCTCCCGGAAGACGGCCAGGCTCTCCTCGGCGTCGCGGGAGGCGTCACCGGCCCAGTCGGCGCGGTTGGCGAGGACGTTGGCGCGCAGTTGGAGGGCTGAGCCGAGCTCCCAGCGGTAGCCGAGTTCGCGGGCGGCGTCGACGGTCTCGTCGACGACCCGTTTGAGCATCCCCGGGTCCCCCAGGATCATGACCGCGTAGATCCAGAGGGAGGCGGGGGTCCGGCAGGTCTGCGGGAGTCCGGGCCGGTAGACGGCGATCACGCCCTCGACCAGGGCCCGCACCTCGGGGGTGTTCCAGTTCTCGTTGGTCTGGTCGCGGGCCGCGAGCCGGACCAGGTGCACCGCCCGCCAGGCCTCGGCGAGCAGCTCGCCGCTGTACGGGGGCGGGCTGTCCACGAGCCGCTCGTACACGGGCTCGGCGGGTACGAAGGGCGGCGTGAAGGGATCGGGCCCGAGGGCCGCGGCGGCCTCGGCCCAGTGCCGGGACTCGGCGCGCAGGTCGTGCATGTGCCAGTACCAGCCGAGGGAGTGGACGAGGCACAGCACCTCGTCGGCGTCCCGGGCGGCCACGGCCCGGCGCAGGGCGGTGCGCAGGTTCTCGTACTCGGAGGCGAGCCGGTCGGCGGCCGCGCGCTGGCCGCGGCCGCGCAGCAGCGGCTCGGAGGTGCGGGCCAGTTCGCGGTAGTGGACGAGGTGGCGGCGCTCGGTGTCCGCGCGGTCGGAGCCGGCCCCGGTGAGCTGCTCGGCGGCGTACTCGCCCACGGTCTCCAGCAGCCGGTAGCGCATGGCGGAACCGTCGGGTCCGGGGGCCGCCACGACGAGGGACTTGTCGACGAGGGAGCCGAGGACGTCCGCGACCTCGTACGAGGGGTCCGCGCAGACGTCCTCGGCGGCGGCGAGGTCGCAGCCGCCCGCGAAGACGGAGAGCCGGCGCAGCACCGTGCGCTCGGGTTCGTCCAGCAGCTCCCAGGACCAGTCGACGACGGCGCGCAGGGTCTGCTGGCGGGGCAGCACGGTACGGGCGCCGCTGGTCAGGAGGCGGAAGCGGTCGTCGAGGCGGTCGGCGATCTGGCGGGGCGTCAGCAGCCGCAGGCGGGCGGCGGCGAGCTCGATGGCGAGCGGCAGTCCGTCGAGGCGGCGGCAGATCTCCGCGGCGGCGGCCGGATCGTCCTCGGCACGGAACCCTGGCCGGGCGGCGGCGCCCCGGTCGCCGAGCAGCCGCAGGGCGACCGGGTCGGGCAGCGGCTCGACGGGCCGCAGGGTCTCCCCGGGTACGCCGAGGGGTTCGCGGCTGGTGGCGAGGATCTGCACGCCGGGGCAGCGGGCGAGGAGCTCCTCGGCGAGCCGGGCGGCGGCGTCGACGACGTGCTCGCAGTTGTCGAGCAGCAGCAGGAGCCGGCGCCGCGCGCAGTGCTCGGCGAGCCGGTCGAGGGGGTCGTCGCCGTGGCGGTCGGTCAGCACCCGCAGTTCCTCGGTGGCGGCGCCGCGCAGCTTGGTCTCGCGGGCGCCGAGCGCGGCGAGCGCGGCCTCGGCGACGTCCTCCGGATCGTCCACCGGGGCCAGCTCCACGAGCCACACCCCGTCGGGCCAGTGCCCGCTGACGGCATGCGCCTCGGCGGCCTCCTGCGACAGCCGCGTCTTCCCGGCCCCGCCGGGCCCGAGCAGGGTGACGAGCCGGGCCCGCGCGAGGTCGTCCCCGATGACCGCGATGTCGTCCTCCCGGCCGACGAAGGTGGTCAGCCGGGCCCGCAGGTTCCCCTGGCGGGGGGCTGGGTACGGGCCGCTGCCGGGGCCGGGATACGGGTCCCCGCCCTGCCCGTCAGCGGCCCCGGCGGGCGCCTGCTCCGGGTGCGCCGGATGCCCGGCGTACGGGTACCCGCCCGGCCCGCCGGCGGGTCCGGCCGCAGCGCCGGCCGGGGCCCGCACTCCGGACCCGCCGACGGCACCTGCGGCGCCCTGCGCCCGGCCCGGATGGGCCGGATGGGCCGGATGGGCCGGATGCCCGGCTCCCGCGGCGGCGGAGGTCCGGGGCGCAGCCCCGGGACCTCCGCCGCCCGGGGGCTGGGCCCCGGACCGGGTGTGGTCCGGATGCCCGGGCGCGCCGGGACCGGGGTACGGGGCCTGGGCGGCGGGGCCGCCCGGGGTCGACGCCGGTGCCCCGGACCAGGCCGGGGCACCGGCGGCGGCCGCCGGCCAGACCTGCGGCGGCGACAGGAGTTCGGCGTGCAGGGCGCGCAGCACCGGGCCCGGGTCCGCGCCCAGGCGGTCGGCGAGCTCCCTGCGCACCGCGTCGTAGGCGGCCAGCGCCTCCGCCGGGCGGCCCGCGTCGCGCAGGGCGCGGATCCGCAGGGCCTGGAGCGGTTCGTCCAGCGGCTGCCGCGCGCACAGGGCGGTCAGCTCCGGCAGCGCCTGCTCGGCCCGGCCCAGGGCGAGGGCCGCGGCGAGCCGGCCCCGGCGCGCGTCGGACCGTACGGCCTCCCAGCGCGCTGCCTCGGCGGCCGGGTCGGGCAGGTCCGTGAGGGCGGGGCCGCGCCACAGGGCGAGGGCCTCGTCGTACAGGGCGGCGGCCTCGGCGGCGTCCCCCGCGGCCAGCGCCCCTTCCCCGCCCCGGGCGAGCCGCTCGAAGCGGTAAAGGTCGACGTCCTCCCGCTCGGCGGCCAGCTGGTAGCCGCCGTCCGCGGAGCGCACGGCCCCGTGCCCCAGCGCCCTCCGCAGCCGCGCGACCAGGGCCTGCAGGGCGGCCACGGCATCGGCCGGCGGGTCGCCGTCCCACACCTGGTCGACCAGGAGGTGCGCCGGCACCACCCGCCCCGGCCGCAGCGCGAGCGCGGTCAGCAGCGCCCGCAGGCGCGCTCCGCCGACGGCGACGGGGGTCCCGTCGCCGCGGATGGCCTGGGTGGTGCCGAGGATCGCGTAATGCACCGGCCCATTGTCCCCGTACCGGCCCCGGGCCCCGACTCCATTTCCGTACGGCCCCCGGGATAGGTTTCGCCGCATGGGTCATCAGGGCAGCCGCGACGAGCGGCGCATCAGTTCCGTGTTCCTCGGCATCGTCGCGGTCATGGCGGTCACCGGCTGGGCGGTGTGGACCCAGTACGCGGCGAGCACCGGTCTCGCCGTCTTCCTCTTCGTGACCTCGGCGTGGATCGTCTCCCTCTGCCTGCACGAGTACGCGCACGCCCGCACCGCCCTGCACGGCGGGGACCTGACGGTCGGGGCCAAGGGCTACCTGACGCTGAACCCGCTCAAGTACACGCACGCCCTGCTGAGCATCATCCTGCCGGTGCTGTTCGTGATCATGGGCGGCCTGGGCCTGCCCGGCGGCGCGGTGTACATCGAGCGCGGCCGGATCCGCGGCCGCTGGAAGCACAGCCTCATCTCGGCGGCGGGCCCGCTGGCCAACGTGGCCTTCGCCGTCGTGTGCACGGCCCCGTTCTGGCTGGACGCCCTCGAAGGCGTCCCGTGGCCCTTCCGCTTCGCGCTCGCCTTCCTCGCCCTCCTCCAGGTCTCGGCGGCGATCCTGAACCTCCTGCCGGTACCGGGCCTGGACGGCTACGGAATCATCGAACCGTGGCTCTCGTACGGCGTCCGCCGCCAGGTGGAACCGCTGGCGCCGTTCGGCCTGATCGCCGTCTTCGCCCTCCTGTGGATCCCGGAGGTCAACGCCGTCTTCTTCGACGCGGTGAGCGGCGTGCTGTCCGGGCTCGGCGTCTCGGACCTGGAGACGTACTGCGGCCGCGACCTCTACCGCTTCTGGCAGGACACCAACGGCCTGTGCACGGTCACGGGCTGAGCTACGAGCTGCGCGCGGCCTTCTCGGCCTTGGCCTTGCGCTGGTAGTACCAGGCCATGTTGGACGTGAGACCGGCGAGCAGCACCCACACGATCCCGATGAAGCTGCCCTGGACGAAGGCGACGACGGCCGCGGCGGTCGCGAGGACGCAGACGACGACGGCGAAGACGGCAAGGCGGGGCATGGGGAGAACTCCTCGGGAACACTGAAGGCGGTCGAGCCCCCCCAGTGTCCCCCATGCCCCGCAGTGCTCCCGTAAGGACGGGGCGGACAGCGCGAGGGATCACATCCGGTCAAATTCTTCCTTACGCGATTCTCCGCACGGCGCGGCGTTTACGGTTCGCCGGTACACGCTGAGCCGGGGGGAAACACATGCAAGAGATCGTCAAGGGCGCGAACGTCAGTCTGACCGCCCTCAGCGAGGACGCCGGTTCGGTCGTCGTGAGTCTGAGCTGGAGCAGTGCCACCGGGGCCGGGGACGCCGACGTGTCGGTGCTCCTGCTGGACGAGAACGGCAAGGTCCGCAGCGAGAACGACTTCTACTTCTACAACAATCCCGCCGCGGCCGATGGGAGCGTGCAGCTCCTGGGCAAGACGCCGACCGAGAACGGCGACGAGGACCGCATCGGCGTGGACCTGACGGCGGTGCCACTGGACGTCACCCGCATCGTGGTCGCGGCCAGCCAGTACGGCGGCGCGTCCTTCGGCGACCTCGACGACCTGCGGATGACCGTCGCGGACCGCTCTGGCGAGCCGCTGGTGGGGTTCTCCATCGGGGACGCGGGCGTGGAGACCGCCTTCATCTTCGGCGAGCTGTACCGGAGGGGCGAGGAGTGGAAGTTCCGCGCCGTGGGGCAGGGCTACGAGACGGGTCTGGCGGGCCTGGCCACGGACTTCGGCATCACCGTCTTGGAGGAGGCGGAGGAACCGGAAGCGCTCGCGGAGGCCGGCGAGGCCGAGGAAGCCGGCGCCCTCGCGGGGGCCGGAGAGGCAGGAGCCCCGGCGGCCGCGGTCACCGAAGCTGCCGAGGTCGCGCCCGCCGGACCGGGCGGGCCCGGCTCCCCCGGCGAGCCCGGCGCCGCCGAGCCCACCGCCGTCGTGCCCTCGCAGACCCGCGGCCGCGCCCCGCGCACGACCAAGAAGAAGATCACTCTGCCCAGAGTGGCCAAGAAGTCCCTGGCGGAGAACGACACCTGGCGGCCCGCCCGGCTGTTCCCGGTCCCCACCCTCAAGAGCGACAGGGAACGCGAGGTCCGGGCGACCTCCGTGCTGCTGTCCGTCATGGCACAGGTGCCGGAGTTCGGCCGCCGCCTCACCGCCGCGTTCGGCGCGCCGGCCGGCCGGATGCAGACCTTCACCGAAGTGTCCCTGCCGCACGGCGACACCCCGAAGCGGCCGGACGGGGTGATCCGCGTGGAGCGCGCGGGGAAGCTCTGGACGGCGCTCGTGGAGACGAAGACCAACGGCAACCCGCTCAAGGCCGAGCAGGTTCAGGCGTACATGGACATCGCGGCGCGCCGCGGCTACGAGGCCGTGATCACCCTGTCGAACGACGTGGCCCTCGAAGGGGCCGCGATGGTCGACATCAAGATCGACGGACGGCGCAAGCACAAGGTGGGCCTGTGGCACCTGTCGTGGGCCGAGGTGGCGCACCAGGCGCAGATGCTGATCCGCCACGAGGGCGTGGGCAACGCCGCCCACGCCTGGCTCCTCCAGGAGCTCCTGGAGTACCTCCAGCACGAGAACTCCGGCTGCCACGGGTTCCAGAACATGGGCCCCGCCTGGGTACCGGTCCGCAACGGCATCGAGGACGAGACCCTCGGCCTCGGTGACGCCCGCGCCGTCGAGGTCGTGGAAAGCTGGGAACGGCTCGTCCGCCAGGTCTGCCTGCGCCTGGGCGGGGAACTCGGACAGAAGGCCCTGCCCGTGCAGCGCACCCGCCGAGGCTGCGACGCGCAGGCCCGCCGGGTCGCGGCGGCGGAGCAGCTGTGCGCGGACGGCCGTCTCTCCGCCGAACTGCGCATCGAGGGCACCAGCAGCGTCATCGCCGTCATCGCCGATCTGCGGACCGGGAAGGTGCGCACGTCCGTGGACGTCCCCGCGCCGGAGGGCTCGTACCCCCTCGTCGTCGTCAAGCGGCTGCTGCGGCTGCTGGCCGAGGCGCCGGCGGACCTGCACGTGCAGAGCCTCGTCGCCGAAGGGAACGGGCCGCGCGGCACCCTGGAGCGGCTGCGTCCGGAGCCGGGCGATCTGCTGCCGAAGGACGGGGCCCCGCTCACCGGTTTCCGGCTCACCTTGATCAAGGGCATGGGCGCCAGCCGCGGCAACACGGAATCCGGGTTCATCCGCAGCGTCGACGATGCCGTGGACCGCTTCTACCAGGGCGTGGTGGCGCACCTGGGCTCGGCCGACGCGCGCCCGGGCCGCCGGGGCTGAGCCCGGCGGGCCGGACCGCGCCGGTCAGACGTCCGTGAGGCGGAGGCCCGCGTGGGCCTTGTAGCGGCGGTTCGTCGAGATCAGGTTCGCCACCAGGGATTCGACCTGGTGGGCGTTGCGCAGGCGGCCCGCGAAGACGCCGCGCATGCCCGGGATGCGGGCGGCGAGGGCCTGGACCACGTCCGTGTCGGCGCGGGATTCGCCGAGGACCATCACGTCGGTGTCGATCTCGTCGATGGTCTCGTCCTGGAGGAGGACCGCCGAGAGGTGGTGGAAGGCGGCGGTGACCCGGGAGTCCGGGAGCAGCGCGGCGGCCTGCTGGGCGGCGCTGCCCTCCTCGACCTGGAGGGCGTAAGCGCCCTGCTTGTCGAAGCCGAGCGGGTTGACGCAGTCGACGACGAGCTTGCCCGCGAGGTCCTCGCGCAGGGCTTCGAGGGTCTTGGCGTGTCCCTCCCACGGCACGGCGACGATGACGATGTCGCTGCGGCGCGCGCATTCGGCGTTGTCGGCCCCCTCGACGCCGAGGCCCAGTTCCTCGGCCGCGGTCCGCGCGCGGTCGGCGGCCCGGGAGCCGATGATCACCTTCTGGCCGGCCCGGGCGAGCCGGTAGGCGAGGCCGCGCCCCTGGTCGCCGGTGCCGCCGAGGACGCCGACGACGAGGCCGGAGACGTCCGGGAGCTCCCAGGGGTCCTTGGCCGGCGGCTTCTGCGTGTTGTCTGAGGAAGTCGAGGAAGTCGAGGAAGTCATGGGGGCGAGGGTACTGCCGAGTAGGCGACAGTCGAAGGCCTGGAAGGGGGAGGAACGGGTGGGAAGCGGTCACGTTCGCGCCGCACGTACGGCAGGATGCCGCCCATGGATGCCGTGAGAGTCGCGCTGCTGCGGGAGGTGCTCGCCGGAACGCAGTGGCCGGGGGCCGCGCGGCGCTTCGCCGGGGTGCTGCGGCGCTCCGTCGTGCCCGCCGGCGGGAACCTGCTGCTGGTGGGGACCGAGAGCTACGAGCCCTGGCACCTGGCGGCGCACCTGGTGGACGAGGCGGCCTGGTCGGGGCTGCCGGAGCTGGCGCCCACGCTCGTACGCCACCGGGTCCTGCCCGGGGAGCCGCCGCACCTGTCGGTGGGGCTGAGCAGGCTGGAGGCGGCCCGGCGCGGGCACACGCTGCTGGTGGTGGCTCCGCAGGAGCCGGGTGAAGGGCTGCTGGAGCGGGTGCACGACGCCCGTCGCGCGGGGGCGACCGTACTGTCCCTGGACGGCGGGGACCCGGACCTGGGCACGCTGGCGCACGACGCGCTGTCGGTGCCGGACGGGGCCGCGGAGCTGGATCTGGACACCGTGCAGCACCTGGTCAGCGCGGCGGCCGGGGAGAACGGGCTGCCGGCGCAGCGCGGGCCGCGCCGCTTCCGGGACCGGCTGGCACGGCTGGCCGATCAGCTGACCGCACCGCCGCCCAGCCGCTGGTAGCCGCGCCTCAGGTCGCCGTGCCTTCTTCCTCCTCTTGGGACTTGTCGTTCCACTTGGGGTCGTTCTGCCATTCGAGGTTGCGCTCCTGCGCCGATTCCATCGCGTGGGCCGCCTCCTCGGGGCTCCCGTACGGACCGAAGCGGTCCTTGGCGGGGCACTCGGGGCCTTCCTCGACCTTCTTGTGGACCAGGCAGTAGTACCACTCGCCCGGTTTGCCCACCTGGCGTTTCTTGAACAGGGCCATCGCTCTCGGGCTCCTCTCGATACCGCTGTCGACACCGCTGTCGACACCGCCGCCGGTACCGCTGCCGATACCGCTGCCGAACGATCTCTGCCGCCATGCTGCCCCATCCCCGCTGGATACACTCGCATGCATGTCTGGCCAGTCGCTGCTCGTACCAGGCGAGCTCTCTCCCGCCCGTTCCGTTCCCGGAAACATCCGCCGGCCCGAGTACGTGGGCAAGCCCATGCCCACGCCGTACACCGGACCGGAGGTGCAGTCGGCCGAGACCATCGCGGCCATGCGCATCGCCGGCCGGATCGCCGCCCAGGCGATGGAGGAGGCCGCCAAGCTGATCGCCCCGGGGGTGACCACCGACGAGCTGGACCGGGTCGCGCACGAGTACATGTGCGACCACGGCGCCTACCCGTCGACCCTCGGCTACCGCGGCTTCCCGAAGTCCCTGTGCTCGTCGGTCAACGAGGTCATCTGTCACGGCATCCCCGACTCCACCGTCCTGCGGGACGGCGACATCGTGAACCTCGACGTGACCGCGTACATCGGCGGTGTCCACGGTGACAACAACGCCACCTACCTGTGCGGGGAGGTGGACGAGGAGTCGCGGCTGCTGGTGGAGCGGACGCGCGAGGCGCTGAACCGGGCCATCAAGGCCGTCAAGCCGGGCCGTCAGATCAACATCATCGGCCGGGTCATCGAGTCGTACGCGAAGCGCTTCGGCTACGGCGTGGTCCGGGACTTCACCGGCCACGGCATCAACTCGTCCTTCCACTCCGGCCTGATCATCCCGCACTACGACAGCCCGCACGCCACCACCGTGATCGAGCCCGGGATGACCTTCACCATCGAGCCGATGCTGACCCTGGGGACCCACGAGTACGACATGTGGGAGGACGGCTGGACCGTCGTCACGAAGGACCGCAAGCGGACCGCGCAGTTCGAGCACACCCTGGTGGTGACGGACAGCGGGGCGGAGATCCTGACCCTGCCCTAGCTGCCCGGGCCGCTTTTACCGACAAGACGTCGGGAACCCGTTGACTTAGGCGACCCTAAGCAGGAGGATCAGGCGTGGCGGCCTCGCCGTCACGCCTGTTTCCTCTTCCTGGAGGTCGGTCTTGGACGCTTTCTCTACGGCCATCCGCGTCGCCTCGCACGCGCAGCACACCGAAGCGGAGACGTCGGCCTTCATGGGCGACCTGCTGGGCGGACGGCTCGGGGTCGACGCGTACGCCCGCTACACCGAGCAGCTGTGGTTCGTGTACCGGGCCCTGGAGGACGCCGCCGAATCCCTGGCGGACGACCCGGTCGCAGGCCCGTTCATCCGCCCCGAGCTGATGCGCGTCGCCGAGATCGAGCGCGACCTGGCCCACCTGCTGGGCCCCGGATGGCGTTCCTCGGTGTCGGCCCTGCCGGCGACGGAGGCCTACGCCGCGCGGGTGGCCGAGTGCGCGGCCCGCTGGCCGGGCGGGTACGTCGCCCACCACTACACGCGCTACCTGGGCGACCTCTCGGGCGGCCAGATCATCCGCGACAAGGCGGAGCGCACCTGGGGCTTCGAGCGCAAGGGCGACGGCGTCCGCTTCTACGTCTTCGCGGACATCTCCAACCCGGCCGCGTTCAAGCGCGTCTACCGCGAGCTGCTGGACGCCATCGCCGCGGACGACCTGGAGAAGCAGCGCATCATCGACGAGTGCAAGCGCGCCTTCGACTTCAACGGCGCCGTCTTCCGCGAGCTCGGCGAGGAGTTCCCGCTCAGCGCGTAACCCCTCCGGGGAGGTGGACCCGGCCCCCGCCGGGGAGCACCGCTCAGCGGTGGCCGCCGGCGCGGGGCGCGGCGGCGGGCACCCCGCCTCAGACGCCGACGGGGCCGACGGCGCCCGGGTGCGCCGCGAAGCGGACGCGGCCGCCGATCTCGACCGTGCCGTCCGGGCCGGGCGCCGTGAGGATCTGGGAGCCCGCGCCCTGGGTGATGTTCAGGGCGCGGTTGAGTTCGGCCGTCAGCAGGATCGCGGCCGAGCCGGTGGCCTCGTCCTCCGCGATGACCCCGTCGGGGCGGCGCGGGAAGCCCCGGGCCCGTACCCGGCCCGCGGTCTCGTCCTCCCAGGCCCACGCGTACAGCCAGCCCTCGCCCGGCGGCGGGGCGGGCAGCGCCTCCACCTCGGCCACGGACGCGAACTGCTCGGTCCGCTTGCCCTCGACCCACTCGGGGCGGGCCGTGATCCAGGTGAACTCCCCGTCGTCGCGGGCCCATACGGAGCCGGCCGGCGGCTGGAGCTCCTCGATGTCCAGCAGCCACGCGAGCCCGACCAGCGGGTGCCCGGCGAAGGACATTCGCGTGCCGGGGGTGCGGATGTCGACGATCCCGCGCTCGGGGTCGTCGACGAAGACCGTCTCGCTGTAGCCGAGTTCGGCGGCCAGGGCCTGCCGTGACGCGTCGTCGGGGCAGCGCCGACCGTCGCGTACGACACCGAGCAGGTTGCCGAAGCGGCCGTCGCCCGCACAGAAGACCTTCAACACGTCGAGATCGTTCACGCGGGCATTCAAGCACGGCCACTCAGGAAGGACGGATTCCGCAGTACGGAACGGTCGCCGCGACTTGACCTCCGCTTGACCCTCCCATGGGGTCGCCATGGCGTGGCCGTAATGGCGTCGTGTCCATGGCCGAAAGGTGAGAGCTGAATCACTGGACGAGCGGGTATGGGTCAGGTAAGCCTCGGTTAAGTTAGGTCCGCCTCACCGGCCTCTCCCCCTTGGGGCGGCCCGATTCGTCCGACGCCCAGGAGCCCTCATGCGCCCCGCCCGCCTCACCGTCATCGCCGCCGCCTCCGTGGCTGCCGCCCTGACCGCCGTCACCGGCTGCTCCCAGAAGAGCGACGCGGGCGGCGACGGTGCGATCAAGGTGGCGGCTTCCGACACCGCGTGCGACGTGTCGAAGCAGGAGTTCCCGGCGGGCAAGGTCACCATCGACGTCGAGAACAAGGGCTCCAAGGTCACCGAGGTCTACGTCCTGTTCCCGGACGCCCGCATCGTGACCGAGCGCGAGAACATCGGCCCCGGCACCAAGGCCTCCATCACCGCCGAGATCAAGGCGGGCGACTACGAGATCGTCTGCAAGCCCGGCATGAAGGGCGACGGCATCTCCCAGAAGGTCAAGGCCACCGGCAAGGGCGCCGCCGCCGGGAAGCGCAGCCCCGAGGCCGACGCCGCGGTCGCCGCGTACCGCGCGTACGTGGTCAAGCAGGCGGAGGAGACCCTCCCCAAGGCGCAGGCCTTCGCCGACGCCGTCAAGGCCGGCGACCTGGAGACCGCGAAGAAGCTGTACGCCGCCTCCCGCATCGGCTGGGAGCGCACCGAGCCGGTCGCCGAGTCCTTCGGCGACATCGACCCCAAGGTCGACGTCCGCGAGGACGGCCTGGAGGCCGGCCAGGACCCGGCGAAGGACTGGACGGGCTGGCACCGCCTGGAGAAGTCCCTGTGGGCCGACAACAAGATCGACGACAACGACAAGAAGCTCGCCGACACCCTGATCGCGGACCTGACCGACTGGCAGAAGAAGGTCGGCTCGGCCGAGATCACCCCCAGCTCCATCGCGAACGGTGCCAAGGAGCTCCTCGACGAGGTCGCCAGCGGCAAGGTCACGGGTGAGGAGGAGCGCTACTCCCACACCGACCTGGTCGACTTCAAGGCGAACGTCGAGGGCGCCCAGGAGGCCTTCGAGGTCCTGAAGCCGATCGTCTCGAAGTCCGACCCGGAGCTCACCAAGCAGCTGGAGACCCAGTTCGCGGCGATGACGGTCCTGCTCGACAAGTACCGCGCGGACAAGGCGACGTACGACTTCACCTCCTACGACAAGGTCGGCGAGGGGGAGCGCAAGGAGCTCTCCGACGCCGTCTCCGCCCTCGGTGAGCCGCTGTCCAAGCTCGCCGCCGCGGTCACGAAGTAAGTCACGGCAGAGTCGAAGGAGGCGGGAGACCACCATGAGCGAGTCCGAGTCGGCGGCGCAGCCGCAGCAGCAGCCGGAGCAGCCGGTAGCCGGCGCATCCGCGAACACCCCCTCACGGCGCGCCGTCCTCGGCTGGGGCGGGGCCGGGCTCGCGCTCGGCGCGGCCGCGGCCGGCGGTGCGGTGGCCGCGTTCGGCGGCGGTTCGGACATGGTCTCCGCCGCCGCGGCCGGCGCGGCCGTGCCGTTCCACGGTGAGCACCAGGCCGGTATCGCGAGCGCCGTGCAGGACCGTCTGCACTTCGCGGCCTTCGACGTGAAGACGAAGGACCGCGACGAGCTGATCAAGCTGCTGAAGGACTGGACCGAGGCGGCCCGCCGCATGACGGCCGGTCTGCCGGTCGGCGAGGGCGGCTTCGGCGGTCTCCCGGAGGCCCCGCCGGACGACACCGGCGAGGCCCTGGGCCTGAAGGCCTCCCGCCTCACCCTGACCATCGGCTTCGGCCCGGGCCTGTTCGCCAAGGACCGGTTCGGGCTGGAGGGCAAGCGCCCCGACGCGCTGGTCGACCTGGAGCTCTTCCCCGGCGACAACCTCGACCCGGCCCGCTCCGGCGGCGACATCTGCGTCCAGGCCTGCGCCGACGACCCGCAGGTCGCCGTGCACGCGATCCGCCAGCTGGCCCGCATCGGCTTCGGCAAGACCGTGGTGCGCTGGTCGCAGCTGGGCTTCGGCAAGACCTCTTCGACCACGCCCGACGAGCAGACCCCGCGCAATATGATGGGCTTCAAGGACGGCACCCGGAACATCGCGGGCACCGACAAGGCGGCCCTGGACAAGCACGTGTGGGTCGGCGCGGGCGACGGCAGCGCGTGGATGACCGGCGGCTCGTACCTGGTCGCCCGCCGAATCCGGATGAACATCGAGATCTGGGACCGCACCCCCCTGCAGGAGCAGGAGGACATCTTCGGCCGCGACAAGGGCGAGGGCGCCCCGGTCGGCAAGTCCAAGGAGCGCGACGAGCCGTTCCTGAAGGCGATGAAGCCGGAGGCACACGTCCGCCTCGCGCACCCGGACAGCAACGACGGCGCCACGATCCTGCGCCGCGGCTACTCCTTCACCGACGGCACGGACGGGCTGGGCCGCCTCGACGCGGGCCTGTTCTTCATCGCCTACCAGCGGGACGTGCGCAAGGGCTTCATCCCGATCCAGCGCCGGCTGGCGAAGTCCGACGTCCTCAACGAGTACATCCAGCACGTGAGCTCGGCGATCTTCGCCGTCCCGCCGGGCGTCCGTGACAAGGACGACTGGTGGGGCCGGACGCTGTTCGCCTAGTCCCCGTCGTCGTACCGCCCGCAGGGCCCGGACATCCCGGAGAGGAACCACCGCCGTGTTCGGCAACTATCTGATCGGCCTGCGCGAGGGGCTGGAGGCCAGCCTGGTCGTCTGCATCCTCGTCGCCTACCTGGTGAAGACCGGGCGCCGGGACGCCCTGCGTCCCGTGTGGCTCGGCATCGGGATCGCCTGCGCGCTCTCGCTCACCTTCGGCGCGATGCTCGAATTCGGCACCCAGGAGCTGACCTTCGAGGCGCAGGAGCTGCTCGGCGGCAGCCTCTCCATCATCTCGGTGGGTCTCGTGACGTGGATGGTCTTCTGGATGAAGCGCACCGCGCGGCACCTGAAGGCCGAGCTGCACGGCAAGCTGGACACGGCGCTCGCCATGGGCACCGGCGCGCTGGTGGCCACGGCCTTCCTGGCCGTGGGCCGCGAGGGCCTGGAGACCGCCCTGTTCGTGTGGGCGTCCGTACGGGCGAGCGGCGAGGGCTCCTCGGCACCGCTGATCGGGGTGCTGCTCGGCATCGCGACGGCGATCGTGCTGGGCTGGCTCTTCTACCGGGGCGCCCTGAAGATCAACCTGGCGAAGTTCTTCAAGTGGACCGGCGCCATGCTGGTGGTCGTGGCCGCGGGTGTGCTCGCGTACGGGGTCCACGACCTGCAGGAGGCCCGCTTCCTGGGCGGCCTGGGGGACAAGGCCTTCGACATCAGCGCCGCCGTCCCGCCGGACAGCTGGTACGGGACCCTGCTCAAGGGCGTCTTCAACTTCCAGCCGGACCCCACCGTCATCCAGCTGTCGGTGTGGGCGCTGTACCTGGTACCGGTGCTGGTGCTGTTCTTCTACGACTCGGGCCGCCCGGCCGCCCCGAAGCCGCAGCCCGCGGCCGCGGAGGCCGGGCAGCAGGCCGGCTGACCTGACGGAACGACCGGACGGGCCGTGGAGGCCGCCGCGACGGCGGTCTCCACGGCCCGTTCGCGTTCCCCGGTCACCACAGCCGGTCGACCGCCCCCGGGTACAGCGGGACGGCGGCCCCGGCGAAGGCGGCCCGGTCGCGGTCCGGCGCGTCCGTGAAGAAGGCGGCCAGGACCTCCTTGCCGAAGCCCGGCCCGTCGGTGCGGAGCGGCTCCTGCGGGGTGCCGCCGACCAGCACGGTGCCGGGCAGCACCTCGAACCCGGCCGCCTCGTAGAACGGGGCCAGCGGGCGGTCGCAGCTGAACAGCGCCAGGTCCACGGCCGGGTCCGCCGCCAGTGCGGCGCGGGCCGCCGCGACGAGCCGGCCGCCGTGGCCCCTGCCGCGCAGGGCCGCCCGCGTCACGACGGCGCTGAGCCCGGCCGCGCGGTACGTCCGCCCCGCGAGGGGGACCTCCTTGAACAGCAGCGCCAGCGAGGCGAGCACGGTGCCGTCGGCCTGCACCAGCAGCAGGGCGCGCGGGGCGAGCAGCGGGTCGTGGCCGGGGGTGGAGCCCGGCCAGGCCGCCTCCTCCAGGTCCGCTGCCTGCCGCGCCAGCGCCTCGGGGACGTCCGCCTCCGCGAACCCGAGCACCCTCATGCCCGTCACGGGATCCGCACGGCCTCGCCGCCGACCCGCACGCGGGGGTCACCCGCGCGCAGCTCCACCGTGAGCACCCCGGGGCGGCCCATGTCCTCGCCCTGGTGCAGGGTGAGGACGGCCTGCTCCGGTACCAGCCCGAGCTCGCGCGCGTACGCCCCGAAGGCGGCCGCGGCGGCGCCCGTGGCCGCGTCCTCGACGACTCCGCCGACCGGGAAGGGGTCCCGTACGTGGAACTCCGTGGGGCCCGTGCGGTGCACCAGCTGGACCGTGGTGAGGTCGAGGCGCCGCATCAGGGCCTCCAGCCGGGCGAAGTCGTAGTCGAGGTCCGCGAGCCGGGCCCGGGTCGCCGCACCGATCACGAGGTGCCGGGCCCCCGCGTAGGCGATCCGGGCCGGGAACGCCGGATCCAGGTCCCCAGCCGGCCAGTCCAGGGCGGCGAGCGCCTCGTCGAGGTCCTCGCCGCCGACCTCCTCCACCCGGGGCTCGACGCTGGTCAGTACGGCCTGCAGCCCCCCGCCCGGCGAGGCGGTCACCGACACCGGGACGGTGCCCGCCGGGGTGGCGAACAGCAGCTCGCCCGGGCCGGTCCGCTCCGCGAGCGCCACGGCGGTGGCCACGGTGGCGTGCCCGCAGAACGGCACTTCCGCCTTGGGGCTGAAGTAGCGCACGGAGAAGGCGCGGCCCGGTTCACCGCCGAGCCCCTCGGGCGGGCCGGTCAGGAACGCCGTCTCGCTGTAGCCCAGTCCGGCGGCGATCTCCAGCATCGCGCCCTCGTCGAGCCCGGAGGCGTCGAGGACGACCCCGGCGGGGTTGCCGCCTTCCGGGTCACGGGAGAAGGCGGTGTAGCGCAGTACTTCGGCATCCGTCATCCGGTCATGATCGGCCGGGCTCCGTCCGCCGCGCAACGGGGTTGCTCAGCCCCGCCCGATGTACGGCATCGTCGTCGCCATCACGGTCGCGAACTGAACGTTCGCCTCCAGCGGCAGCTCCGCCATGTGCAGCACCGTGCGCGCCACGTCGGCGGCGTCCATCACCGGCTCGACGGCCAGCTGTCCGTTGGCCTGGAGGATGCCGGTCTGCATCCGCTCGGTCATCTCGGTCGCCGCGTTGCCGATGTCGATCTGGCCGCAGGCGATGCGGTACGGACGCCCGTCCAGCGAGAGTGCCTTCGTCAGGCCGGTCATCGCGTGCTTGGTCGCGGTGTAGGCGATCGAATGGGGGCGGGGCACGTGGGCGGAGATGGAGCCGTTGTTGATGATCCGGCCGCCCTGCGGGTCCTGTTCCTTCATCTGGCGGAAGGCGGCCTGCGCGCACAGGAAGGAGCCGGTCAGGTTGACATCGACGACCGAGCGCCACGCGTCGTAGGAGATGTCCTCCAGCGGGACCCCGCCGGGGCCGAAGGTGCCCGCGTTGTTGAAGAGCAGGTCGAGGCGCCCGTACCGGCTCCGCACCGACTCGAACAGAGCATTCACGTCGTCCGGATCGCTCACGTCCGCCCGGACGCACAGCACATCGGCGTCCTCGCCGGCCGCCTTCGCGGTCTCCTCCAGCGGCTCGGTCCGGCGGCCCGCCACGGCCACGGCCCAGCCGGCGGCGGCCAGGGTCAGGGCCACGGAGCGGCCGATTCCGGAGCCGGCGCCGGTCACCACTGCGATCTTCTTGGCACTTGCGTTCATGGGGCCGCAGGCTACGTCACACCGGGCTCCGGCCCCGGGACGTTCCGACAGCTGAGAGCATGGGTCGGTCAGGGGTGCGAAAAGCAGACAAGAGGACTGGAGTTCCCGTATGTCGGAGAGAGGCCCCTCGACGGCCCCCTCGGGTGCCGCGTCGCCCGAATCGCCCTCCTCCCCCGCCCCCCTCACGACGGCACGCCGCACCGGGCTGCTCGTCACGTTCGTACTCGGCGGGCTCACCGCCCTCCCGCCGCTGTCCATGGACATGTACCTCCCGGCGCTGCCCGAGGTCACCACCGCCCTGCACAGCCCTGCCGCGACCATCCAGCTCACCCTGACCGCCTGCCTCGCCGGCATGGCCCTGGGCCAGCTGGTCATCGGCCCGATGAGCGACAAGTGGGGCCGGCGCCGCCCGCTGCTCACCGGCATGGTGGTCTACGTCCTCGCCACCGCCCTCTGCGCGCTCGCCCCCTCCGCCGAACTCCTGATCGCCTTCCGCCTGCTCCAGGGACTGGCCGGAGCGGCCGCGATCGTCATCGCCCGGGCCGTCGTGCGCGACCTGTACGACGGGGTGGAGATGGCCCGCTTCTTCTCCACCCTGATGCTCATATCCGGGGTGGCCCCGATCGTCGCCCCGCTCATCGGCGGCCAGGTCCTGCGCTTCTCCGACTGGCGCGGGGTGTTCGTCGTCCTCACCGCCATCGGCATCGCGCTCACCCTGACGGTCTGGCGCAGCCTCGGCGAGACCCTCCCCGCCGAACGCCGTCAGACCGGCGGCGTGGGTGCCGCCCTGCGGACCATGCGGGGCCTCCTGGCCGACCGCGTGTTCACCGGCTACACCCTGACCGGCGGCTTCGCCTTCGCCGTCCTCTTCTCGTACATCTCCGCGTCCCCCTTCGTGGTGCAGGAGATCTACGGGGCCTCCCCCCAGGCCTTCAGCCTCCTCTTCGGCGTCAATTCCGTCGGCCTGATCGCCGTCGGCCAGGTCAACGGCAAGCTGCTGGTGGGCCGGGTCAGCCTGGACAAGGTGCTGGCCGTCGGCCTCGCGATCGTCACGGCCGCCGCCGTCTCCCTCCTGCTGATGTCGACGGGCGTCTTCGGCGAGGTGGGCCTCACCCCGATCGCCGTCGCCCTCTTCGTGCTGATGTCGGCGATGGGCGTGCTCCTGCCGAACACCAACGCCCAGGCCCTGATGCGCACCCCGCACGCGGCGGGCTCGGCGTCCGCGCTGATCGGCACCTGTTCCTTCCTGGTCGGCGCGGTCGCCTCGCCCCTGGTCGGCATCGCGGGTGAGGACACGGCGGTGCCGATGGCCGTGGTCCAGCTGACGTGCGTCCTCCTCGCGACGACCTGCTTCACCGCCCTCTGCCGCCCCTGGCGACCCCGGCCCTGACCCCGGCGGGGTCGCCCCCGCGCCCCGCAGGGCATCGAACGCGGATGCCCGGCTGACCGGCCTCCTGCCACCCCCGCGCCGCCGGGGCCGGGTGTGCGGCGGGGTGCCCCCGCAGGGCGTCGAACGCGGATGCCCGGCTGACCGGCCCCTTGCCACCCCCGCGCCGGCGGGGCCGGGTGTGCGGCGGGGTGCCCCCGCAGGGCGTCGAACGCAACCACGCCCTGCGTGCCGGTGCCTCTGCAGGTTCGACGCCCGAGGAGGTACCCCGGCGCGCGGCCGGCCCCGGCGGCCCTTCTGTGCGGCCGCTGCGCGGAGCCGGTCCCCTACCCGCCCTTCCACCGTCCCCTGGGGCTCCGCCCCAGACCCCGCGCCTCAAACGCCGGCGGGGCTGGGAGGGGGCTCAGCCCGGATCCAGTGCCGCTGGGCGGAACCATCCAGCCTCGCCGGCGTTTGAGGCGCGGGGTGCGGGGTGGAGCCCCGTAAGCGGGCGGCCCTGGCCGGGAGGGCGGCCGGGCGGGCGGCGTAGGATTCGGAGGTGAATCCCGCCTCCGCCCCCACCACCGCCGAGACCCTCCGCACCGCACTCGGCGGCCTCCTCGACGGGCTCCCGCCCAAGCAGGCCTCCGCCGCCGTCGAGCGGCTCATCGCCAGCTACCGGGGGCAGACCCCCACCGACGCCCCCGTGCTGCGCGACCGCTCCGACGTCGCCGCCTACGCGGCGTACCGCATGCCGGCCACCTTCGAGGCCGTCCGCACCGCCCTCGACGCGCTCGCGGAGGCCGCCCCGGACTGGGCGCCGGCCTCGCACGTGGACGTCGGCGGCGGTACGGGTTCCGCGACCTGGGCGGTGGACGCCACCTGGGACGGCCCCCGCGGGACCACCGTCCTGGACTGGGCGGAGCCGGCCCTGAAGCTCGGCCGGGAGCTCGCCCAGGCGGCCCCCTCCCCCGTGCTCCGCGCAGCGGACTGGCGTCGGGCCGTCATCGGCGCCGGCATGGCCGTCCCCGACGCGGACCTCGTCACGGTCTCGTACGTACTGGGCGAACTCACCCCGCAGGCCCGCACGGCGGTCGTCGACGAGGCGGCCCGGGCGGGCCAGGCGGTGGTCCTGATCGAGCCGGGCACGCCGGAGGGCTACCTCCGCATCCGCGAGGCCCGCGACCGGCTGATCTCGGCGGGCTTCCACATCGCCGCCCCCTGCCCGCACGACGGCGCCTGCCCGATCACGGTCGGCCGGGACTGGTGCCACTTCTCGGCGCGGGTCAGCCGCTCCTCCCTGCACCGCCAGGTCAAGGGCGGCTCGCTCCCGTACGAGGACGAGAAGTTCAGCTACGTCGCCGCGACCCGCTTCCCCACCCGGCCGGCCACCTCCCGGATCACGCGGAAGCCGCAGATCCGGAAGGGGCTCGTCCTGCTGGAGCTGTGCGGCCCGGAGGGCGAGGGCCTGACCAAGGTCAACGTGACCAAGCGCCACGGCGACCTGTACAAGGCCGCGCGGGACACCGAGTGGGGTCACGCCTGGCCCCCGCCCTCCGAGGACGCCGACGACGCCGACGACGCCTAGGACGACTGGCTCGACCGGGGCCGCAGCTCCTGCGTGCAGCACTTCACGCTGCCGCCGCCCTTGAGCAGCTCCCCCAGGTCCATCGGCACCGGCTCGAAGCCCCGGTCCCGCAGCGGCGCCAGGAGTCCCGTCGCCTCCTGGGGGAGCAGCACGTGCCGGCCGTCCGAGACCGCGTTGAGGCCGAGCGCCGCCGCGTCGGCCGCCTCGGCGATCAGCGCGTCCGGGAAGAGCCTGCGCAGTACGCCCTGGCTGCCCGGCGAGAAGGCCGCCGGGTAGTACATGATCTCGTCGCCGTCGAGGACGCTGAGCGCCGTGTCCAGGTGGTAGAAGCGCGGGTCCACCAGGTCGAGGCCGATGACCGGGCGCCCGAAGAACTCCTGCGCCTCGTCGTGGGAGAGGGGGCTGGAGCGGAAGCCCCGGCCGGCCAGGATGTAGGTGGCGGTGACGGCGAAGTCGCCCTCGCCCTCGTTGACGTGGGACGGCTCGTGGACGTCCCGGTAGCCGTGGTCGCGGAACCACGCGAGGTGGATCTCGGCCTCGGCGGCCCGTTCCGGGTAGGCGAACCGGGCGCCGAGCACCCGGCCGTCGACGACCAGGGCGCCGTTGGCCGCGAAGACCATGTCCGGCAGCCCGGGGTCCGGAACGAGGGTCTCGACGGTGTGCCCGAGGGAGCGGTAGCGGTCCCTCAGGTCCTCCCACTGGGCCATGGCGAGGGGCAGCTCCACCGGTTTCGTGGGATCCATCCACGGGTTGATGGAGTAGGTGACCTTGAAGTGTGCCGGTGGGCACATCAGGTAGCGCCGGGGTGTGGCGTCTCTGCGCAAAGAAGGCTCCTCACGACTTACGACGTCGGCATGCGACGAGTGTGGAGAGAATCGTCTCTCCTCAGGCTGGACACCGCAGTGAACTGATTGGGTGGTTTACCGGGCAAGGAGGAGACGAGACGTCTCGGTTGGTAGTTTCGAGCCATGACCAGGACCCCTGACGCCTCCCGCCGCAGCGACCGCTCCCGGCGCGCGATCCTCGACGCCGCGCTCGCACTCGTCGGGGAGGTCGGCTACAACAAGCTGACCATCGAGGCGATCGCCGCCCGTGCCGGAGTCGGCAAGCAGACCATCTACCGCTGGTGGCCGTCGAAGGCGGCGGTGCTCCTCGACGCCTCGCTGGCGCTCGCCGGGGAGGCGGAGGGCGAGGCCGGGTGGACCGGTTTCCCCGACACCGGGGACCTCGCCGCCGACCTGAAGTCCGTCCTGCGGGCGACGGTGGACGAGTTCACCGACGAGAAGTACGAGGCCCCCGCGCGCGCCCTGACGGCGGCCGGGGCCACCGACCCGGCGCTCGGCGCGCAGTTCACCGAGCGGCTGCTGGAGCCTCAGCTCGCCCTCTACGAGGCCCGGCTGCGCACGGCCCGCGAGGCCGGGCAGCTCGCCCCGGACACGGACCTGCGGCTGACGGTGGAGATGCTGCTGGGCCCGCTCACCTACCGCTGGCTGATGCGGACGGCGCCGCTGACGCACGCCTTCACGGACGCGCTGGTGGACCGGGTGCTGGGCGGGGTGGCCAACGTCACCGCCGGTTGAACCGAGAACATCAGGCGCTGATACATCCCATTTACCCGCCTATACAGCGGTTTTCGGCCATCCGATCCCGGCCCCCCGGTCGTCGAGACCGGTCACCCGGGGCGCAGGATGGTGGGACGATGTGAGGGTCTGCCAGGGTCTGCACGGGCAAGGTTTGGTGAGGGGATAGATGGGGTCTGAGTCCGGCCGCGTCACGCGCGGCGCGCAGAGCAGGATTTCCCAGTGGCTGCTGCGGCGCCGGAAACCCGCGGCGGAGGACCCGGGGCGCGAGCGCGAGGCGCTGCTCCTGTCCGTCGCGGCCGCCGGTCTGCCGCTGGCCCCCGCAGCCCATCCGGCCGGTTACCGGTGTTCGTGCGACCGCATCGGCTGTCCCACGCCGGCGCGGCACCCGCTCTCCTTCGCGTGGCAGACCCAGTCGACCACCGACCGCGCCCAGGTCGAGCGCTGGGCCCGCAACCAGCCCCAGGCCAACTTCGTCACCGCGACCGGCATGGTCCACGACGTGCTCGACGTCCCGCTGGAGGCCGGCGCCGACGCCCTCGCCCGCCTGCTGGAGGCCGGTGTCGAGGTCGGCCCGGTGGCCGAGTCGGGCGGCACCGGCGACCAGGCCCGGATGCTCTTCTTCACCGCCACCCGCGGCACCCCCGAGGACGAGGACGAGTGGTGGCCCTGCGAACTGGACTGCCACCCCGAGACGATGGACGAGCACCCGGGCCTGCGCTGGCACTGCCGTGGCAGCTACGTCCTGGTTCCCCCGGCGGCCCTGCCCGGTGACCACGCGGTGACCTGGCTCCGCGGCATGGAACACCCCCTCCCGGACCCGCTGACCCTGCTGGAGACCCTGACCGACGCGTGCGCCCTGTACGCGGGTTCCGCGGACCACACCCCGGCGACGGTCGCCTGGCCCCTGGGCCGCTAGGGGGTGTTGCGAAAGTCCCGCACGGCGCCCACGGCGCCCGGCACGCACTCTCGCCGCACCGGCCGAAGCCCCGAGTACGCCCAGTACGAGGACCTTCACCCGGCACGCCGAGAGCACGCACCGGACACCGCGGGCACCGCACAGGACTTCCGCAACACCCCCTAGCCCTTCGCCGCCGGGGCCCTGCCGCGCTGCCGCCGGGCCCTGCCGCGGACGCCGCGCCTCGATCACCGGCGGCGCTGGAATTCCGGGCCGGCTGCGCCCGGATCTCCGGTGCGGCTCACGGATCCGGGGCTCCGCCCCGGACCCCGCCCCCGTACCCCGCCCCTACAACGCCGGAGGGGCTGGATTTCGCCCTCAGTGGTGGATCTGGGTGACCACCACGTCGAGGGACCAGGCCTTGCCCGCCTTCGCGGGGGCCTGGGTCTCCACGGCGTAGCCCAGGTCCCGCAGGGCCTCGACCAGCTCCCCCGGCCCCGCCGGCACCGCACCGGCGAGCAGCAGGTCACGGACCAGGCGGCCCTTCGTCGCCTTGTTGAAGTGGCTCACCACCGACCGCTTCTCCACCCCGTCCACCACCTGCGAGTGCAGCACCCGTACGGTCGCCGTGCGCCCCGCCACCTCGCCCTTCGGCTTCCACGCCGCCCCGTACGCCGCCGACCGCAGGTCCAGTACCAGCCCGTCCCCGGCCGCCTCCGGCATGACCTCCGCCATCGGCCCCCGCCAGTACGCGCCCAGCGCCCCCAGCCCCGGCAGCTTCACGCCCATCGAGCAGCGGTACGACGGGATCCGGTCGCTGATCCGGACCGCGCCCCACAGGCCCGAGAAGACCAGCAGGGAGTCCTCGGCGAGCTTGCGCGCCGGCTCCGGCAGGCCGGCCAGGCCCAGCGCGTCGTACAGCACGCCCGTGTAGATCTCCCCCGCCGGGCGGGCGGCCGCGGACCGCAGCTCCAGGTTCTTGGCCACCTCGCCGCGCAGTCCCTCGCTCAGGCCCAGCACCTCGCGCGCCTTCAGCTCGTCGGCCCCGCACAGCCCGACCAGCTCCTCCAGCACCTCCGCACGGGCCGCGGCCAGTCCGGGCAGCGACAGCGTCTCCGGCTCCAGGGGTGCGCCGGAGCCGCCGGCGGCCTTTCCTTCGGACGGCGGCAGCAGCACGAGCACGGTGGTTCTCCTTCAGGACGACGCCGAACGGGGGATGCGGCCCCCGAGCCAGGGTAGACGGCCCCGCGGCCACCGCTCGCCGTGCCGGACGGGCGGCCCGCCCCTAGGCTCGGTCCATGCCACGCCGTCAGATGCACATGACCGGCGCAGACGGGGCTGCCCTGCGGGCCGCGCTGCGTGAACTGCGGACGAAGCTGGAGGTGCCCGGGGAGTTCCCGGCACCGGTCCTCGCCGAGGCGGAGCGGGCGGCCGCGCATCCCCGCCTCCCCGAGCAGGACAGCACCGACATCCCGTTCTTCACCGTCGATCCCCCGGACGCGGTCGACCTCGACCAGGCCATGCACCTGGCCAAGCGGTCCTCCGGCGGCTACCGGGTGCACTACGCCATCGCCGACGTCGCCGCGTTCGTCACCCCGGGCGGCGCCCTCGACGCCGAGGCGCACCGCCGGGTCACCACCCTCTACTTCCCCGACGGGAAGGTCCCCCTGCACCCGCCGGTCCTCTCCGAGGGTGCGGCCAGCCTGCTGCCCGACCGGACCCGGCCGGCCTTGCTGTGGCGGCTCGACCTCGACGCCGACGGCCGGGTCGAGACCACCGACGTGCGCCGCGCCCTGGTCCGCAGCCGCGCCAAGCTCGACTACGACGGCGTCCAGAAGGCCATCGACGCCGGCACCGCGGAGGAGCCCCTCGCCCTCCTCAAGGACGTCGGCCGGCTCCGCGAGGCCCTGGAGCGGGAGCGCGGCGGCATCTCGCTGGGCGTGCCCGAGCAGGAGGTCGTCGCACAGGACGGCTCGTACGCCCTGGCCTACCGCGCCCCGCTGCCCGCGGACGGCTGGAACGCCCAGATCTCCCTCATGACCGGCATGGCCGCCGCCGACCTGATGCTGGCCGCCGGCACCGGCATCCTGCGCACCCTGCCGAACGCGCCCGACGGCGCCGTCGGCAGGCTGCGGCGGACGGCGAAGGCCCTCGGCATCGACTGGCCGCACCACGTCCCGTACGCGGAGCTCGTCCGCTCCCTCGACCCGCACCGCCCCGCCCACGCGGCGTTCCTCCAGGAGTGCACCGCCCTGCTGCGGGGCGCGGGCTACACGGTGTTCAGCGGCGGCGATTCCCCCGACCCGGCGGTCCACTCGGCGGTGGCGGCCCCGTACGCGCACTGCACCGCGCCGCTGCGGCGGCTCGCCGACCGGTACGCGGGCGAGCTGTGCGTGGCGGCCGCGGGCGGGACCGAGCCCCCGCGGTGGGCGGTGGATGGCCTCGCCGGTCTTCCCGAGCGGATGGCGGAGGGCTCCCGGCTGGCGAACGCGGTCGAGCGGGAGTCCGTGGACCTCGTCGAGGCCGCCGTGCTGAAGGACCGGGTCGGGGAGACCTTCGACGCCACGGTGATCGACGTCAAGGAGCGGGAGCCGCTGGTGGGCACGGTGCACCTGGAGGAGCCCGCGGTGGTGGGCCGTGTCGAGTCCCGGCGGGAGGAACTGCCACTGGGCGAACGCGTCCGGGTCCTCCTCACGGAGGCGGACCCGGGGAGGGCGAAGATCCTCTTCGCTACGGTGTGACGGGCCCGCCCTGCCCGAGCGCCGCGACCAGTGCCCGCGGGTCGTCGGCGTGGAAGCGGACGACCCGCGCCTCTCCCCCGGCCCCGAGCGGGCGGGTGAAGGGGAGGGGCCGGGTCAGCTCCAGGGTGACGGTCGTCTGACTGCCGACGATCAGGTCGAGCGTCGTCCCGTCCTCGGAGACGGTGACCAGCCGGCCCTGGGGGTAGCGGCGGTCCACCCGTACGGAGCCCACCGCGTCCGGCGGTACGACGAGGTCGAACAGCGCCCCGTAGCGGATCCGCAGGGACCCGTCGGCGCGGACCACGTGCGGCCGGGTGACGCAGGCGGCGTGCAGGGCGAGCACGAGGAGCACCCCGTAGACGTCGAGGACGAGCACCACCCGGTGCACCGCCGGCCAGGGGATGAGGAAGGACAGCGCGACGGTCTCGATCACCGACACGAAGAGCATTCCGTACATCATGGCGGTCTGCGGCCCGGTGTACGCGGCGGCGAGGTCCCCGTCCCGCACCCCGTGCCTGCGGCCCAGCACCCACCACCCGAGCGACGCCCCGGCCCGCAGCTCGTGCCGCACCAGCCGCCGCACCGGTAGGGGCACCACGTCCCGCACCGCCTCCCGCCGGACCTTCCCGCGCGGCGCGCGTGTCGCGCTCATCCCCTCCCCCTCTCCATGAAGGCCTCCATGACCCGGCGTACGACCTCCGCCTGCGCGGGGGCGTACTCGGCGAGCAGCGCGTCCCGGAACCCGGCCACCACCACCCCGCCCGAGGGCACGGCCGCGAACACCTCCTCGGGCACGGCCGCCACGAACTCCGCGGCCAGTTCCGGGATCCGGGGATCGTCCGCCGGGGCCTCGGCGAGGTCGTCGAGCCGCTCGTACAGGGCGAGTACCGCGGGATCGGCGGCCAGCGGTCCGAGCACCGTGTACAGCCGCTCGCCGCCCGCGCCCGAGGCGTCGAGGAGTTCCAGGTGCCGGCGGTCCATGGCCGCGGAACGCGAAGCCGTCCGCGGTGCCTTCGCCAGCAGCGCGGCGAGCCCGGGCGACAGCGGCTCGGCCTCCCCGGGCCCGGCGGCCAGCAGCACGGCGAGCCGCCGCCTGCGCTCGGCGAGTCCGGCCTGCTGGCGGGCCAGGTCGGCGTCCAGTTCCTCCAGTACGTCGGCCAGTTCGCGCCCCGCGTCGTCGGCGAGGACGTCCCGCACCTCGTCGAGGCTCAGCCCGAGCTCGGTGAGCCGGCGCACCCGGGCCAGCAGGACGGCGTCGCGGACCCCGTAGGCCCGGTAGCCGTTGGGCCGCCGCTCCGGTTCCGGGACCAGCCCGACATGGTGGTAGTGCCGGATCGCCCGGGTGGTGACCCCGACGAGCGCGGCGATCTCTCCGATCCGCATGGGCCCAGTAGAAACCCTGCCGCTGCGGCAAGGTCAAGCGCGACGTCCGCCCCGGGTAACATGGCTCGCACGGCAGACGAGTCGGCCGGGCGGCCGCGTCGGGATCCCCGGATCCCGCCGAGGAACGTCCGGGCTCCACAGAGCAGGGTGGTGGGTAACGCCCACCCGGGGTGACCCGCGGGACAGTGCCACAGAAAACAGACCGCCGGGGGCTTCGGCCCTCGGTAAGGGTGAAACGGTGGTGTAAGAGACCACCAGCGGCTGAGGTGACTCAGGCGGCTAGGTAAACCCCACCCGGAGCAAGGTCAAGAGGATCCGTCCCCGGACGGGTCTGCGCGGACGATCGAGGGCTGCTCGCCCGAGTTCGCGGGTAGACCGCACGAGGCCGGTGGCAACACCGGTCCTAGATGGATGGCCGTCTCCCCGGCGACCGCGAGGTCACCGGGTGACAGAACCCGGCGTACAGGCCGGCTCGTCTGCCGCTCCCACTCCGTTCGGGACTGGAGCGGCCACACCCTCTGGCCGGCGCCCGCCCCGGCCACCGGTCCGCTCCGGCCACCGGTCCGCCACTGCGAGCGGTCAGCCGCTGATCCGTCCGCAGCGCGCCGGCGTGCGGCGACGGTCGACCTCGGCGACCCCCCACGTCGGCGGGTGGCCCGCTCACCGCCCTCACTCCCACGGCCCCGCCCGCCCCGCGCCGCCCGCGCGTGCAGACGTCTTCCCGCGGGCCGCGACTTGGGGCACGCTCGCCCTCATGACAGATCGCCCCACCGTCACCGAGGCGGCCGCCGCGGCCGCCGCGCACATACGCGAGCTGGGTGCGGCCACCGCCGACCCGCGGACCGCGTACGCGAGCCCCGACGAGATCGCCACCGTGACCGGGAGCCTGCTCCACCTCGCCCGTCACCTCGAAGACGCCCTGCGCCATCTGGAGCACCACATCGCACGGCGTGACGACGCCGATTGGGACGCTCCCGACGCGGGACGGCCCGGCCCGCAGCCGCGCCAGGCGCGCGGCGCCGTCCAGTCCGCCCGGGCCGAGGCACGGAACATGGCCCGTGCCCTGGACCGGGCGGTGGAGGCCCTGGGCCGGCCCCGGCCCGCGCCCTGACCGGAGCGGAGCGGCTACCGCAGGTGCGCGGTGTCGTTCAGGAGGCGGACCGAGGCGTTGCCGTCGGCGTAGTAGGCCACCGCCGAGAGCGACGCCGCGGAGAGTTCCATGCGGAACAGGGCCTCCGGCGGGGCACCCAGGGCGAGGCGTACCAGGATCTTGACCGGGGTCACGTGCGTGACCAGCAGCACCGTGCGGCCGGCGTGGGCGGCCAGCAGCCGGTCACGGGTGGCGGAGATCCGCCGGGTGGCCGCCGCGAAGCTTTCGCCGCCGCCCGTGGGGGCCGCCCTCGGGGAGTCCAGCCAGGCCTGGAGGTCGTCCGGGAAGTGCTCCTGCACCTCGGCGAAGGTCAGGCCCTCCCAGGCACCGAAGTCCACCTCGCGCAGGCCGTCTTCGACGGTCACGGTGAGGCCGAGGCGGGTGGCGACCGCCTGCGCGGTCTCGCGGCAGCGGCGCAGCGGAGAGCTGATGACCGTCTGGATCGTGCCGCGGGCGGCGAGTGCCTCGGCCACCGCGGCGGCCTGCCTGCGGCCGGCCTCGGACAGCTCCGGGTCGCTGCCGCCGCTCCCCGAGAACCGCTTCTGCGGGGTGAGCGCGGTCTCGCCGTGGCGCAGGAGCACGAAGGTGGCCGGGGCCCCCATGTCCGGGCCCCAGCCGGGGGTCGCCGCGGCCACGGCCGAGGTCTCGGGGGCGTCGGAGTCGAGGCAGGGCTCCAGCATGGCCTGGGCCTCGGGAAGGGCCCGTCCGTCCGTGAACAGCACGTCGGCGGCTTCCTGCACCCGCTCGGCCGAGGCGCGTACCGAGCCGGAGGCGGCCGCAGCCGTCGCGCGGCCGCGCGTGCCGCCGCCGGAGGCGACCGGTGCGGCCGCGATCCCGCGTGCCGCTTCGGCCTCCGGGCCCGCGATCGGCGCATCCCCACCGGAAGCGACCGGACCGGTCGCGACCCCACGCGCGGCCTCGGCCTCCGGGCCGGTGGTCCGTACACCCCCGCCGGAAGCGACCGGACCGGTCGCGATCCCACGCGCGGCCTCGGCCTCCGGGCCGGTGGTCGGCGCACCCCCGCCGGAGGTGGCCGCCCCGGTCGCGATGCCGCGTGCCGCCTCGGCCTCCGGGCCGGCGGTCCGCGCACGGCCGGAGGCGAGGGCCGCGCGCGCCGCCGCCGCGCCCGCGGCAGCGTCGCCCGGCGGGCCCGACGGGGCCGAGAAGACGGCGGTGGAGGCCGACGGCTCCCACTGGCGGCCGCGCTTGCCCGCGTCCATCGCCTCGTTGGCGAGCCGGTCCGCGTGCCTGTTCCGCTCGCGCGGGATCCACTCGTACGTCACCTGGGAGGCGGGCAGGATCGTCGCCGCCTCCGCCGCCAGCGGCCGCATGTCCGGGTGCTTGATCTTCCAGCGGCCCGACATCTGCTCGACGACGAGCTTGGAGTCCATCCGGACCTGCACCTGCGCGTCGGGGGACAGCTCACGGGCGGCCTTGAGCCCGGCGATCAGGCCCTTGTACTCCGCGACGTTGTTCGTCGCGACGCCGATGAACGCGGCGCGCTCGGCCAGCGTCTCCCCCGTCGCCGGGTCGAGGACGACCGCTCCGTAACCGGCGGGCCCCGGGTTGCCCCGGGAGCCGCCGTCCGCCTCCACGACGAACCGGACAGGCCGCTGCATCAGATGCCCGAGTCCGCCGTACGGACCAGGATGCGGCCGCAGTTGTCGTGCCGCACGACCTGGTCGCGGGCCGCGGCCTTGATCTCGTTGACCTCGGCCATGTCGAGCTCCAGACGGCAGCCCTCGCAGCGGCGCTGGTACAGGCGCGCGGCACCGACCCCGCCCTGCTTGACGCGGATCTTCTCGTACAGGGCCATCAGGTCGGCCGGCATCGAGCCGACGATGACCTCGCGGTCCTTGGTGATCCTGTCGGCCTCGGTGTCGAGCTCGGCGGTCGCGGCGTCACGGCGGGCGGTGGCGTCCGCGAGCTTGGCTTCGAGGGCGGAGACCCGCTCGGTGAGCTCGGTGACGCGCTCCTGCGCGCCCTCCAGGCGCTCCATGACCTCCAGGACGACGTCCTCCAGGTCGGCCTGGCGCTTGGCGAGGGAGACGACCTCGCTCTGCAGGTTGGCCAGGTCACGGGCCGAGACGCCGACGCCGGAGTCCAGTCGCGCCTGGTCGCGGGCGGCGCGCTGGCGCACCTGGTCCACGTCCTGCTCCGCCTTGGTCTGCTCGCGGGCCGCGTCGCTCGCCTGCGTCTGCGCGGCGACGAGCAGGTCGCGCTGCTGGGTGAGGTCCTTGGTCAGCGAGTCGACCTCGGCGTGCTCCGGCAGCGACTTGCGCTTGTGGGCGAGCTGAGACAGCCGGACGTCCAGGGCCTGGATGTCGAGAAGTCGGATCTGGTCGGCGGGCTCGGCGTTCAGTTGGGGGCTCCAGAGGTAGAAGGGGAGGTGGCGGACGGCGCGTGCGCCGTCCAGGGGTCGGTGACCGTGCGCGAGACGTGGGTCCGCAGGCCCCAGGCGTTGCGCTCGGAGATCGCGTCGAGTTGCGCGGCGGCCTGCTCGCACCAGGGCCATTCGGTGGCCCAGTGGGCGGCGTCGATCAGGGCGAGCGGGCTCTGCTCACGGGCCTCGGACACCGGGTGGTGGCGCAGGTCGGCGGTGAGGAACGCGTCCACTCCCGCGGCGCGGACCTGCGCGAAGAGGCTGTCGCCGGAGCCGCCGCTGACGGCGACGGTACGGATGACCGCGTCGGGGTCGCCCGCGACGCGGATGCCCTGCGCGGTGTGCGGCAGCCAGGCCGCCGCGCGGGCGGCGAACTCGCGCAGGGTCTCGGGGTGGTCCAGTTCGCA
This sequence comes from Streptomyces sp. NPDC053432, assembly GCF_055585365.1. Lineage (NCBI taxonomy): Bacteria > Bacillati > Actinomycetota > Actinomycetes > Kitasatosporales > Streptomycetaceae > Streptomyces > Streptomyces sp. NPDC053432. Next base: position 309,502 of record NZ_JBVJKF010000008.1, read on the forward strand.
GAGCCGGCCCAGGCCCCGGCGGCCGTTGGGGTCGGTCGGGTCGGGCACGAGCGGGCCGGTGATCCGCAGGTCCAGGGCGCCGGCGAGGGCGTCGGAGACTCCGGGGTCGGCGGTGTCGGCGTTGGTGTGGGCGACGTGCAGCGCGATGTCGTTCTTGATCAGCGTGTGCACGACGCGGCCCTTGAAGGTGCCGGCTTCGACGGTGGTGGTGCCGCGCAGGTAGAGGGGGTGGTGGGTGACGACCAGGTCGGCGCCCAGCTCGACCGCCTCGTCGACGATCTGCTGTACGGGGTCCACGGCGAACAGCACCCGGGAGACCTCGGCAACGGGGTCGCCGCAGACGGTGCCGACGGCATCCCACTGCTCGGCCCGCGAGGGGGGCCAGAGAGCGTCCAGCGCGGCGATGACTTCAGAGAGACGGGGCACGGGCCAAGGCTACCGTCCGGGGCGACCGTCCCTGTCAGGAGAACCGCCTCCCGGGCCCGGCCGACCTGCTGCCGGCGCTCGCGGGGCTCCGCCCGGCCCCCGCCGGCGGGGGCGGTTCCCGGCACGTGGCACAGCACAACCATCCCCTCCGCCACTGGCGAATCGCCGACCGGACACCCGTATGTGTGAAGCGGAGTTGGCGGTGTTGTTCGGCTCGAAGTGCGAAAACTAGCTTCCTCATCGGAGGTGAGGGCCCAGATGACTGTCTGTGCCATCGATGTGACGACCACGGCTCCGTTCACGATCACCGTGGACGGTACGTACGCCGCCCGGCTCGCCGGAGAGGGCGAGGCGTACTACGCCGAGCGCTGGACCCTGTCGGGGTCCGAGGCCTATGCGGTGCCGCTGCCGCTCGCGCAGCCCGAGGAGGCCGACAGCGAGGTGCTCGCGCTGACCGACGGGCGGGTGCTGATCCACCGCCGGGTCGCGGAGCGGCACTCCTTCGCGCTGCTGTACCCGACGGGGGCCGAGGCCGGGCCCCGGACCGGGGAGCTCCAGCTCGGAACAGTGGAGGCGCGGGAGGGGCTGCGGGTCCGGCTGCTCGCGCCGTGCCCGGACGGCCTCGCCGCCTTCGCCCTGGCCGTGACGGACACCGGGACGACGGTGTGGCAGGTCGCGGGCGGCCCCTTCGCCCCGGTGGCGAGCGTTCCCGGACGGTGTTCCGGCGGGGTCTGGCTGGACCGGGCGGGCCGGATGCTGGCCCTGGACCGGGAGCTGGAGGGCACCGTCAAGGCTGTCGCCGTGGACCTGGGGCGGGGTGGCGAGGTCTCCCCGCTGCTGCAGATCACCGACGACAGCGAGGACCGGCTGCTGCTGGCCGACCCGGACAGCGGACTGCTGCTGATCCGCTCCGACGCCCCGGGCGAACCCCGCCTGGGGTGGGGGGTGCTGGGCAGCACCCGTCCGGTGCGCTTCCCGGAGTGCCTCCGGCTGGACGAGGAGGCGACCCCGTTCGCGGTGCAGCCGGGCCAGGTCCTGATGCCGGAGGGCTGCGGGGTCGCGCTGCGGGTGGGCCGGGCCGGGCTCGCCCTGTGGCGCCCCGCCGACCGGCACGTCTTCCGGCTGGCCGGCCCGGCCGGCTGGCTCGGCGGCACGGGCCTGTGGACGGCGGAGGGCCGCCTGCACCTGCCGTACGCGACGCCGCAGGCGCCCTGCGGAATCCTCGGGATGGCCCTGCCGCCCGCCCCTCCCCCGCCGGTCCACCTGGACCCGCCGCCGCCGGCGGCCGCGCCGCGTCCCGTGCCGTTGCAGCAGGCCCCGCTGTAGCCCCCTGGGCGCTCCGGAGCCACGGCGGGGCGGCCTGCTAGCCGTGCTTGAGGCCGAGGACCTCGGTCGCGGCGAAGGTTTCGTTCGCGGGGCGGGAGTCGTAGTGCGGGGTGAGCAGCTCGTCCAGCTCCTCGAAGGAGAAGACCTCCTTCGAGGTGTCGAACTTGGCCGCCACCTTGGGGCGTTCCATCACGACCACGATCCCGCCGTGCACGACGAACAGCTGGCCGTTGGCCTTCGCCGAGGCCGGTGAGGCCAGGTATCCGACGAGCGGGGCGACGTGCTCGGGGGCCAGGGCGTCGAGCTTGCCCTCCTCCGGGACCTGGAAGCCGGCGAAGACGTCCTCGGTCATCCGGGTCCGGGCACGCGGGCAGATGGCGTTGGCGGTCACCCCGTACTTCGCGAGGGCCAGGGCGGTGGACGTGGTCAGGCCCACGATGCCGCCCTTGGCCGCCGCGTAGTTCGGCTGGCCGGCCGAGCCGCCGAGGAAGGCCTCGGAGGAGGTGTTGACGATCCGGCCGTAGACCGGGCCGCCCGCCGCCTTCGACCGCTCGCGCCAGTGCACGGACGCGAAGTGCGTGGTGTTGAAGTGGCCCTTGAGGTGGACCCGGATCACCGAGTCCCACTCGTCCTCCGACATCGAGAAGACCATCCGGTCGCGCAGGATCCCCGCGTTGTTGACGAGGACGTCGAGCTTCCCGAAGCTGCTCACCGCCAGGTCGACCAGCTCGCGGGCCTGCTCGAAGTCGGCCACGTCGCCCAGGTGCGCCACCGCCCGGCCGCCCGCCGCGCGGATCTCCTCGGCCACCTCCTCCGCCGGGGCGGCCGAGGCCTCCCCGGAGCCGTCACGGCCCGGCTGCCCGAAGTCGTTGACGACCACACTCGCACCGAGCCGCGCGAGCTCGATCGCCTCGGCCCGGCCGAGCCCGCGGCCCGCGCCCGTGACGATGGCGGAGAGTCCCTCAAGTGGCAGTGACATCCGTACGGTTCCCCTCGGAGTTGGCAGAACGGGTGGGGCGGGTCAGATTTCGATGCAGGTGCGCAGGGCGACACCGGTGCGCATCTGGTCCAGGGCGTCGTTGATCTCGGCGAGCGCCACCCGGTGGGTGATCAGGCTCTCCAGGTCCACCCGGCCGGCCCGCCACAGGGCGATGGTGCGCTCGTAGGAGCGGAGCACGTCCCCGCCGCCGTACATCGACGGCAGGATCTTCTTCTCGTCGAAGAAGAGCGAGAACATGTCGACCTGGTAGGTGTCGTCGAGCGCGCCCGCGCCGACGATGACGACGCTGCCGCCGCGCCGGGTCATCTTGTAGGCGGTCTGCGCGGTGGCGGACTTGCCGACGACCTCGAAGACGTAGTCGAAGCCCTCGCCGCCGGTGATGCGGTTCTTGGCGTCGTCGAAGGCGTCGGGTGCGACGGCCTCCGTCGCCCCGAACCTCAGCGCCGCCTCGCGCCGGGACTCCACCGGGTCGACGGCGATGATCTGCGCCGCGCCCTGGACCTTGGCGCCCTGGATGACGGAGATGCCGACGCCGCCGCAGCCGATGACGGCGACCGAGGCGCCGGCCTCGACCTTGGCGGTGTTGATGGCCGCGCCGAGTCCGGTGGTGACCCCGCAGCCGATGAGGGCGGCGATGTCGAAGGGCACGTCGTCGGGGATCGGGATGGCGCAGGCGGCCGGTACGACCATCTCCTCGGAGAAGGTGCCGGTGCCGGCGAAGCCGAAGATGTCGGTGGCCGCCCGCTTGAAGTTGGGGGTGGCCACGTTCCCGAAGGCCTCCAGGCACAGGTGGCCCTGGCCCCGCCTGCAGGCGGGGCAGTGGCCGCACGGCGGCAGCCAGCAGACGAGGACGCGGTCGCCGATGCTGTGGCCGGTGACCCCGTCGCCGACGTCCACGATCACACCGGAGCCCTCGTGGCCGGGGATGAAGGGGGCGGGCTGGGGCAGTACGCCGCTCATCGCGGACAGGTCCGAGTGGCACAGGCCGGTGGCCTTGATGCGGATCCTGACCTTGCCGGGGCCGAAGCCCACGGCCTCCATGTCGTCGACGACCTCGAGCTTGTCCTGGCCTATCTCGCTCTGCAGTGCTGCGCGCACGGTGCGGCTCCTTCCACAGGGTCTGGACTACGCGTGTTCGACGACGGTGTCGGCGAGGACCGGCGCGTCGTCCCGTTCGGCGGCGGTCACCGACACCAGGACCCGGCCCGGCTCCTGCCACATCCGCATCCGCAGTGTCTCGCCCGGGAAGACGATCCCGGCGAATCGCGTGCGGTAGGCGCGGACGCGGGAGACGTCCCCGCCCAGCGCCGTGTCGACGACGGCCTTGAGGGTCATCCCGTACGAGCAGAGGCCGTGCAGGATGGGCTTGTCGAAGCCGCCCAGCTTGGCAAACTCGGGGTCGGCGTGGAGCGGGTTCCAGTCGCCGGAGAGCCGGTAGAGCAGCGCCTGGTCGTCCCGGATGTGCCGCTCCTCGACGCGGTCGGGCGCGCGCCCGGGCAGTTCCTCCTTGGCGGAGGGCCCGCGCTCGCCGCCGAATCCGCCCTCGCCCCGTACGAAGATCTGCGCGTCGCTCGTCCACAGCGGACCGTCGGCGTCCTCGACCTCCGAGCGCAGCACGATGACGGCGGCCTTGCCCTTGTCGTAGACGGCGGCGACCTTGGATGTGGAGGTGGCCTGCCCCTTGACGGGGATGGGCCGGTGCAGCTGGATGGAGTGGCCGCCGTGCAGGACCATGGCGAGGTTGACGTCGATGCCGGGGGCGGACAGGCCGCCCAGCATGGCCATCCCGGCGCCGGCGACGGTCGCGAAGCTGGGCAGCACGTGCAGCTTGGATTCGAGGGTGTAGCGCAGCTCGTCGGGGTCGGTCGCCAGGCTCTGCCCGCCGCGCGCGGCGCCCGCGCCGAGGCCGAGGTGGTAGAGCTGGACGTCCTTGTGGTCCCAGCCGATGTCTCCCTTGCGGGGGTCGGCGGCGAGGGCCCTGGCGGCATCGATCGGCATGAGGATGCTGCTCCCTGTTCTTGGCTCTTCCTGGAAGACCTCGGTGCGGCCGTCCGCACCGTCGGCCGCACCGAGGTCGCATGCGGACCGGTTTTAGAACGCGTTCTAGGACCGGTGAGGGAATGTATAACGCACGCCCCAGCAGTTGGGAAGAGCGCTGACCCCATCTGCTGACTCCACGTCAGTTACTCTTCCGGCGTGAGCGAAATGCCCGTGAACCACCGCCCCGTCCGGTCCCTGCGGGTCCTGCTGGATCCCCCGGATCCGGCCCTGGCGCTGCGCCTCGGCCTCCAGCCGGACATCGAGGTCGTACGGGACCTGACGGCGCGACCGGCGGTGGCACTGGTGGAGGAGGTCGCCACGGTGGAGGCCCTCCTCGCGGAGGACCCGGAGTGCCGGGTCCTGGTCATGACGGGCTCGGCCCACCCGGGCCTGGCCGAAGCGGTGCTCGCCGCCGGCGCGGCGGGCCTGGTGCTGCGGGACGGTCCGCTGGAGGAGCTGGCCGACTCCGTCCGGCGGGCCTCGATGGGCGAGACGGTGATCGATCCGGTCCTGGGGTGAATCCTTTTCCGGCCCTCCCGCCTCTTGTGTGCGTACCGACGACACGATCGGTACCGACATGCACGACCTGGAGGTCGCAGTGATCTACGTCATCGCCGGAGCCGTCGCCCTCGTACTGCTCTGCACCTGCACGGCCGTCGTCCTGCGCAAGCGGGGCCGGGCCCGTGGCTGACCCGTCCTGGCCGGGCGCGACGCTGGTCGCGGCCGCGCAGCGCGGCGACGTCGAGTCGATCACCGCGCTGGTGTCCGGCTCGCACCCGCACGTACGCCGCTTCGCCCACACGCTGTGCGCCTCGCCCGAGGACGCCGAGGACGCGGCCCAGGAAGCGCTGATCATCCTGTACCGCAAGATCGGGATGCTGCGGGCTTCGGGGGCCCTGGCGTCGTGGATGTTCCGCATCGTCCGCAACGAGTGCCTGCGGCGGGCCCGCTCCGCGATCCCCCGGGGGCCCGGGTCGGCGCCGGAGGAGCGGGCGATGTCCGCCGAGGACGAGGTGGTGCTGCGCCTGGAGGCGGCCCGGGTGGCGGCGGCGGTGGCCGCGCTGCCCGAGGACCAGCGGAGGGTGCTGATCATGCGGGACGTTCAGGGCCTGAGCGGCCGCGCGACCGCCGATGCGCTGGGGCTCAGCACCCCGGCGATGAAGTCCCGGCTGCACCGCGCCCGCGCGGCGGTGCAGCTCGCCCTGCACACGGCTCCCGGAGGCAGCCATGACCACACGGATCACTGACGGCGACGACTTCGCGAGCGCCACCCTGACACGGCACGTGGTGCGGGGCGCGATCGGCTTCGGCTCCCTGATCGGCGCCCTCGCCCTCCTCCCGCTCGTGGGCCCGGTGGCCCTGCTCCTCGCACCCGTGGGCCTGCTCGCCCTGCGCGGGTGCCCGATGTGCTGGGCGATCGGGCTGGCCCAGACCCTCTCGCGGGGGCGGCTGCAGCGCGAATGCGTCGACGGCCGGTGCGAGTTGGTGAAGGCGGGGCGATAGCTTGGCCCGATGGGCCTTTTCGACAAGTTGACCGGTACGCGGCGCCCCGACAGCGGTGTCGTACCCCTGCCCGCCGCGGAGGTCCGGGCCGCGCTGCTCGCGCTCGCCGGCCCGGACGCGCCGTTCGTCCTGCGCGAGGGCACCCCGAAGGAGCGCGCCGACCTGGTGGCGGTGTGGCGGATCCCCGAGGGCCCCTGGCACCCCCGGCGCGGCCAGACCCGGCTGCGCCTGGTCCCGGCGGCGCGGGAGGTCCGGGCGCTCGACGAGCAGTGGGAGGCGCTGGAGCCGGGGGAACGGTCGTGGGGCGGGGGGCAGGGCCTGAAGTACTCCCGCGGACCGGTGACGTCCGTCTCCGGGCAGTGGACGATCGAACGGGGCCCGGACGGCCGCCGCCGCGTCGAGAAGGAGTCGTCCTTCAGCTCCGCGCGGGTGAAGGCGCCGTTGCGCGACGCGGTCCTGGCGGCGGGGTGGACCTGGCGCGGCGTCTTCCGCCCGTGAGTGCGCAAGTGCGGCGCCGTTGCCGGGGCTCCGCCCCGGACCCCGCTCCTCAAACGCCGGAGGGGCTGATTTCTGCCCGCCGGCGTTCGGGGCGCGGGCGCGGAGCGCCGTGTCGGTGGCCGCGCCGGACGGCGAGCGGGGGCAGAATCCAGCCTCGCCGGCGTTTGAGGCGCGGGGTGCGGGGCGGAGCCCCGGGGGCCGCGCCCCGGCCGGGCCGCTACTTGCGGAGGAGGGTGACCACCGCCGCGCCGCCCAGGCCGATGTTGTGGGCGAGGCCCACCCCGGCCCCGGGCACCTGACGGGCGCCGGCCTGGCCGCGGAGCTGCCACACCAGTTCCGCCGCCTGCGCCAGCCCCGTCGCGCCGAGCGGGTGGCCCTTGGAGATCAGCCCGCCGGAGGGGTTGACCACCCACCGCCCGCCGTACGTCGTCGCGCCCGACTCCACCAGCTTCCCGGAGGCACCCTCCTCGCACATGCCGAGCGCCTCGTACGTGAGCAGTTCGTTGATGGAGAAGCAGTCGTGCAGCTCGATCACGTCCACGTCCTCGATGCCCAGCCCCGACGCCTCGAAGACCTGCCGCCCCGCCGCCGCCGACATCGGCCTGCCGACGACGTCGATGCACGAGCCCGAGGAGAAGGACGCCTCCGTGTCCGTCGTCATCGACTGGGCGACGATCTCCACCGCCTTGTCGTGCAGCCCGTGCCGGACGACGAACCGTTCGGAGACCACCAGCGCCGCCGCCGCGCCGTCCGAGGTCGGCGAGCACTGGAGCTTGGTCAGCGGGGAGTGGATCTCCTTCGCCGCCAGGATCTCCTCGACCGAGTACACGTCCTGGAACTGCGCGTTCGGATTGTTCGCCGAGTGCCTGTGGTTCTTGGCGCCGACCGCCGCCAGCTGCGCGGCCGTGGTCCCGTACCGCTCCATGTGCTCGCGCGCCGCGTTGCCGAAGATCTGCGCGGTGGGCGGGGACATCTCGAAGCCGTGCCCGGCCGCCATGATCCCGTAGTGCCGGGCCACCGGCGAGGTCTTGAAGGAATCACCAGCGCCTGCGTCCGCGCCGCCGCCCAGCGCGCCGCGCTTCATCTTCTCGAAGCCGAGGGCGAGGACGCAGTCGTTGATGCCGCCCTCCACGAACTGCCGCGCCATCATCAGCGCCGTCGACCCGGTCGCGCAGTTGTTGTTCACGTTGTAGACCGGGACTCCGCTCAGCCCCAGCTCGTACGCCGCCCGCTGGCCGGCCGTCGAGGCCTGGAAGCAGTACCCCACCGGCACCTGCTCGACCAGGCCGTAGTCCACCCCCGCGTCCGCCAGGGCCGCGCTCCCGGCCTCCTTCGCCATGTCCCAGTACTGCCAGTCCCGCGACTCCGGCTTCTCGAATTTGGTCATGCCGACGCCCACGATGTACGACTTCATGTCTGTGATGCCCTTCAGTCCCTGGGAAGGCCGAGGATCCGCTCGGCGACGACGTTGAGCTGGACCTGCGTGGTGCCCCCGGCGATGGTCAGGCAGCGGGACATGAGCATCCCGTGCACCGCCCGCTCCCCCGCACCCTCCCGTACGGCGCCGGCCGGGCCCAGCAGTTCGAGGGTGAGCTCGGCGGTCCGCTGCTGGTGCGGGGTCTGGACGAGCTTGCGTACGGAAGCACCCGCGCCCGGCTCCAGCCCCGACACCTGCTGGAGGGTGGTGCGCAGCCCGATGCAGGCCAGTGCGTGCGCCTCGGCGGCCAGGGCCCCGATGCGGGCGCGGTGGGCGCCGTCGAGGTCGGCGGAGCGGGCGATGAGGGCTTCGAGGCCGCTGTCGAAGCTCATCAGGCCGGCCATGTGGACGCGTTCGTTGCCGAGGGTGTTGCGGGCGACCTTCCAGCCGCCGTCGGCCGCGCCGACCAGTGCGTCGGCGGGGAGGACCGCGTCGTCGAACCAGACCTCGTTGAAGAGTGCTTCGCCGGTGATCTCCTTGAGGGGGCGGACGTCGATGCCGGGGGTGTTCTTCATGTCGACGACGAAGTAGCCGAGCCCCTTGTGCTTGGGGGCGTCGGGGTCGGTGCGGGCCAGCAGGATGCCGTAGTCGGCGGTCTGCGCCGAACTCGTCCACACCTTCTGCCCGTTGATCCTCCAGCCGCCGTCCTCGGTGCGTTCCGCCCTGGTGCGCAGTGAGGCGAGGTCGGAGCCGGCCCCGGGCTCGGAGAAGAGCTGGCACCAGGTGAGCTCCCCGCGCAGGGTGGGCAGCGCGTACGCCTCCCGCTGCGCGTCGGTGCCGTAGGCGAGGAGCGAGGGCACGACCCAGGTGGCGATGCCGAGGTCGGCGACCCTGACCCCGGCCGCCCGCATCTCCTGCTGGACGACGAGCTGCTCGACGGGGCCGGCGCCGAGCCCGTAGGGCGGCGGGAGGTAGGGGGCCGCGTAGCCGGTCGGGGCCAGGATCCGTCGGGCCGCGGCCGGGTCGAGGCCGCGCGCGTCCCCGATGGCGGTGCGGGCCCGCGCCCGGTACTCCTCCGCCTCCGGGGGGAGTTCGAGGCGCAGTTCGCGCCGGGCGCCCCCCGCGGCGAGGCGTACGGCCCGGATGCGGTGGCCGTCGCCGGAGCCGAGCAGCTGGCGGGCGACGACCGCCCGCCGCAGATAGATGTGGGCGTCGTGTTCCCAGGTGAAGCCGATGCCGCCGAGGATCTGGATGCAGTCCTTGGCGCAGGAATAGGCGGCGTCCAGCGCCGTGCCCGCGGCGAGCGCGGCGACCAGGGAGCGTACGTCCGCGGGCTCGTCCATCGCGTTCGCGGCGTCCCAGGCCAGGGCCCGGGCCTGCTCCAGGCGGACGAGCATGTCGGCGCACAGGTGCTTGACGCCCTGGAACCGCCCGATGGGCCGGCCGAACTGCTCGCGTACCTTCGCGTACGAGGCGGCGGTGTGCAGGGCCCAGGCGGCGGTGCCGCAGGCGTCGGCGGCGAAGAGCGTGCAGGCCAGGTCGCGTACGAGGGCGGCGTCCAGCTCCAGCACCCGGTCGGCGCCGACGGTGACCCCGCGCGCGTGCACCTCGGCGGTGGGGCGGGTGGGGTCGGCGCTCTCGTGCGTACGGACGTCCAGCGCGGCGGCGTCCACGGCGAACCAGCGGGTGCCGTGGGCGGCCTCGGCGGCGAGCAGGACGAGGTCGGCCTCGCCGGCGCCGAGCACGGGCGGCGCGAGCCCGTCGAGCAGGTATCCGCCGCCCTCGACGGCGACGGCCGTCAGGGTCCCGGGGCCGAGCGCGACCGCCCCGACCCGCCCGGCCGGCGGCTCGGCGCCGGCCCGGTCCAGCAGGAGGGACGCCAGCGCGCTCGGCAGGTACGCCCCGGGCAGCGCGCCCCGGGCGGCCTCCTCGACGACGACGGCGAGGTCGAGCAGGGTGCCGCCCTCCAGGTGCGGCTCCAGCAGGCCCTGCGCGCCCATCGCGTCCCAGTAGGCGGGCCGCGTCCCGGTCTGCGGCGGGGTGTCGAGCAGCTTGCGCACCTCTTCGGGAGGGACGGTCCGCGCCACCCAGCCGCGCACGGCTTCGGCCAACTCCCGCTGTTCCGCTGTGATTCCGATGCCCATGCGCGGCAGAGTAGAACACGTTCCATTCTGACGGAAGGTCAGATGGACGTGTTCCGCGACGGGTCCGGCCGGCTCGGCCGGCTCGGCCGGCTCGGCCGGCGCACCCGGCCCGCGCGCCCCGTACGCGCCCGGGCCGGCGGCGGGCCGCCCGCAGGTCGCCACCCCGGCATGGTGTCCTACCAGCGGGTAAGGCACCATGGGCCGCCACACCGACCTACCCCGGAGGACCCATGGCCGCCACCCCCAAGCCGGAGACCCTCGCCGCCTTCGAGGCCGCCAAGGGGTTCATGCCCGTACGGGAAGGCCTCGCCCTGTACGAGGCCGCGGCGTCGGCCGCCGCGCTCGGGCTGCCGCTGCTGGAGGTCGGGACGTACTGCGGGCGCTCCACGATCCTGCTGGCCGACGCGGCCCGCGAGGCCGGGGTGGCGGCGATCACCGTCGACCACCACCGGGGCAGCGAGGAGCAGCAGCCCGGCTGGGAGTACCACGACCCGACGGTCGTCGACCCGGAGATCGGGCTGATGGACACCCTGCCCACCTTCCGCCGCACCCTGCACAGGGCGGGGCTGGAGGAGCACGTCATCGCGATCGTGGGGCGCTCCCCGCAGGTCGCGAAGGCCTGGGGCGGCCCGCTCGGGTTCGTCTTCATCGACGGCGGCCACACCGACGAGCACGCGACCGGCGACTACGAGGGCTGGGCCCCGCACGTGGCCGTGGGCGGGACGCTCGTCATCCACGACGTCTTCCCCGACCCGGCCGACGGCGGCCAGGCCCCGTACCGGATCTACCTGCGCGCCCTCGCCTCGGGCGCCTTCGAGGAGGTCTCGGTGACGGACTCCCTGCGCGTACTGCGCCGCGTCGGCGAAGGCATCTGAGACCCGGATCTCCCGGACACAACGGGATCGGGCGACCATAACCGGGCATATAAGCGCACCGCGCCCTCGAATGGCCCAGAGCACGGATGGGGCGGGGCTGCCGGTCTAGCATCGCCGCGTGCGCTACGACGACAGCCCCCAGCCCTCCGAGTCCGCCGACGCCGCCGCCACCGGCCCCGCGGCCCCGGCCGCGCCCGTGGCGCGGCCCTGGTACGCCCGACGGTCCACCCTGGTCGTAGGGGTCGCCGCACTCGCCCCGGCCTGCCTGGCCGGGTGGGTGCTGACCCAGGTCCTGACCGGAGCCGGAGCGGGGTCCGGGCCTGGATCGGGGCCCGCCGGTGCCGCCCGGCCGGCCGGGCACGACGCGAAGGCGGCCACCGTGCCCGCGGCCCCGGCCGGGGAAGCGGCCTCCGCTCCCGCCAAGGCGCCCGTTAAGGGCCCGCTCACCGGGAAGACGGTCGTCGTCGACCCCGGGCACAACACCGGCAACTTCAAGCACACCGACGAGATCGACCGGCAGGTGGACATCGGCACGAACCTCAAGGAGTGCGACACCACCGGCACCACCACGAACTCCGGTTACATGGAAGCCGAGTTCACCTTCGACGTCTCCCTGCGCCTGCGCGCGGCGCTGGAGGACCGGGGGGCGAAGGTCGTCCTCACCCACGAGGGTGACCGCCCCTGGGGCCCGTGCATCGACGAACGCGCCCGCATCGGCAACGAGGCGAAGGCGGACGCCGTCGTCTCCGTGCACGCCGACGGGGTCTCGGCCGGCAACCGCGGCTACCACGTCATCCTCCCCGCCAAGGTCAGCGGCGGCGACGCCGACACCTCGCCGATCGTCGGGCCCTCCCGGATCCTCGGCGAGCGGATCGCCTCGAACTTCGCCCGGACCACCGGATCCGAGCCCGCGAACTACCTCGGCAGCGGGACCGGTTTGGTCGTCCGCGACGACCTCGGCGGACTGAACCTCTCAACCAGGCCCAAGGTGTTCATCGAATGCGGCAACATGCGTGACGCCAAGGACGCGGCGCAGCTGACGAGTCCGGAGTGGCGCCAGAAGGCGGCCCAGGGCATCGCGGACGGCATCGTGGCCTTCCTCGGCGGGTAGCCCTCTCGGGAGTCCCGCCGGGACTTGGTCACCGCCCCGATCCGTATCGCCGCGGGGAACCTCCGTACCATGGTGCCGCCCGCCCGCTCCGTACTGCGACCGCGGCACCGCGAGACGACCGAGACCGAGAAGGACACCTAAGACGTGAACATCCGCTCCCTCACTCGAGGCGACGGCGTGGTGATCGGAGCAGCGGCGCTGCTGTTCATCGCCTCGTTCCTCGATTTCTACTCCGCCACCGGCGGCGACCTCCCCAGCGCGTGGAACGGCGGCGGGCTCGCGCTCCCCACCATCTTCCTGGTCGGATTCATCGCGGCCGGACTGCTCGTCTTCGGCCGCGTCCAGCCGGAGCGCAAGGTCCTGGGGCTGCCGCTGATCGCGTGGGGCACCGTGCTCGCCGTGTCGGCGGCGTGGTCCGCCCTGTGGGCGCTGTTCACCTGCCCGGCCATCCTCGACCTGGGCCCCGGCGCGATCCTCTCCTTCCTCACCACCCTGGCCCTGGCCGGCGTGGCCCTGTTCGGCGCCAAGGTCCCGGCCCTGGCCGGCCAGCTGGTGCCGGACGCCCGCCCCGCCGCCCCCGGGCCGTACGGCGGCCAGCCCCAGCCGGGCGCCGGGTACGGCTACCCGGGCGCTCCCGAGGGCCAGGGCCAGCCGGTCCCGCCCTACGGCGGCACCCCGCAGCCCGTCCCGCCCTACGGCGGCACCCCGCAGGACGCGGGCCAGCCGGCGGCCACGGCCACCCCGCCCCCGGCGTCGGACTTCTCCCCGTTCTGGTTCGCGGTCCCGGTGGCCCGCCCCCTCTTCGCCGAGGACGGCTCCCCGAGCCCGATCGCGGAACTCGCGCCGGGCACCTGGTACCTGGCGGTCGAGCAGCGCGGCCCCAACACGCTGGTCGCCCAGACCCAGGACGGCCGCCGCGGCGTCCTGAACGACACCTCGGGCATCCAGCGCGGCTAGTCGCGCGAGCGCGTACCGACGGCCCCCCGCCCTTCCCGGCGGGGGGCCGTTGCCCTACAGTCACCTGACTAACCGTCAGGAACGGCACGCGCGGAGGGGACCGTACATGCGCCTCGGACTCGCACTCGGCTACTGGGGGCGCGGCCCCGACCCGGACCACCTCGGCCTCGCCACCGAGGCCGAGAGCCTCGGCTACCACTCGGTGTGGACCGCCGAGGCCTGGGGCTCGGACGCCTTCACCCCGCTGACCTGGATCGCCGCGCACACCTCGCGGATCCGCCTCGGCACCGCCATCGCCCAGATGGCCGCCCGCACCCCGACCGCCACCGCCATGCACGCCCTCACCCTGGACCATCTCTCCGGCGGCCGCATGATGCTGGGGCTGGGCCTGTCCGGGCCGCAGGTCGTCGAGGGCTGGTACGGGCGCCCCTTCCCCGCGAGCCCGCTCACCGCGACCCGCGAGTACGTCGACGTGATCCGGCAGGTGCTGCGCCGGGAGGGCCCGGTCACGCTGGAGGGCCGCTTCCACCACCATCCCTACCGCGGCGACGACGGCACCGGCATCGGCAAGCCGCTCAAGCCCATCACCCACCCGCTGCGCGCGGACCTGCCGCTGCTGCTGGGGGCGGAGGGACCGAAGAACATCGAGCAGACCACCCGGATCGCGGACGGCTGGCTGCCGCTGTACTGGTCGCCGGCCCGCACGGACGTCTACCAGGCCTCGCTGGCCGGCCTCCCCGACGGGTTCATGATCGCGCCGATGGCCCGCGCCAAGGTGTGCGACGACGTCGCCGAGGGGCTGCTGCCGGTGAAGGCGATGCTCGGCTTCTACATCGGCGGCATGGGACACGCGGCGCACAACTTCCACGCCGACCTCATGGCGCGCATGGGGTACGAGGAAGAGGCCCGCCGCATCCAGGAGCTGTTCCTCGCCGGGCGCAAGGAGGAAGCCGTGCTGGCCGTCCCGGACGCGTTCGCCGACGAGATCTCGCTGATCGGCCCCCGGGAGCGGATCGCCGAGCGCCTCGAACTGTGGCGCAAGGGCCCGGTCACCGATCTGCTCCTGACCGCCCCGGACCCCCACACCCTGCGGGTGCTCGCGGAGCTCAACAGCTGACACCGGCCCGCCAAGTCCCGTACACCCGGGCCTCGTTGCCCAGTGAACCCATCGGGTAGATTCCCGGGGACTGATTTTCGAACCTGACGGGGCTGACGTGTTAGAGCTGACGGGGAGCGGCGCCGAGCCGCTGGAGCCGGATGATCCGCGCCGGATCGGAGCGATCCCCCTCGCGGGCCGGCTGGGCGCCGGCGGCATGGGGCGGGTCTACCTCGGGGTCCGGGACGGCCGGTACGTCGCCGTCAAGCAGCTGCTGGCCTCCGTCGTCGGCGAGGACGAGGACTTCGTGCGCCGCTTCGGGCACGAGCTGGACAACCTCGCCCGGCTGCCCGAAGGGGCCACCGCGCCCCTGCTCGACAGCGACCGCTCCGCGCGGCCCCCGTGGTTCGCCACGGCGTACGTCCCCGGGCTCACCCTGCGCGAAGCACTCGAACTGAACGGCGGCCCCCTGCCCGCCGACGCCCTGTGGCTGCTGCTGCGGGAGGCCGCGGCCGCCCTGGCGCAGGTGCACGCGCTGGACATGGTGCACAGGGACCTCAAGCCGTCCAACGTGATGCTGACCGTCGACGGCCTCACCCTCATCGACTTCGGCGTCGCCCGGGCCGCCGAGCAGAGCCGGCTGACCGTGACCGGCATGGTCGTGGGTACACCCGCCTACATGGCACCCGAACAGGCCTCGGGGAGGCGGGCGCTGAGCGGGGCCACCGACGTGTTCGCGCTGGGCTCGGTCCTGGCGTACGCGGCGAGCGGCATGCCGCCCTTCGGCGACGAGTCGGGGCACGGCGTGCTGTACCGCATCGTCCACGAGGAACCCGACCTGGAGCCGCTGCGGGCGGCGGCGCCCGGCCTCGCCGATCTCGTCGCGACCTGCCTCGCCAAGGACCCGGCGGACCGCCCCACGGCCGCGGAACTCCTCGAAGTGGCGGCGCTCCAGGGCCCCTTCACGGCCCCGCTGTGGCCGGCGGCCGTCGACGAGCGGCTGACGGAGCGGGCCGCCTTCGCGGCGGACGTACAGGACGTCGACGTACCGACGGCCTCGCTCGCGGAGGCCGGCCCGGAAACGCCGGAGGAGCCGGGGAAGGCGTCGGGGAAGGCGCCGCGGGAGCCGTCGGGACCCGCTGCGGGGCAGGCCCCCGCGGACGGGCCCGGTAAGGAGCCGGCCGGCGGTCCTCCGCGTGAACCGGACGCGGTGCCGGGGGCGGCGCCGAAGGCCGGGCCCGCCGCCCAGCCCGGGGCCGTCCCGGCCCGCCCGGAACGCCGCCGGCGCGTGCGCGTCGTCCTGGCCGCGCTGCCCGTCGTCGTGGTCGCGGGCGGCACGACCCTCGCCATCCAGTACCTGCCGAACCTGTCCGCCCCGCAGGCCGGCGCGAACGCCTCCCCGCGCTCCTCCGCCTCGGCCCCCGCCGACCCGACGGGCGCGGCGCCCGCCGGCGGCTCGTCCGGTCCGGCCTCGGCGTCCCAGCCGCCGCCCGAGGGCAGGCCCGAGGAGGGCGCCCAGAACGCGCAGGGCGGGGCGGGCGGCCCGGGCACGCCTCCCGGGACGGGCACCGGTCCGGGCGCGGGAACCGGGAACGGCGCCGGAGCCGGCGGTGGCGGGAGCCAGAACGGCGGCTCCGCCGGCACCGGCAGCTCGGCGGGCTCGAACCAGCCCCCGCCCCCGACCGCCCCGAAGACCTCGGCCGCCCCGCCGCCCGCCTCCGGCACCATCCGCTACCGCAACGGCAGCAACGGCAAGTGCGTCAACCAGGTGTTCGGGTCGTCGAGCTTCACCGAATGCTCGGACGCGAGCACCCAGTGGACCGTGCAGGCCCGCTCCGACGGCAGGTTCAAGCTCGTCAACAAGCAGAGCGGCAGCTGCCTGTACTCCAACGGACTCAACCAGGCCGTCTTCGTCGGCGACTGCTCCCAGGACATCGGCCGGCTCTGGCACAGCGGCTCGGGCGGCAGCCTGGTGTCGGACCTCGGCGGCGGCTGCCTCGACCTCGGCATGACCGGCACCACCGGCCTGCTGACGGCGAGCTGCGACGGGGACTCCTCGCAACGCTGGACGAAGCAGGCCTAGACGAGTAAGTCCGAAGTCTTCGGGCGCATAAAGCGAGGGTCTCGTTGGTTCGTTTGTGACGACAAACCTGGAGACCCTCGCGACTGCACT